>NZ_JBSFKQ010000025.1:0-103669 GCF_053598615.1 Kitasatospora sp. NPDC001095 | reverse complement strand
CCCAGCTGCTGTACGGCATGCGCACCTCGCTGCTGATCGCCTTCGCGGCCGCCGCGGTGACCACCACGCTGGGGGTGCTCGCCGGTGTCGCGGTGACCTGACCGGACCGGCGACCTCCCCCCGGCAGCGCGAGCGGTCCAGGGTGGCCGCCGAGTCCACGATGAACTCCTTGCGCGGGGCGACGTCGTTGCCCATCAGCAGGTCGAAGATCCTCTCGGCCTGCTCCAGGTCGCCCAGGTTGATCCGGCGCAGCGTGCGGTGGCGCGGGTCCATGGTGGTCTCGGCCAGCTGGTCGGCGTCCATCTCGCCCAGACCCTTGTAGCGCTGCACCGGCTCCTTCCAGCGCTGCCCCTTGCGCTGGAACTCCAGCAGCGTGGAGCGCAGTTCGGAGTCGGAGTAGGTGTAGTGGTACTTCTCCTGGCCGCGCTTGGGGTTGGTGAGCTCGATCCGGTGCAGCGGCGGCACGGCGGCGAAGACCCGGCCCTGCTCGACCATCGGCCGCATGTAGCGGTGGAAGAGGGTGAGCAGCAGAGTGCGGATGTGCGAGCCGTCGACGTCGGCGTCGGCCATGAAGATGACCCGGCCGTAGCGGGCCTGGTCGATGTCGAAGGTGCGGCCCGAACCGGCCCCTATCACCTGGATGATCGCGGCGCACTCGGCGTTCTTGAGCATGTCGCTCACCGAGGCCTTCTGGACGTTGAGGATCTTGCCGCGGATCGGCAGCAGCGCCTGGAACTCGGAGTTGCGGGCGAGCTTGGCGGTGCCGAGCGCGGAGTCCCCCTCGACGATGAACAGTTCGCTGCGGTCGACGTCGTCGCTGCGGCAGTCGGCCAGCTTGGCGGGCAGCGAGCTGGTCTCCAGCGCGGTCTTCCGGCGCTGGGCTTCCTTGTGCTGCCGGGCGGCGACCCGGGTGCGGGCGGCCGCGACGACCTTGTCCAGCACGGCCCTGGCCTGGAGCTTCTGGTCCTTCTTGGCCGAGGTGAGGAAGGCCTTGAGCTCCTTGGCGACGACGGCGGCGACGATCCGGTTGGCCGCCGAGGTGCCGAGCACCTCCTTGGTCTGGCCCTCGAACTGCGGCTCGGCGAGCCGGACGGTGACCACCGCGGTGAGGCCCTCGGTGGCGTCGTCCTTGGTGATGTCGTCCTCGGCCACGCGCAGCAGCTTGCTCGCGCGCAGCGCCTCGTTGACCGTCTTGGCCAGCGAGCGCTCGAAACCGGTGACGTGGGTGCCGCCCTTGGGGGTGGCGATGATGTTGACGAAGGAGCGCAGGGTGGTGTCGTAACCGGCGCCCCAGCGCAGCGCGATGTCCACGCCGAGGGTGCGGGTGACCTCGGTGGGGGTCATGTGGCCGAGGTCGTCCAGGACCGGCACGGTCTCCTTGAAGGTGCCCTCGCCGCGCAGCCGCAGCACGTCGCAGACCGGCTTGTCGGGGGCCAGGAACTCGCAGAACTCGGCGATGCCGCCGTCGTAGCGGAAGACCGACTCCTCGATCTGGTCGCTCTCGGTGAGGCGCTCGTCACGCACCACGATGGTCAGCCCGGGGACCAGGAAGGCGGTCTGCCGGGCGCGGCTGTGCAGCGTCTCCAGGGAGAGCTTGGCGTCCTTGAGGAAGATCTGCCGGTCGGCCCAGTAGCGGATCCTGGTGCCGGTGCGGGTCTTGGGCACCCTGCGGGCCTTGGTCAGGCCGTTGCCCGGCTCGAAGGGCGCGTCCGGGCTGGTCTCGGTGAAGATGCCGGGAGTGCCGCGGCGGAAGCTGATCGCGTGGGTGTGCCCGCCGCGGTCGACCTCGACGTCGAGGCGGGCGGAGAGCGCGTTGACGACCGAGGCGCCGACACCGTGCAGACCGCCGGAGGCCGCGTAGGAGCCGCCGCCGAACTTGCCGCCGGCGTGCAGCTTGGTCATCACGACCTCGACGCCGGACAGCCCGGTCTTGGGCTCGACGTCGACCGGGATGCCGCGCCCGTTGTCCCGGACCTCGACCGAGGAGTCGGGGTGCAGCACGACGTCGATGCGGTCGCAGTAGCCGCCGAGCGCCTCGTCGACGGAGTTGTCGATGATCTCCCAGAGGCAGTGCATCAGGCCGCGGCTGTCGGTCGAGCCGATGTACATGCCCGGGCGCTTGCGGACCGCCTCCAGGCCCTCCAGGACGAGCAGGTGCCGCGCGGTGTAGTTGGAACCGTCGTCGCCGGCCAGCAGCGCGGACGGCACGGTCGTTTCGGCACTCACGCGGCACTCTCCTCAGTGAAGTTCTGTCTCATCGGTCACATCCGGACGCATCCGGACCAAACGCCAGTGCAGCACGCCGCACCGACACCCGTCGCCCTGCGTGCCCGATCCCCTGCACCGGGTGCGCAGCACGACGGGCCGGCCCCGCGCAGCTTGTACGCGCTGCGCGAACAAGCACCGCACCCGGGCGCGGGCCCCGGGGGCGCCATCTCCTCCCGGTACCACCGGTCCTGGCGGATCGTGGGGCCCGGTGCAGGCTCCGGAACTGCCGTTATGCAGGCTACCGGGGCCCGGGGCGGGGCTTATGCTCCAACCCGGCAGAGGATTATGCTACGCGGACGCCGCACCCGATCCCGATCGGGCGTTCGAGCGGCGGGCGGATCCCGGGATTTCGGCACGCATGAACCACCGACGCCCGGGGCACGTCCTCATCAACGCAGCAGAATCCTCAGAGAAGAAAAGCCACGAGCGGGAACGTTTTCGGCCTGGTTGGATGTTGACCCTGGTACGACAGCTCGTCGAGCTAGAGAAGAGGCGACGTGACTACTGTTCTGACCCCTGCGAGCCCGCTCACCGCGGCTGACCGCTGCGACCGCTGCGGCGCCCAGGCCTACCTGCGCGTCGTACTCGCCAGCGGCGGAGAGCTGCTCTTCTGCGCCCACCACGGCCGGAAGTTCGAGCCCGAGCTCAAGAAGATCGCCGTGGAGATACAGGACGAGAGCGGCCGTCTGACCACGACCGCTGCCACGGCCGCAGACGAAGAGCGCTGATCCCGGGCGCCAAAACCAGCAGCCGGCGTCGTGCTGTGTCCGGTCGCGCACCGCGCGCGACCGGTGAGCCGGGCGGCCGACCCCTTCGGGGGCCGACCGCCCGGCTCTGCTGTACCCGGCACGCCTTCCCGGGCCCACCGACGGCCCGGCTCGCACGGGCGGTGAAGCCGACGCGGTGTCAGATTCCGGCGCCGGCAGGTGATCGGCCGCTCACCCACGGCGAGGGTCATGGCGCCGGACACGACACCGCGTCCGCGGGCGGTCACAGGACCGCGCGCACCGCGTCCGCGACCGAGGACACCCTGGTGTAGACGCCGGGGTGGGCCGCCTCGGCGCACCCCGTCCCCCAGGACACCAGGCCGACCAGCCGACCGTCGACAATCATCGGGCCGCCGCTGTCGCCCTGGCAGGCGTCCTTTCCGCCCCGCTCCTCGCTCGCGCAGACCATGCCCCGGGCGTCGAACCTTCCGTCCGGCCCTCCCGGGTAGGCCTGCGCGCAGGTGCGGTCCGGCACGATCGGCACGGACACCACACGCAGCGTGGGCGAGTAGTCACCCCGCCCGGTGGTGTCGCCCCAGCCGTACACGTGCGTCGTGGTCCCGGCCGCGTACGGTGCCGTCTCGCCCTGGCCGACCAGTCCGACCACCGGCCGGGCTCCCTGGGACTCGGCGAGGGTGAGCACCGCGACGTCGTTCATGTTGGCGGCGAAGGAGTAGTCGGGATGGATCCAGACCGACCGCACCGCCACCTCGCGGCCGGCCGTGCTCCGCATGTCGTCCCGGCCGACGATCACCTTGAGGCCCGGCCGCTCCACCCGGCCCCTGGACTCGTCGTAGAAGCAGTGCGCGGCCGTCACCACCTTGGTCGGGGTGACCAGCGCGCCCCCGCAGAACTGGCCGGAACGGCCGCCGCCGAACTGCTGGCGACTGGACAGCGCCACGATCCATGGGTGGTCCGCGGTGCTCGCCGCGGTCCCGCCGACCACCCGGCGCTGCGCCTCGGCCGGCGCCGCGGTGCCGACGGCGACCAGCGGGACGGGCACCGCGGCGATCAGCGCCAGCACGGCGGCCCTGCGGCGGCGGCCCGCCCGGACTGCGGCCGGATCGGCCCGGTCGGAGAGGTCCGCCGGGGACGGGGTGGGCGTCGGCAGGTCAGTGCGGTCCGGCTCGGTCGGCACCGTGACTCCAGGGGGCTCGGAAGCAGGCAACCGGCACAGCGTAGGTGACCGGCTACACGGTGCGACCGCTTCCCGCCGCCCCGCCACCCGGACGAGGGACAACCACCACCCGGACGCTGACGCACCCGGCCCGGGCAGCCACGAAGGCCCGGAGCCGTGCGGCTCCGGGCCTTCGTGCGGAACGGTGTGGAACGACTGCCGTCGATCAGTCCAGGTAGTCGCGCAGCACCTGGGAGCGCGACGGGTGGCGCAGCTTCGACATGGTCTTCGACTCGATCTGGCGGATGCGCTCACGGGTGACCCCGTACACCTTGCCGATCTCGTCCAGCGTCTTCGGCTGGCCGTCGGTCAGGCCGAAGCGCATCGAGACCACGCCCGCCTCGCGCTCGGACAGGGTGTCCAGCACCGAGTGCAGCTGCTCCTGGAGCAGGGTGAACGAGACCGCGTCGGCCGGGACGACCGCCTCGGAGTCCTCGATCAGGTCACCGAACTCGCTGTCGCCGTCCTCGCCCAGCGGGGTGTGCAGGGAGATCGGCTCGCGACCGTACTTCTGGACCTCGATGACCTTCTCGGGGGTCATGTCGAGTTCCTTGGCCAGCTCCTCCGGGGTGGGCTCGCGGCCCAGGTCCTGGAGCATCTGGCGCTGGACGCGGGCCAGCTTGTTGATGACCTCGACCATGTGCACCGGGATGCGGATGGTGCGGGCCTGGTCGGCCATGGCGCGGGTGATCGCCTGGCGGATCCACCAGGTGGCGTAGGTCGAGAACTTGTAGCCCTTGGTGTAGTCGAACTTCTCGACCGCACGGATCAGACCGAGGTTGCCCTCCTGGATCAGGTCCAGGAAGAGCATGCCGCGACCGGTGTAGCGCTTGGCCAGCGAGACCACCAGGCGGAGGTTGGCCTCCAGCAGGTGGTTCTTGGCCCGGCGGCCGTCCTCGGCGATGATCTCCAGCTCGCGCTTGAGCTTCGGGGCGAGCTTGTCGGCGGCCGAGAGCTTGTCCTCGGCGAACAGGCCGGCCTCGATGCGCTTGGCGAGCTCGACCTCCTGCTCGGCGTTGAGCAGCGGGACCTTGCCGATCTGCTTCAGGTAGTCCTTGACCGGGTCGGCGGTGGCGCCGGCGACGGCGACCTGCTGGGCCGGCGCGTCGTCCTCGTCGTCGTCGGAGAGGACGAAGCCCTCCGACTCCTCCTCCGGACCGGTGCCCTCGGCCTCGGCCTTGTCGCCGGGCAGAGCGACGTCCTCGAGCAGCTCCTCCTCGCCGAGCAGCTCCTCGTCGCCCTTGGCACCCTTGCCGGCGGCCGTCTTCTTGGCGGCGGTCTTCTTGGCGGGCGCGGCGGTCTTCTTGGCCGCGGCCTTCTTGGCCGGGGCGGCCTTCTTCGCGGCCGACTTCACCTCGGCGACGACGCCGGTCGTCGCCTCGGCGGTGATCTCGGCGGAGACGGTGGGAGCCGGGGCCGCGGCGGCGGCGACGGCCGGAGCCGCGACGGGGGCGCCGGGGGCGATCCGCACCGGCGGCTTGGTCGGGGCCGACGGGGCGGCCGGGGTCCGGGTGGTGACAGCCTTGGTGGCGGTGCGCTTGGTGGGGCTCTTGGCGGCAACGCTCTTGCGCTTGGCGCCGGCCGGTTCGGCCGCGCTGACCATGAGGTCCACGCCCTCCTCAATCAGCACCTGATTGAGGCTGCGCATGACGTTCTTCCACTTGGTGACCGGGATCTGGTCCGCCTCGAACGCCTGGCGCACGTCGTCACCGGCGATCTGCCCCTGGGCCTTGCCCCGCTCGATGAGCGCCAGCAGAGCCGCGGACTCGGCGATCTCGGGGGGAAGCGAACGGGATGTGCTGGCCGACACGAACAACCTCTCGGACGATGAGTGGACTCGAACCCGTACCGGCCGCCCGAGCGGGCGGGGAAGGAGATCGCGCGCCGGACGCGCGGTGTCGATTCCGACCGACTCGGGTTTGAGGACTGGGTTTGCAGGACGGCAGCAGCGCCGCGGACCAACACAGCATTCTGACATGTTGGAGTATTCCGGAGCTGCTTCCGCTCAGGACACATCGCTGCTACTCGTCAAGTGTTACGCATGGCCTTCGTGTCGCGGGTCACACCATCCGGCGCCCGCGACCGGGGGCCGCTTCCATCATCGCGCACTCGCGGAGCGAACTATTGTCATGAGCAGGCCCGAAAATGGGCCCGCCTCTCACCGCGGCTTTCCCGGGCCCGCCTTTCGACGGGACGCCCCGAAGGGCCCCTCGGCCTCGACCCCGGCCTCGATCCCGGCTCCGGCTCCGACACCGGCACCGGGCGGCGGACGGGCGGGTGACGGCATGCGGAGGCCCCCCGGCTGCGCCGCGCGGTGCGGTCGGAGGGCCCTGGCGGGAGCGGGCCGCCGCCATCCGGCGCCTCCGCTCGTGGAGAACAGCCCGTTCAGTGCTCCCTGGGCGCGGGGACGGACGGCTCGATCTCGGGATGCACGGTGAGCAGCGCCCTCATCGCGGCCTCGCCCGCGGTGCCGTCGCCGGCGCCCAGCGCGTCCACCAGCCGGGCGTGCAGGCCGACCGAGGACTCGGAGGGCCGCTCGCAGGAGATCGCCGGGCCACCGGAGACCTGCAGCGCGCAGGCGACGATCCCGGACAGGTGCTCGAGCATCCGGTTTCCGGCCAGCTGGAGGATCAGGCCGTGCAGCTCGGCGTCGGCCCGGGTGTAGGTGGAGAGGTCGGCCTGGGAGGCGGCGTGACCCATGATCTCGACCAGCTCGACCAGGCGCTGCTGGACGTCCTCACGGCCGTGGCCGGCGGCGAGCCGGGCGGCCAGCGGCTCGATCGCCCAGCGGAGCTCGAACAGTTCCCGGCGCTGCTCGTCCCGCTGCGGTCCGAAGGCGCGCCACTCGATGATGTCCGGGTCCAACAGGTTCCAGTCGCCGACCGGGCGGACCCGGGTGCCGACGTTCGGCCGGGCGCTGACCAGGCCCTTGGCCTCCAGCACGCGCAGCGACTCGCGGACGACGGTCCTGGAGACCTCGAAGCGCTGACCGATCTCCTCGGGCACCAGCGGGCGGTCGGCGCCGAGGTCGCCGGAGACGATCATCTGGCCGAGCTGCTGGACCAGCTGGCCGTGCAGGCCGCGACCGCGGCTGCTGGTGGTCTTGCGACCGACCCGGGCGATGTCGGACTCGGCGCCCTCCCAGCGGGGCGCCGGCGGAGTCGGCCGGTCGGCGTACGAGAAGCGGTCCAGGTCGCCGGGGCCGTGGATCGGCCCTTCGGCGGAACGGGCGGGGGTCATGGTGGGGTGCGCAAGGGTACTCACGCCTCCTTTGTCGGCGATCGGCAGGCGTGGCTTGAGAATTCTCGTGAAAAGCACACGAAAGGGTGATCGACCGTGACTGGATAATTGACTTCTTATCAGGAAGAAACGCGCATTGCGGTCACTGCTGGTCGATCTTGGAAGACCCGGGCAGGACGGCTTCCGCCGGGCAGCCGCAGGGCCCGGCCGGGTCCTGCACGGGCGGCGCCACGCGGTGGGGCGCTACAGGGCGCGGCGGCGGGCCTGGACCAGCAGGGCGGCGAGCAGCAGGAGCGCCGCGGGGGCCACGACCGCGGCGAGCAGCGCCGGATCGGTCAGCGCCACGCTCCCGGCCACCGCCCCGTGCGCACCGCCGTACACCCAGGCGTAGGCCGACTCGATCCCGGACTGGAACGGCAGCAGCTCGGCCGCCCGGATCGGCCACGGCCTTCCGGTGTGACGCAGCAGCAGCGCGACGCCGGACTCCAGCAGCGGTGGCAGCGCGCACAGCAGCAGTACCCCGGCCGCGGCGCCGCGGGTCAGCGAGGCGGTCAACAGCCCGGTCCAGCCCGCCGCCACGGTGAGCAGGACGAAGGCCAGCAGCGCGGCGGGCACCCCCTGACCGGCCACCAGTCCGAGCGGGGCGAACACGCCCGGCAGGTCGGACAGCCCGGACAGCCCGGCGCCGTTCAGCGCCTCGGCCACCCGGCCCGACAGCGCGGCCGGGTCCGCCCAGGCCGTCACGGCGACGCCGTCCGGCAGCGCGACGTGCACGACCACCGTGTCGAGCAACAGGGTGGCCAGCGCCAGCAGCGCCGCCACCGGACCGATCACCAGCAGCTTGGCCAGCAGCAGCCGGACCCGACGCGGGTACGACACGTGGGAGGCCGGCAGCCCCGGGTGGCGCACCTCGTGCCCGTACGAGAGCGCGCCCAGCACGCCTGCGCCGAGCGCCGCGAAGGGCAGTGGGACCAGCGGGAGGGCGGCGGTCAGCAGCCGCACCCCGGCCGCGGCCCCCAACGGGCCGTCCGGGGTCCGGCTCGCCAGTACGGCGGCCAGGACGGCGTCGCCGAGCAGCACGGCGGCGAGCAGCACCCAGGTGGAAGGCAGGCCGCGCAGGCGGCGCAGCTCGTAGGCCAGGACATGCACGGTTCACTCGCTCCGGTGGTCGTCGGGGGTGGCGGGGGCCGCGGGGGTGGCGGGCGTCTTGCGGGGCTGGGCGGTGGAGGCCCGGACGGCGGGGGCCGTGGAGTGGGCGGGGGTGACAGGAACGGCGGAAGCCGTGGAGCGGGCGGTGGAGGCCCGGACGGCGGGGGTGCCCGAGGCGGGGCGGCGGAGACGGACGGTGTCGTCGGCGAGCAGGTCCTCGGTGCTCTCCCGACAGCCCAGGGGCCGGACCCGGATGGGCGCCTGGGGCGGGGCCGGGACCGGGTCGTCGCGGAAGAGCCGGTCGACAGCCACGGTGGGGGCGGGTTCGGCAGCGGCGTCGGGCCCGGTCTTCGCGGTCGACTCCGGGCGAGGCCCTGCGGGCTCCGGGCGACGGGCGGCCGAGCCGAGGGCAGGGAACGCGGCGGCAGGGAGGGCGGCGGCGGCCGCGGCGGGCAGGGCGCGAGTGGGCAGCGAGCCGTCCTGCAGGAGGCGGTGCGGGGCGCTGCGCCTCGGGTCGGTGGCGCCTTCGGCCGCGGGGGCGGGGGCGGCAGAGGTGGCAGGGGCGGTGGCCGGCGCGGCTTGGGTGGCGACGGCCGGTGCGACCGGGACCGGGGTCGCCGTGGGCTCGGCCGGGGGCGGCACCGCTTCGGTCGGGGCTGACGCGGCGGCCGGTCCGGCGGTGCGCTCCGCGCCGCTCGGCCCGGCCTCGGGTTCCGGATCGAGGCGGGGACGGCCGGAGCCGCCCGAGCCGGTCGGCAGGACGATCCGCGGCGCCGGCTGCTCGACCACCCGGTCGGCCAGCTCGTGCAGCAGGATCCCGTGACGGTAGGCGAGTTCGCCGATCTCGGTGCGGTCGATGCCGGCCACCGCGAGCCCCACGTTGCCGTCCCGCCGGACCTCCGCGCCCTGGCTGACCAACAGATCGGCCAGCCGCGCCATCTGCGGCCCCCGGACGGCCACTTCGGGGCTGATCCTGGTCCGCCGGAACTCCGCGACCGGCTGGTCGGCGACCAGTCGGCCGCGGTCCAGGGTGACCACCCGGTCGGCGATCTGCGAGGCCTCCTGCGGGGTGCGGGTGGTCACCAGGACGGTGCCGCCGGCGTCGCCGAAGGAGCGCAGGAAGGAGTGGAACCACTCGACGTTGCGCGGCGACAGGCCCTCGGCGGGCTCGTCCAACAGCAGCGCGCCGGGGTCGCCGAGCAGGGCGGCGGCCAGGGCCAGACGGCGGTGCATGCCGGGCGAGAAGGTGCGCAGTCGCTGCCCGGCGACGGTGGCCAGCCGGGTCTGTTCCAGCAGTTCGTCGGCCCGCCGAACCGGGACGCCGACGGCCGCGGCGAGCATCCGCAGGTGGCTGCGCGCCCTGCGGCCCGGGTGCCCGGCCACCGCGGCGTCCCCGGTGCCGGGCAGCAGCACCCCGACCTCGCGCTCCGGGTGGCGCAGCCGCCGGTAGGGACGGCCGTCGAAGAGCGTGACGCCCTGGCCGCGTTCGAGTTCGAGCATCAGCCGCAGCGCGGTGGACTTGCCCGCTCCCTCGGCACCGAGCAGCGCCGTCACCGTGCCGGGCCGGGCGTCGAAGGTCAGATCGAGCACCGCGGGCGGAGCACCCTTGCAATAGACCTTGGTCAGTCCGGTGATCTGGATCATCGCTGGCTGCTCCCATGCCGTCGGCCGACCTGCTCGACGCGGAGCGCCCCTGACGGGCATGCACCCGCTCGGCTCCGCGCCAGCACATTAGGGGGCGGCGGCGGCTATTCCGGGCATTACGGGAACGGCACGGGCCCACCGACTGCCCACCTCACCCGATCAGGGGACAATCCGATCCTGCGATTCACGGGCGGCGGCCGGTTCGTTCCGGAGGACTCCGACACGGAGCTGTCCGCAGTGCTTCGCCGGCTGTGGTGCTTCGACGGCTGTGGCGCCTGAGGCCGGGCGGAACGCCGTACCCGGCGAGGGACGTCCCTATAGCGTGTCGGGCCAGGGCAGGGGCGGGAGCTGCTCGCCGCCGCACACCGCGTGGAACTCGTCGACGGCGGCCTGGCCCTCGACCGTGATCTCACCCAGCCGTTCGCGCTCGGCGGCCAGCCGCTCCTGCACGGCGGCGATCGCCTCGGGCGCCGCGCGCCCGGCCTGCAGCGCGGCCAGTTCCCGTTCCGTGGCGGTGGTGGTCGTGTCGAGGCTCCGGTAGTCCGCCGCCAGCCGCTCGATGAGGATCCGCTGGTTGGCGCAGTCCTCGATGGCCATCGCGGGGCTCCCTGGGCCGGAAGGCCTCCGGCCCGGCGGCCGGAGCGTCCACCGACACTCTGCGCCGTCGTCCCCGGGTTCGCAGCCAGGCCGGGCCATTCGGCTGCCGGGGCCGCGGTGGGCCGGGTTCGGGGCCCGCGGGGGTTCAGGACTCCGGGCGGAGCATGGGCGGGTTGAGGACGGTGGCACCACCGGCGGTGAACAACTGGGCCGGGCGGCCGCCCTGACGGGTCGTCGTACCGCCGGAGGGCAGCAGGAAGCCGGGGGTGCCGGTGACCTTGCGGTGGAAGTTCCGCGGGTCCAGCACCACGCCCCAGACGGCCTCGTAGACCCGGCGCAGCTCGCCGACGGTGAACTCGGTTGGACAGAAGGCGGTGGCGAGGGAGGAGTACTCGATCTTGGAGCGGGCGCGCTCCACGCCGTCGGCGAGGATCAGGCCGTGGTCGAAGGCGAGCGGGACGCCGTCGGCCGGGTTCTCGCCGAGGAGCTCACCGACCGGGGCCCAGCGGGCGCTGCTGGCGTCGCCGCCGGCCCGGGGCGTCGGGAGGTCGGGAGCGAGCACCAGGTAGGCGACGCTGACCACGCGCATCCGGGGGTCGCGCTGCGGGTGGCCGTAGGTGGCGAGCTGCTCCAGGTGGGCGCCGGCCGCGCCGGGGCCGACCGCGTCATGGCCGGGGGCGGTGTGGGCGCGCAGGCCGGTCTCTTCGGCCAGCTCGCGGGAGGCGGCCTCGGCCAGGCCCTCGTCCGGACGAACGAAGCCGCCGGGCAGCGCCCAGTACCCCTGGAACGGCGGCTCGCCTCGTCTGACCAGCAGGGCGCAGAGCGAGTGGTCGCGCACCGTCAGCACCACCAGGTCAACCGTGACAGCGAACGGAGGGAAGGCCGACGGATCGTAACGCGACATGGCGACGATCATAGTCGTCTCTCTGACGATAAGCACAGGCCCGTGCGTGGAACGCGGGGGCCGGTGCCCCACGCCCTGGCCTGCGCGGCCCTGCGCGAGCCGCTCACCGCCACGCGGTGCCGAGAGCGGGCGGGCGCGGCGTCGGTGACCGAGCGTCACCGACGCCGGGGCGTGGTCGGGCGGCGACGGGCTCAGCGGGCGACGAGTTGCAGGTCCGCGGACGCCTCCTCCACCATCGCCACGCCGATCCGGCTCACCCGGACGGAGAAGGGCTCGCCCGCCACCCGCAGACCGGTCAGCTCCAGCTCGCCGAGCGGTGCGGTGCTCGCCGGGCGGACCAGCACCCGGCCACCCGGGACGTCGGGCCGCACCCCGGCGAGGGCGAACACCGCGTGCACGGCACCGGCCGCGGAGACCGCTGCCGGGCGGCAGGCGGCCGGGTGGGGCACCGGCGGGCAGCCGAGGACGCGCTGCTCCCCCGCGTACATCTCCGGCAGCCGCCCCTCGAAGTGGGCGCTCGCGGCGAGCAGGCCCTCCAGGAGGGTGCCGGCCTCGTTCTCGTGACCGGCCTCGGCCAGTCCGGCGACCGCCAGCGCCGTCTCGTGGACCCGCACGGCGCCGCCGCGGTGACCCAGTGGGTTGAAGCGGGGCGACTTGGCGCTCAGGGTGCGCAGGCCCCAGCCGCTGTCCAGCTCCGGCGCGGCCAGGCGCTGGGCAAGCAGCCGGGTCTGCTCGCGGTCCAGCAGGCCGTCGTGCCGACCACCGTCGACGGCGAGCCCGGTGTCCAGCAGGTGCACGAGGGAGGAGGCGACGGCGGGCAGCGGCTGACCGCCCGGGGCCAGGCCGGCCGCGGGGCGGCCGCCGGACAGGTCGTCGATCCAGAACCGCTCGCGGAAGCGCCCGCGCAGCGCGGCGGCCCAGCCGCGCCAGTCCTCGGCGCCCGGCCGGCCGAAGGCCTCCAGCAGCTCGGCCCCGTGCAGGGCGGCGCGGTGGGCCTGCGCCTGGACCTCGGCGCGGGCGGCGACCGGTTGGGCGGATCGCTCCTCCGCCGGGCGGCTCAGGTCGGCGACGAAGCCGTCGACCAGGCCCTCGCGCAGGGCGGCCAGGGCCCGTTCGGCGGCCGGGAGCAGCTCGGCGACCTCCGCCGGGGGCAGGCCCCAACGCCACGCCTCGGCCAGCACGGTGACGAACAGCAGGGTGGCCTCGGTGGCGGTGCAGGTGGGCGGCAGCTCGGGACCACCGTGGCGCAGGGCGCCGGGCAGCAGGCCCTCGGGGCGGCCCGGGGCGGGGGCGAGCTGCTGGCGGCGGGCCAGCGCCCGGAGGGTGCCGGCCGCCAGCCGCGTGCCGAGCGGCAGGGTCAGCCGCGCGGCCCAGAGCGCGTCGGCCGGAGCGAGGCCGAAGCGCCAGGGCGCGCCGGAGGCCGGGTAGAGGTCGGTCGGGCGGTCCGGGTCGGCGAACAGCAGCCCGCCGAGGGCGTCCAGCGAGCGCGAGACCAGTGGGGCGGCCCGGGTGTCGTCGCTGCGGACCTCGGGCTCGGACCAGGGCAGCGGGACGCCGGTGCCGCGGCCGCCCGGCGGGCGCGGGCCGCCGCTGGCGCTCTCCAGCTGGGTGTGCAGCTCGACCGACCAGCGGGCGCCGGGCTGGACCTCCAGGTCCCAGCGGAGCACGCCGGCGCCGGCCAGGACGGCGTGCGGGGAGGGCTTGGCACTGACCACGGCACTGTGGACGGGGCCCGTCCAGCGCAGTCCGGCGGACTGCACCTGCCCCGGCAGGTCGGGCTGGCGGTGCCCGGCGGCGATCTCGGCGACCGGGCCGAGGTCGGTGCCGAGGGCTATCTCCAGCGGCAGCCGGGCGGGCCGCGGACCGGTGTTGCGCACGACGACGGTCTCCACGCCGTCCGCGTGCCGCAGCCGCTCGACGGTGAGCGCAGGGTCCGGGTCGAGGTCGCCGGGGAGGCGGACGGCACCGAGGAAGCGGGCCTGGGCGGTGCTGGTCAGGGCGCCCTGGAGCGGCAGCGGCTCCATGCCGCCCAGCCGCAGCTCCATCCGGGCGAGCGCCCGGACGCCGTTGCGGTAGAAGCCGTGCAGGCCGTGGCCGCGCAGCTGACCGTCGGGGCCGGAGGCAGCCATCGCTGGGGCGTTGACACAGATCACCGCGTGGTGGACGGCGGGCGGCTGCGGGCGCGGCGGGGCCGCGGGGCGGGCCGGACCGGCCGGTGCGCCCGCGGGCCCGGCCGCCGGGGCCTGGTCGGGGCGGCCCACCGGCCTGGGCGGCGCGCCGACCACGCTCTCGGCCGGCATGGCCTGTGGTGGCCTCATGGCGGTCACCGGACTCTCCTCCCCTCGGCGGTCCGGTGGCCGGGTCAGGCCGGTGGGCCGCTAGCGTGCTCGATCACGTGCTGTTGGTGCCGGGCCGACGGGGCCGTCCCGCCGGCGGTGTGCCATGTCTGGCCGTACCCGGTGTCGGGTCGTGCCATGCGGTGCGCGGTACCGGACCGGTACCGGCGCGCCGCTCCTTCGTTCCGGGGCGCGTCACCGGGCCCGGCACGCCGTCAGGTCCATCGTTCCGGACCGCCGGTGACGCCATTCCCCACGGCCCGGACCCGCCGGACCGCCCGGCCCCGCGGCGGCGACCCGTCGTACTGTCGTACGCGGCGGCCGAGGCTGCCGGTGCCCGGGCGGCCGGGCCCGCACCGCCCGGCGATCGGCCCGCTCGGACCGGGTGCAGGCCCCCGGAGTCAACGCCGCGCACGGCCACCAGGTCACGCCCCGCTGCTGCGCCGCTGGTCGGGGCTGCCCTGCCGGGCGGTGTACCGCCTCCGTCGGAACGCCACCGGGCCCTCGCCGCGAGCACGTCACCGTCCGCGGGCCCGGGGCCGGCACCCGTCGTACAGGCCGCCGTCGGGCCTGCTCGGGCCGGGGTCGGCCGTCCGGTCGGACGGACGGGGCGGTCGAACCGTGCTCGACCGCCGCCAGGATACGGTGCGGGGGTCGCGGCCCCCGCACCCGGTGGCCCCGTGAACCGCGACGCCACCGCTGTGACCAGCAGAGACCGAGGAGTTGCATGTCCACCATCAGCCGGCTGCCCGGGATTGTCACGACCGACCACATATTCCAGCTGCCGCTCGACCACGCCGCCCCTCAGGGCGAGCAGATCGAGGTGTACGCCCGTGAGGTGGTGGCGGCGGGCCGCGAGCGGGACGACCTTCCCTGGCTGGTCTTCCTCCAGGGCGGGCCGGGCGGCAAGGCCACGCGCCCGAACGGCCGGGACGCCTGGTTGGACCGCGCCCTGGACGACTACCGGGTGCTCCTGCTGGACCAACGCGGCACCGGGCGGTCCACCCCCGCGACCCGGCAGACCCTCGCCCGGCGCGGCGGCCCGCAGGAGCAGGCTGACTACCTGGCCCACTTCCGCGCGGACTCGATCGTCCGGGACGCCGAGCTGATCCGTGAGCGGCTGCTCGGTGCCGACCGGCGCTGGAGCGTGCTCGGCCAGAGCTTCGGCGGCTTCTGCACCCTCACCTACCTCTCCTTCGCCCCCGAGGGGCTGACCGAGGCCTTCATCACCGGTGGCCTCGCCGGCCTCGGCAGCTCCGCCGACGACGTCTACCGCGCCGCCTACCCGCGGGTGGCTGGCAAGAACGAGGACCACTACGCCCGGTTCCCCCAGGACGTCCAGGCGGTGCGCCGGATCGCGGCCCACCTCGCCGACTCCCCCGCGACCCTGCCGGACGGCGGGCTGCTCACCGTCGAGGCGTTCCAGGCGCTCGGCATGCTGCTCGGCGGCGGCAGCGGCTCCGGCACGCTCCACTACCTGCTGGAGGAGGCCTGGGTGGAGGGCGCCGCCGGGCCCGAGCTCTCCGACACCTTCCTGGCCGGCGCCCAGGCCCAGCTCTCCTTCGCGGGCGGCCCGCTGTACGCGGTGCTGCACGAGTCGATCTACGGCCAGCGGTCGGTGGACCAGGGCGGCACCGCCTGGGCGGCCGAGCGGGTCCGCAAGGAGTTCCCGCGGTTCGACGCCCGGTCCGCGCTGGGGTCCGACGCGCCGGTGCTGTTCACCGGGGAGATGATCTACCCCTGGATGTTCGACACCGACCCGGCGCTGCGCCCGCTGAAGGAGACCGCGGACCTGCTCGCCGCCCGCACGGACTGGCCCGACCTGTACGACCGGGCGCGGCTGGCCGCCAACACCGTGCCGGTCGTGGCGGCGGTGTACCACGACGACATGTACGTGGACACCGCCGACTCTTTGGAGACCGCCCGCGCGGTGCGCGGCCTGCGGACCTGGATCACCAACGAGTGGGAGCACGACGGCCTTCGGGTGAGCGGCGGAAAGGTGCTGGACCGCCTGATCAGGATGGCGCACGGCGAGGCGTAGCGGCCCTCGGGCCAGCGCCGCGGCGCGGAGCGGCTCAGTGCGCACGGTGGCCTCCTCTCGCCGCCCGTCGGACACCCCGGCAGCGGTGGAGGCCGGTGCGGGCCGCGGCCGGCGCGCAGGCCGCGGCCCGGCCGAGTCGCAGGCCCCGGGTGGACCGCTCCCCGCCCGCCCGGGCGTGCCGGGGCGCCGCTGCCCGCCCGGGCGCCGACAGCAGGCCCACCGCCGCCCCGGCTCCGCCGCCCGCCGACTCCGGGCCTTCGGGGCCGGACGGGGCGCCCGGGCCCGGATCGGCCGCCGGCGCCGGCACCGTGGACGAGCCCTTCCGCCGACCGCCCCGCCGGTGCCGCCGACCGCCGGCGGACCGCCCGGTCCGCTCCTCGGGGACACCACCCGACCCCGGGGCAGCGGGCCCGGAGCCCGCTTCGTCACGGCACGGCGCACCCTCGGCGCCGGGAACTCCGCCCGCCGGAGGCCTCGGTCCGTCGGCCGGGGCCTGCGGACCTGGCTCCTCGCGCCGGCGCCGCTGCGCCTCGACGGCGGCCAGCAGGCCCTGGGGCGTCATGCCGTCGTTGAGCGACTCGTACAGCAGATCGGCCAGCAGGTAGCCCGGGGCGAGCCCCAGGACGTGGCCGAGCACGACCCTGGCCGTCGCCGTGTCCCCGGCGACCCAGGACGTCCAGGCCAGCAACGTCAGCGGGGCCACCGCACAGCCCTCGTACGGCGCCACGGCCCGCCGGGCGAGGAAGCGCCAGAGCCGCTCCGCCGGGGCCAGCTCGGCGGGCCGGGCGTACTCGACGCCGCGGTCCCGCACCAGGCGGTCGCGCAGGGCGAGCAGCAGCTGGGCCGTCCGCTCCGCGTCCAGCTCCCGGGCTCCGGCCCGGAACTCGGCGACGGCCTGGTCGAGCAGGGCGATGCGCTGCTCCCTGGCGAGGGCGTCCACGGCCTCGACCCGGGCGAACGCCTCCCGCTGGACATCGCCCTCCGGCGGACCGACCGGGGCCAGCCCGCCGATGATCGCCTTCCGGCTGCCGCGCGGCACCAGCCCGGCGACCGTCGCGGCGGCGGCCGCCGGACCGGGCTCGGGGCTGCGCCGCACCGGATTGCCCGCCGCGTCGCAGCACCCGTCACCGCGGCAGAGGAAGGACCACCAGCGACCGTCCGAGACGCACAGCGACTCCTTGACGGCCACGCCCCGGCGTCCGAAGGCCGCCCGGAGCGCATCCGCCAACGGCCGCAGTCCGTCCACCACCGGCGGAGCGTGCGCGGCGCCGCGATCCTGGCAGAGGTAGAGCAGCACCTGGAGCGGCCGGGCCCCGTGCCGCTCGGAGAGGGCGATCAGCAGGGCGGCCGTCTCCTCCGCCGCGGCCGGCCACTGCTCGGGCGAGCGCGGCAGGTCCGCCCGGATCACCCCGCCCTGGTGCAGGCCGGGGCCGTGGAGCCCCACCGCGACGATGCTGTCGTCGGGGTAGAAGCCCAGGAAGTAGGGAAGCAGCTCGGCCATGTCGGCCGGACCGCGCATGACGACCGGCCGGTGGTCGGAGGCCGGGCCGAGGGACAGAATGACGTGTTCGTTGTTCATCGCGTTCATGGCCGCAAGAGTGGACGCAATGCGCGAAAGATGCCTGACCTGACTTTTTTCTGTGGATAACCCCGCCCCCGAATTTCCCTTCACTCATTCGGAGCAGGCGACACGCCCTCCCGAGAGTGGATTTTGACTTCCGTTCAGCCGACCAGCGGATGAAACACACCCCGCCTTCCCCGGCCTCTCCTCCCCCGCATTCGTCGCTTGTCGGCGGTACGGGGTTACATGGACGCCATGCAGCAGCCCGACATCCACACCACCGCCACCGCCGACCGCGCCGAGGTCCGGGCGCGGGCCGAGGCCGTCCTGCGCGAGCTCGCCGGCCCCGGAGCCACCCTGCGCGAGGACCAGTGGACGGCCATCGAGGCCCTCGTGGTCGACCGCCGCCGTGCCCTGGTCGTCCAGCGCACCGGTTGGGGGAAGTCCGCGGTCTACTTCATCGCCACCGCCCTGCTCCGGGCCCGCGGCGCCGGGCCGACGGTGATCGTCTCGCCGCTGCTCGCCCTGATGCGCAACCAGGTCGAGTCCGCCGGCCGGGCCGGCATCCACGCCCGCACCATCAACTCGGCCAACACCGACGAGTGGGCCGCGGTCCAGGAGGAGGTCGCCACCGGGAAGGTCGACATCCTGCTGGTCAGCCCCGAACGGCTGAACAACCCGGACTTCCGTGACCAGGTGCTGCCCGAGCTCGCCGCCTCCACCGGCCTGCTGGTGGTCGACGAGGCCCACTGCATCTCGGACTGGGGGCACGACTTCCGCCCCGACTACCGACGGCTGCGCACCATGCTCGCGGACCTGCCGCCCGGTGTCCCGGTGCTGGCCACCACCGCCACCGCCAACGCCCGGGTCACCGCCGACGTCGCCGAGCAGCTCGGCACCGGCGCCACCGACGAGCACGCCCTGGTGCTCCGCGGGCCGCTCGACCGGGAGAGCCTCACCCTCGGCGTGCTCTCCCTTCCCGACCCGGCGCACCGCCTCGCCTGGCTGGCCGACCACCTCGACCGGCTCCCCGGCTCGGGCATCGTCTACACCCTGACGGTGGCCGCCGCCGAGGAGGTGACGGCCTTCCTGCGCGAGCGCGGCTTCCCGGTGGCCTCCTACTCCGGCCGCACGGAGGACGCCGAGCGCCGCACCGCCGAGGCCGACCTGCTGGCCAACCGGGTCAAGGCGCTGGTCGCCACCTCCGCGCTCGGCATGGGCTTCGACAAGCCCGACCTCGGCTTCGTGGTGCACCTCGGCTCGCCCAGCTCACCGATCGCCTACTACCAGCAGGTCGGCCGGGCCGGGCGCGGGGTGGACCGGGCCGAGGTGCTGCTGCTGCCCGGGCGCGAGGACGAGGCGATCTGGCGCTACTTCGCCTCGCTGGCCTTCCCGCCCGAGGAGCAGGTTCGCCGCACCATCGACGCGCTCGCCGAGGCCGGCCGGCCGCTCTCCACCGCCGCCCTGGAGCCCCGGGTGGACCTGCGCCGGGCCCGGCTGGAGACCATGCTCAAGGTGCTCGACGTGGACGGCGCCGTCCGCCGGGTCAAGGGCGGCTGGACGGCCACCGGCCAGAGCTGGGAGTACGACACCGCCCGTTACGCCAAGGTCGCCGCCTCCCGGGAGGCGGAACAGCGGGCGATGCGCGACTATGCGGCCGGCACCGACTGCCGGATGGAGTTCCTGCGCCGCCAGCTGGACGACGAGCAGGCCGCGCCCTGCGGCCGGTGCGACAACTGCGCGGGGCCGCTGCACACCCCGGACGTCTCCGCCGAGACGCTGGGGGCCGCCCGGGCCGCGCTCGGCCGGCCGGGCGTGAGCTTCGAGCCGCGCCGGCTCTGGCCCACCGGGATGGACGCGCTCGGGGTGCCGCTCAAGGGCCGGATCCCGGTGGGCGAGCAGGCGGAGACGGGCCGGGCGCTCGGCCGGCTGTCCGACATCGGCTGGGGCAACCGGCTGCGCACCCTGCTCGCCGACCAGGCGCCGGACGTGCCGGTGCCCGGCGAGGCGGTGGACGCCCTGGTGGCGGTGCTCGCCGACTGGGCCCGCAGTCCGGGCGGCTGGGCCGGGCCCGCGACGACGGAGGGCACCCGGTTGGAGCGGCCGGTCGGCGTGGTGACGATGGCCTCCTCGGCCAGGCCCCGACTGGTCGGCAGCCTGGGCGCGCGGATCGCCGAGATCGGGCGGCTGCCGCTGCTCGGCCGGATCGAGTACGCCGGCGGGCTGCCCCCGCACGGCGCCCGCAGCAACAGCGCCCAGCGGCTGCACTCGCTGGCCGGCGCGCTGGTCCTGCCGCCGGAGGTGGAGCAGGCGGTGGCGGCCGCCGGCGGGCCGGTGCTGCTGGTGGACGACCTCGTCGACTCGGGCTGGACGGTGACCGTGGCCGCCCGGCTGCTGCGCCGAGCGGGGGCGAGCGCGGTGCTGCCGCTGGTGCTGGCCGTGCAGGGGTGACGGGGCGGCGGAAAGCCGCCGCGGGGGCCCTCCGGCCCGGGAACCCTTCCTCACTCGAATGGCCTAACAGAAAGGATCAGGCGAAGCGATTTCGATCACAGCGGTCGAACGGCCCGAGAAAGGAGCGATCACATGCCCATGACGGTTCACGCTGCCCTTCAGGCGTTGTGGATCAAGGCCTGGCGGCAGCTCCGGGGCGCTCGGTCGACTGTGGAACATATCCGACAGACCATGGGCTATTGGGTGGCGTTCATCATTTCATCGTTGCCGCTCTGCCCCCGATGCCCCGAGAATTGGGAGGTACCCGAAACCCGGTCCGCTGGACCCGCCGTTCGGCGTACCCAGGCACCCGCCTGCCCCCGGGCCAGGAAGGAGGATCGTGATCAACGGTATCGACCGAGGTCAGAATCCCTTCTCCGGGAGCCCGGCACCCAGACGGGTACTGGACCTGGAGGCGTGGACCGCCTCGGGGATCCCGTTGCTGCGCGACCCCCGCGAGTTCGTCCTGGAACTGCACCAGCGCCACCTGCCACAGCCCGGTACCGTCGTGATCACCGTCCTGGACGCGCTCCACCGCCTCGTCGCCTCGGCCTCGTTCACCCCCTGGGCGCACGACACCGACGGCTGGCAGCACCGGAACGCGCTGCTGACGCACCTGCGCCGGATCATCCCGCACGACCTGCGGCTGCCCGAGCCGACCCGGACTGCCGTGCTGCTGCGCTGCCGCGACGGTGCGCCCGGCTGGACGGAACAGGACGGCGCCTGGATGTGGGCGCTGCGGGACTCGTCCGTGCTCCACGGGCTGCGCTGCGGCGCGTACATCGGCCTCACCCCGGCGGGCTGGCAGGTCCTCGGGGACGGGCGGGGCGGACGCAAGCCGCATGCGGGCTCGTGGGCCGACGGGCCGGTGCACACCGTGACGGAGCTGCCCCCGCGTTCGGCGCTGGACGCCCCACGCGGCCAGCGCACCCTCCAGTCGGCGACCGACCAGGCCAAGCGCGGCGAGGACGCGGCACGCTCCCCGCAGTCCGAGCCCCCGTGGGCCACGGGGCGGGTCGCGGCGGCCGAACCGACCCGTCGCACCGGTACGCGCTGACTCCGCAGGAGCTGCCGAATTCGCCGGGCCTCAAACCGTCGGCCATGGAGCACCAGTTGCCGACTACCGGTCCGCCGACCGCCGGCGACCGACCACCGAGCGCCGTGGGACGGACTTCGGGCCCGGCACCGTACGGCGGCACCGGGCCCGAAGTGGACGACTGCGGTCAGGCCTTGACCGGGCGGCCGGGCGCGGCTCCGGCCGTACCCACGGCTGCCGGGCCGGCGTCGCCGCAGACCACCAGCAGCGCGGCCGCGTGGCCGAGCGCCTTGGTGTACGCCTCGGCGGCACGGGCGGACGGTCCGCCGTTGGCCACCAGGACGACCACCTCGCGGCGGACCGGGCGGGTCAGCGCGGCGTCCGCGTAGAACACGTCCCCGCCCTCCGTGAGCTGCGCCCAGTAGCACTCCTCGCCGAAGGAGAGTTCGTGCTGCTGCCAGGGGTGTGCCTCGCCGGTCGTCAGCACCAGGATGTCGCCCGGGTTGCGCCCGGACTCCAGCAGCAGGTCGACCGCGTCATCGGCGCGCTCCACCGCCTGCGCCGGGGTGGCGGCGATCCGCTGGACCTCCACCTGCGGTGCGGCGGGGGCGGGGCGGCGCGGTGCCGGCCCGGGCTTGGGGATCAGTTGCGGCGGGCCCGGACGGGCGGCACGCGGCGGAACCGGGCGCGGGGGCGCCGAACGGGGGCCGGGCACCGGAGCCGGGGCGGCGACGGTGGTGGGTGCGGTGGCGGGGGCTTGTGCGTCCGACTCGCGTGGGAAGGGAACGCCGGGGTTCGGGAGGCTCTCGTGAATCTCCGACTCCTCGGGGAAGACAGGCATACCCGGATATCTATCAAATGCCGGTCGGACGCGCACGGGCGCCCCACCCATTGGGCACCGCCCTCCCGCCGCCCTCCCCCAGGCAATTCCAGACGGAACGTCAGAAACCGAGCGTCAACTGTTCGTCGGCGGACCCCTGAGCGTCGCCCGCACCTTCCCGAACGCGCTTGAGGTGACGCCACTTCGGCAGTGCGTCCAAGTAGGCCCAGGAGAGTCGGTGGTGCTCGGTGGGGCCGAACTCCTCCAGTGCGGCGCGGTGCACCGGGGACGGGTAGCCGGCGTTGTCCGCGAAGCCGTAGTCCGGGCACCCCTCGCCCAGTTCGGCCATCAGGCCGTCGCGGTGGACCTTGGCGAGCACCGAGGCCGCGGAGACGCAGATGCAGGACTGGTCGCCCTTGATCACCGTGCGCACCCGCCAGGGGCCGCCGAGGTAGTCGTGCTTGCCGTCCAGGATCACCGCGTCGGGTTCGACCGGCAACGCCTCCAGCGCGCGGACGGCGGCCAGCCGCAGCGCCGCCGTCATCCCGAGTTCGTCGCACTCCTGCGGGGAGGCCTGCCCGAGCGCGTACGCGGTGACCCAGTCGGCGAGGACCGGGGCGAGGGCGCGCCGGCGCAGTTCGGTGAGCAACTTGGAGTCGGTCAGTCCCTCCGGCGCCTTGCGCAGGCCGGTGACGGCCGCGCCCACCGTGACCGGCCCGGCCCAGGCCCCGCGCCCGACTTCGTCAAGACCGACGACGATCTTGGCGCCAGCCCGGCGCAGCGAGCGTTCGACGGAGTGCGTCGGGGGGACGATGGGCATGGCGTAATCCGTTCAGCGGGGGCAGCCTCCAGCCTAAGCCCGGCCCGCGACCGCCGAATCCGCCTCCCGGAGCCCAACCGAGGTCGACTCGGACCCCGCGGCCGACTCAGACCCGGATCATCGGCTCCAGCACCTCGTCCACCAGCCGGTCGGCGATTCCCGGCCCCACGCTCTCCAGCCCGCGGATCTTGACCTGGTAGAGCAGCATCGCCGGGATGACGTCCGCCACCAGCGGGGTGGCCGCGCCGGGCCGGACGTCGCCGCGCTCGGCCCCGCGGCGCAGGATCTCCAGGATGGTCCGCGCTGTCGGCTCGATGACCCGGTCGTTGACGAAGGCCTTGAAGACCTCGGCCCGCTCGTGGTCGATCTCGCCCATCAGCGCATTGAGCGCGGCGCCCACCCGGGAGGTCATCGCCTGCGTGAACCCCGCGACGAGCTCGCGGAGTTCGTCACGGGCGGACCCGAGGTCGGGGGTGTCGTAGGGCCGTGGGAGAGTGGCGTCCAGGGCGTCGATGACGAGTTCGTCCTTGGACGCCCAGCGCCGGTAGAGCGCGGCCTTCCCGGTCCGCGCCGCGCCGGCGACGCCTTCCATGGTCAGCCGCGCATATCCGCCGGAGGTGAGCTGGTCGAGCGCGGCCTCGAAGATAGCGTTCTCCAACTCCTTCCCCCGGCGTCGGGCCGGTCGCGTCAGTGCCTGGTGGGCGACCCGCACCGGACAGAAGGCCGGTGCGGCACCCGACCCCGAGCCCGTCCCGGCATCGGATCCAGCGCCCGCCCCGGCCGCCGTCTCCCCGGACGACGCCCGCCCCGCCGCGACACCCACCGCAGCACCCGCCACGCCACCCGCCGCACCAACCACCGCACCGCCCGGCGCCCCGTCGAGCAGTCCACCGAGCGGCCGACCGGACCGGTCCGCCACCAGGCGCCGCACCAACCGCTCCATCGCCACCGCCACCATCCTTAAGGAACGCTTGCGTTCACAATCACGACCGGGATATCGTCCCGATTAGTGAACGATCCCGTTCCTTCCCGGCCTGCGCAAGGGCGCAGCGCCACACCCGGACCGGCGACTCCGCCGAACCCGCACCACCGAGCACATAGCCAGCAGGGGGCACATTCGTGGCTATCTCCGACACGCTCAGCAAGAACGCACCACCGCGGACGACCCAGGGGCGGGGCAAGGGCATCACCCTGACCGTCATCGCGGCCACCCAGCTCATGGTGGTCCTCGACGCGACCATCGTGAACATCGCACTGCCGCACATCAGGGACGCCCTGGGCTTCTCGACCACCGACCTGTCGTGGGTCATCAACGCCTACACCCTGACCTTCGGCGGGCTGCTGCTGCTCGGCGGTCGCGCGGGTGACATCCTCGGCCGCCGCCGGGTGTTCATCTTCGGCACCCTGCTGTTCGGCCTGGCCTCGCTGCTCGGCGGCTTCGCCCAGGACAGCGGCCTGCTGCTGGCCGCCCGCGCGCTCCAGGGCATCGGTGGCGCGATATGCTCCCCGACCGCCTTCGCCCTGATCGCCACCAACTTCGACGAGGGGCCGGAGCGCAACAAGGCGTTCGGCGTGTTCTCGGCGGTGGCCGGTTCGGGCGCCGCGATCGGCCTGCTGGCCGGCGGCCTGCTCACCGAGTACCTGAACTGGCGCTGGGTGTTCTTCGTCAACGTGCCGATCGCGATCCTGATCGCGATCGCCGCGCCGCGCTACATCGCGGAGTCCGAGCGCCACCCGGGCCGCTTCGACCTGCCCGGCGCACTCACCTCGACGCTCGGCCTGGTCGGCCTGGTCTACGGGTTCATCCGGGCCGCCTCCGACGGCTGGTCGGACGGCATCACGCTCGGCTCCTTCGCGGCCGGCGCGGTCCTGGTCGCCGCCTTCCTCGTGGTCGAGAGCCGCACCGACCAGCCGATCACCCCGATGCACCTGTTCGCCGACCGCAACCGCACCGGCAGCCTGGTGATGATGCTCTGCCTGGCCGCGGCCATGTTCGGCATCTTCTTCTACGTCGTGCTGTTCGTGCAGGGTCCGCTCGGCTACAGCCCGCTGAAGGCCGGTGTCTCCTTCCTCCCGATCAGCGTCGCGATCATCATCGCCGCGCAGATCGCCTCCAACCTCCAGGCCAAGTACGGCCCGAAGCCCTTCATGGCCGGCGGCGCGCTGCTGGTCACCGTCGGCCTCACCTGGCTGACCCAGATGAGCAAGGACAGCGGCTACCTGGACGGGGTGCTCGGCCCCACGGTGGTGTTCGGCTTCGGCATGGGCCTGATCTTCGTCCCGGTGATGCTGATCTCCGTCGCGGGCGTCCCGGGCGAGGAGACCGGCGCCGCCTCCGGCCTGCTCAACTCGATGCAGCAGATCGGCGGTTCACTCGGCCTGTCGATCCTGACCACGGTCTTCGCGCACTACGCCACGGCCGAGGCCGCCGTACAGCTGCCGAAGTTCATGGAGAGCGCCAAGCCGGAACAGCTGGCCTACCTCCAGCAGCACCACGAGTTCCCGCAGGGCACCGACGCCGCCAACACCGTGCTCACCGAGGGCATCTCGCACGGCTTCATCGTGGGTGCCGCGCTCGCCGCCGTCGCCCTGCTGGTCGCGCTCTTCGCGATCAAGGCCAAGGCCGGCGACCTGCCGAGCGACTCCTCCGCCGTCGCGATGCACTGACGCTGTCGCGCCGCACTGGCACCGTCGCGATGCACTGGCACCGTCGCGATGCGCTGACACCGTCGCGACGCGGCGACACCGCCACAAACCACAACGCCCAGGGCCGGCCGGGAGCAGCACGCTCCCGGCCGGTCCTGCCGCTGTCCGCGGGCCCCAGCCCCGGGTCGGCCTACAGGTCCTCGTACGCCAGCCCCGCCCCGTCGCAGGCCGTGCGGCCGACCACCGTGGAGTCCGCCAGCGGCCGCTGCGCCAGGATCCCCCGGGCCCGGGCGGCGGCGAGGTTGGTCGCGTACCAGGGCCTCGACTCCCCTTCCAGCTCGTGTCCGATCAGCTGCAGCGCACAGCTCCGCTGTGGCTCGGGGAGGCGCTCGAGGGCGGGCACCGCGTCCGCCGAGAGCCGGCGGACGTTGCGCAGGTCGATGGCCGCGCCGTGCGGGTCGGTCCGCAGGGCCTGCTCGTACCGGGTGACGTTCTGCTCGGCGACGATCGCGTCCGGACCCATCAGGCCGTAGACCGCGACGGTGAGCATCCCGCTGAGGACGACGACGCGCGGCAGCCAGCCGGCGCGGCGGGTCAGCCCGGCGGCGATCAGCAGCAGGAAGACCACGCCCAGCCAGACCTCGACCACCAGCACCCAGAGCCGCAGCCGGGTGAGCCCGGAGGCGTCCACGTAGAACCACATCCGGCCGAGCGCCGAGGCGACCACGGCCAGCGCCAGCAGGCAGAGCAGCCCGAGGAGGATCCGCGCCAGCCGGTGGTCGGCGGCGGTGGTGCGCGGCGCCCAGCGCTTGGCGACCGCCACCACGACCAGCGTCAGCACGGTGATCACGCTCAGCTGCCAGAACCCCTGCCGGGCGTACTCGGAGCGGCTCATCCCGGTGTTGCTCAGCACGGCGTCCGCGCCGCCGAGCACCACCACGGCCTGGATCACCGCGAAGACGCCGAACATCAGGTTGAGCGCGACCAGCGGCAGCGCCCACTCCAGCCGGCGCCGCTCGCGGCCCGGCCGGATCACCGTGCGGTCCCAGCGGCGCGGGCCGGCGGCCATGTGCGCGAAACCCAGCGCGGTCGCCGTCCCGAGCACGAACAGCACGGCGCGCCCCGGGAGCCGGCCGAGGTCGAGGTCCGGGCTGAGGTTGCCCAGCAGGTCCGCCATGGCGGCGTCGGCGCTGGCGAACAGCAGGCCGAAGACGGTCAGCAGGACGGCGGCGACCGCGAGCGCCTTGAGCACCGGGACGATCCGGCCCCGGCCCGGCAGCAGGCGCCCCTGCACGCTGGTCAAGGCCCACCCCACGGCGGGCACCGGCTGCCAGAGGAGACCGGGCAGGGCGAACAGGACACCGGCCCAGCGACGGCCGCCGTGCAGGGCCAGTGAGGCCAGCGCGAGCGCGCCCCCGGCGGCCAGCAGCGCGGGCCAGTCGGCGTCCCACCGCGCGGGGACGACGAGCAGGGCGAGGGCGAGCAGGCTCCAGACGGCCGTCCAGGGCCGGATCCGACGGCCCGCCACCCGGGCGGCGAACCCGGCCCCGACGGCGGTGGCGGCACCGCAGACCAGCAGGTTCACACCCAGACCGTCGAACAGCAGCCAGGCCGTCAGCAGACCGGTGAGCAGGGCGGCCAGGACGACCCGGGGCGTGGCCCCTGCCCGGCGCTCGGGGTCACTGGCGCGCAGCCACGTGCCGACCGAGTGCGCCGACGTTCCGGGCACCGGCCCCCGCCCCGGCCTGCCCTGCGGGCCGGGGCCGACCGCGCGGTAGGGACCGTACGGGTCGTACGGGTCGTACGCACCGTACGGGTTGCGCGACGCGGTCGACCCCAGCACGTCGCTCGACCCCAGCACGTCGCTCGCACCCAGCACGTCGCTCGCACCCGGCACATCGGCCGCACCCGGCGCCCCGGTCGGCCCCGGCACGTCGCTCGCACCCGGCGCCCCGGAGGGGCCGGGAGAGTCGGGCGACCCGGCCGAACCGAGCGGCCCGGAGGAGTCGGGAACGCCGGAAGGGCCGGACGAATCGGATGGCACAGGCGCGGAAGGGCCGGACATGAGTCCCCCTCAGTGATCGGCGGGCATGCGGAGGCCACCCCACGGGCGGTCCGCCGGCGGGCGCGTTCGGCGCCCCGGCCGCTGCCGACTGTAGACCATTCTGAACAAGTTCAAAAGCTGAGTCTGAACGCGTTCAGAACTGCCTCGCTCCCCTGGACTCCCCCGCTACCCCTTCACCGACCCGGCCAGCAGTCCCCGGACGAAGTACCGCTGGAGGCTGAAGAAGACGATCAGCGGCACGGTGATCGACAGGAACGCCCCGGCCGTGAGCAGCTCCCAGCGCCCGCCGAGCGAACCGGACAGCTGTGCCAGCCGCACCGTCATCGGCGCCACCTCCGGGGTGCCGCCCGCGAAGGTCAGCGCCACCAGAAGGTCGTTCCAGACCCACAGGAACTGGAAGATCGCGAACGAGGCCAGCGCCGGGGTGCACAGCGGCAGCACGATCGAACGGAAGATCTTGAAGTGCGAGGCGCCGTCCACCACCGCGGCCTCCATCAGGTCGCGCGGCAGCTGGGCGATGAAGTTGTGCAGCAGGAACACCGCCAGCGGCAGCGCGAACATGGTGTGCGCCAGCCAGACCGGCGCGTAGCTGCCCTTCAGGTCCACCGCCGGGATCAGCGTCAGCGGCCCCAGGTGCGCGCCGCCGGAGAACAGCCGCAGCAGCGGGATCAGCGCCATCTGGAGCGGCACCACCTGGAGCGCGAACACCGTGAAGAAGACCACGTCGCTCCCCCGGAACCGCACCCAGGCCAGCGCGTACGCCGCCATCGCCGCCAGCATCAGCGGGAAGACCGTCGCCGGGACGGCGATCGCCAGCGAGTTGACCAGGAAGGGCATCAGGCCGGTGGAGACGCCGGGCCCGCCCTCGAACAGCACCGAGTGGTAGTTGTCGAGGCCGAGGTCCGGGTGGACGAGGGCGGTCCACCAGCCGCTGTCCGTCACGTCCTGCTTGGGCCGCAGCGAGGTCACCAGCAGGCCCAGCGTCGGGATCGTCCAGAGCACCGTCATCGCGATCACGAACACCGAGGCCAGCGGACTGCTGAAGGCCTTCCGCACCGACTGCGTCGGCCTCACCTCCCGCGGCGACTCCACCTCCCGCAACGGCTCCGCCGGCCGCGCCGGATCCGCCGCCCCCTCCCGGCCGTCCGTCCGGGTCACCGGACCTCACGCTCCTTCCGCAGCTGCACGATGTTGTAGGCCACCAGCGGCAGCACCGCGACGAAGAGCAGCACCGCGAGGGCACTGCCGCGACCGGAGTTGAACTGCACGAAGGACTGCGAGTACATCTCGTTCGCCAGCACCTGGGTGCCGAAGTTGCCGCCGGTCATGGTGCGGACGATGTCGAAGGCCTTCAGGGTGATGAGCAGGACGGTGGTCAGCACGACCAGCACCGTGCTGCGGATCATCGGCACGGTGACGTACCAGAACAGCCGTGCCCCGCTCGCGCCGTCCAGCCGGGCCGCCTCCACCACCTCCGCCGGGATCGCCTTGATCGCCGCCGACAGCACCACCATCGCGAAGCCGGTCTGCACCCAGACCATCACCGCCATCAGCAGGAAGGTGTTCAGCGGCTGCGAGAGCAGCCAGTTCGGCGGATCGTTCCAGCCCACCGCGACGGCGAGCCGGCTGAGCAGGCCGATCTGCGGCTGGCCCGGCCCGCGCGACTCGTAGACGAACTTGAAGATGATCGACGCGCCGACCAACGAGATCGCCATCGGCATGAAGATCAGCGACTTGTAGACCGACTGGCCTCGCATCCGGTCCACCAGCAGCGCCAGCACCAGTCCCAGCCCGGTCGCCACCAGCGGTACGGCCACCAGCCAGAGCAGCGTGTTGACCAGCACCTTCTGCACCGAGTCGGAGGTGAAGGCCCAGCCGAAGTTCTCACCGCCGACGAACCGGGTGCCGTCGTCGTTCTGGAGGCTGAGGTAGACCGTGCGGACCAGCGGCACCACCAGGCCGACGGCCAGCAGCAGCACCGCCGGACCGAGGAACACCGCGACCGCCAGCGGACGGGCCAGCCGGCCCCGGGCCCGTCCGGCGACCAGGAAGACCACCAGCAGGATGCCGAGGAAGCCCGCGACGGCGCCGAAGGTGTTGCCGAACTTGATCGCCGCGTCGTTCCAGGAGCCGGCCGCCAGCCTGTCGACGAGCAGTCCCTCGGCGGCCGACCCGCCGACGGGCGAAGGGAACCCGGGCGAAGGGAACCCGGGCGAAGGGAACCCGGGCGAAGGGAGTCCGAGCGAATGGAAGCCGGGAGAAGGGAATCCGGGAGAAGGGAATCCGGGTACGGACATGGCTGCGCGTCCCTTCGGGCGTGGTGGGAAGGGCGGGCGGTGCGGGTGGGTGGCCCCGCACCGCCCTCGACAGGTGGTCCCGGGTGCGCCGGGAGCGGCCCCGGCACGTCGGCTACTGCGGCCAGGCGGCGTCGATGTCGGCGGCGGTCTTCTGGATCGACTGCCCCTCCGCGAACCAGGCGGTGAGCGACTTCCACTCCTGCCCGGCGCCCACGGCGGCCGGCATCAGGTCGGAGCCGTCGAAGCGGAAGGTCGCCGACGGGTCGGTCAGCGCCTCGGCCGACAGCTTGTCGATCGGGTCCGTGTAGAGGCTCTTGTCCACGCCCTGGTTGGCCGAGACCCAGCCGCTCGCGGTCTTCACCCGGCTGCTCGCCCAGTCCGAACTGGACAGGTAGTTCTGCACCGCCTGCACCTCGGGCCGGCCGGAGAAGGCCGCCAGGAACTCTCCGCCGCCCTCGACCGGGTTGGCGACCGACGGGTTCACCGCGGGCAGGCGGAAGGCGAAGACGTCCCCGTCCGGCCCGACCTTGGTGCCCTTGGGCCACTGCGCCTCGTAGAACGAGGCCTGCTGGAGCATCAGGCACTTGCCGCTCAGGATCGGCGTGCCCGCGTCCTGGAAGGTGGTGGTGGCGATCGACTTCACGTCGCCGAAGCCCGCGTTGACCCAGGCCGGGTTCTGCATCCAGTCGGCGACGGTCTTCATCGCGGTGGTGATCTTCTGGTCGGAGAACTTCACCTGGTGGCCGACCCACTGGTCGTACACCTCGCCGCCGTACGAGCCGAGCACCACCTCCTCCAGCCAGTCGGTGGCCGGCCAGCCGGTGGCCGTCCCGGAGGCGATGCCGCCGCACCACGGCCTGGCGCCACCCGCCTTGGCGATCCGGTCGCTGAGCGCCATCAGGTCGGCCCAGGTCTTGGGCACCTCGTAGCCGGCCGTCTTGAAGGCCTTCGGCGAGTACCAGACCAGGGACTTCATGTTGGCGCTCATCGGGGCCGCGTAGAAGGTGCCGTTGACCGAGCCGTAGGTCTTCCAGATCGGGCTCCACTTGTCCTGGTTGGCGACGGTCTGGGCGGGCGGCTTCACCACCTTGCCGCTCTTCACCATCTGCGCCAGCAGGCCCGGCTGCGGGATGATCGCGAAGTCCGGGGCGTTGCCGCCGGAGACCCGGACCGGCAGCTGGGACTCGAAGTCGTTCGAGCCCTCGTAGCTGATCTTGATCCCGGTGCACTTGCCGAACTCGGCCCAGGACTTCTCCAGGTTGTCCGACTCCGGACTGAGGATCGAGGCGAACACGGTCACGGTGGTGCCCGAGTGTCCGGCGTACGGCTGGTACTTGGCACAGTCGCCGGACAGCGACTCGGCCGACCCGCCTCCGCCGCCACCCGAACCGCCGGGGCTGTTGGAGCAGGCCGCGGTCAGCACCAGTGCCGCCACCAGAGCTGGTACGGCAGCCAGGCGACGGCGGTGACTCACGTGCAGTGCGGTCGGATTGAGGGTCAATGCGGTTCTCCTCGCCAGGGCATGCTGCCGACGGTGGACTGAACGACATTGCGCTGTACCGGAGATGGGCCTGCGGGGAGCAGCGGGACGGGCGGCCGAACTGATCGAAGACGTTAACGCAGCCGTCGGCCCGCGCCAAGGTGCACGACCGCCCCCGACCGGAAACCCGAGCGGGGGCAGTCAGTATGACGTAACGTCAGAACAACCGGATCGGCAGCTCCAGCAGACTGTTCACCACCAGCGAGGGGCTCGGACGCAGCTCGGCGTCCGGCACCGCGAGCGACAGCCCCGGGAAGCGCTCGAACAGCGCGGGCAGCGCGATCCCCGCCTCCAGCCGGGCCAGCGGGGAGCCGGGGCAGACGTGCGGGCCGTGGCCGAAGGACAGGTGGCGGATCGGGTCCCGGGTGATGTCGAAGACCTCGGCCGTCACCCCGTGCTGGAGCGGGTCGCGGCCGATCGCGTTGTACGAGACCAGCACCGGCTCGCCCGCCGGGATCACCACGTCACCGACCGGGATGGGCTCGGCGGCGAAGCGGAACAGGAAGTTGCTGGTCGGCGGCGTCCAGCGGAGCGACTCCTCCACCACCGCGTCCCAGGAGACCCGGCCCGAGCGGACCAGCTCCAGCTGGTCCGGGTGGGTCAGCAGGGCCCGCACCGCGTTGCCGATCAGGTTCACCGTGGTCTCGTGGCCGGCCGCGATGATCACCCGCAGGGTGGCCGCCGCCTCCGCGTCGGTCAGCGCCCCGCCCTCGGTGTCGGCCGCCAGCAGCACGCTCGCCAGGTCCTCGCCGGGAGCCGAACGACGCTGCGCCACCAGGTCGTTGACGAAGGCGTTCAGTCCGGCGACGGTCGCCTGGATGCCCTCCGGGTTCGGCTTGGTGCCGAAGAACCGCTCGTACAGGTCGCGCAGCAGGCCGTGGTCCGACTCCGGCACGCCCAGCAGCGAGCAGATCACCGTCATCGGCAGCGGGAAGGCGAAGGCCGTCTTGAGGTCCACCACGGGCTCACCCGCCGCCAGGGCGTCCAGCAGCGCGTGGGTGACCTCCTCGACGCGCGGGCGCATCAGCTCCACCCGGCGCGGGGTGAAGGCCTGGGCGACCAGCGCCCGCAGCCGGCGGTGCTCGGCGCCGTCGGTGGTCACCATGCTCGGGCCGGGCACCGCCAGGCCGATCAGCGGCCAGGTCTTCGGCACCTCCCCGCGCCGGTAGGCCGCCCAGTGCGCGGCGTCCTTCACCAGCCGGGCGTCCGTCAGCAGGTCGCGCGCGGCGGCATGCTGCGTCACCGCCCAGGCCCGGACCCCGCCGGGCAGCTCGACCGGCACCGCCGGGCCGGCGGCCCTCAGCAGCGCACCCTCGGCCGCGTTGTCGCGGGCCAGCGGGTCGAGGACGATTCGGGCCGGGGCAGCGGTCATCGACAACTCTCTTTCGAACGGCGGGTGTTGAATGATCAGGCCGGGTGGCCCGGGGTGAACGAGACCGGCAGCGCCACCAGCCCGCGCACCCAGGCCGACGGCCGCCACACCAGCGCGTGCTCGGCCACCGCCAGCCTCAGGTCCGGCAGCCGGTCGAGCAGCACCTCGATCGCGGTGGTGGCGATCACCTCGGCCGCCTCCTGGGCCGGGAAGGGACAGCCGTGCTCGCCGTACGAGTAGCTCATGTGCGCCCGGTTCCCCTCCGCCGGGCGGCCGTCCGCCTGCCGGACCGCCGGGTCGGCGTTGGCCCCGGCGATTCCGAGCAGGACCAGGTCCCCCTCGCCGATCCGCTGACCGCCCAGCTGGGTGTCCCTGACCGCCCAGCGGCCGGCGAAGATCTGGGTCGGGGTGTCCTCCCAGAGCGCCTCGTTCAGCGCCTGGCTGATGCTGCGCCGGCCGCCGGCCAGCGAGGCCGCGAACCGCTCGTCGGTGAGCATCAGCCGCAGCGCGTTGGAGATCCAGTACGAGCTCGGCTGGTGGCCGGCGATCAAGAGCACCCGCAGGTCGCGCATCACCTCGTCGTGGGTCAGCCCGGCCTCGTGCGCCAGCATCCGCGAGGCGATGTCGGCGCCCGGGTGCTCGGCCTTCTCCTCCACCAGCGCGAGCATCAGCTCCAGCAGCCGCTGGGCGCCGGCCGGCGCGTCCGGGCCGCCGTCCAGCATGGCCAGCAGCGCCGCGGTCAGCTGCGGTGCCTGCTCCTCGTCCAGGCCGAGCACCCGGCACAGCACCAGCAGCGGCATCCGGTGCGCGTACTCGGCGACCAGGTCGGCCTCGCCGCGCCCGGCGAACTCGTCGATCAGCCGGTCGGCGATCTCCTCGGCATGCTTGCGCAGCTCGTACGGGTCGGTCCCGGCCAGCGCGTCGGTGACCGCGCGCGAGCGCCGGACGTGCTCCTCGCCTTCGGCGTAGAGGATCGAGGGGACGGGCGCCATCATCGGCTTCAGCGGCCAGTCGGCGGGCAGCGTCGCCCAGGCGTGCCAACGGCTGGAGTCGCGGCCGAACAGCTGCGGCTGGCCGGTCACCTGCTGGAGCTCGCGGTAGCCGATCACCAGCCAGGCGGGCACCCCGCCGGCCAGCTCGACCGGGGCGACCGGGCCGTGCGCGGCACGCAGCTCGCGGTAGAGCTGGGACGGGTCGGTCTGGAAGCGCGGCCCGTACAGCGGCGTGGCGCCGGCGTGCGCCGGGCAGCCCGGGGGCGGGGTGGCGGCGGGCTCGGTCACGGGGTGCTCTCCTCGTAGATCGCGGTTCGGGACCCTGCCGGGGCGGGCTCTTCCCCTCCGGCGGCGACCGGGGCGGGCCCGTCGGCGGTGACCGGGGCGGGCCCGTCGGCCAGGCTCGCCGCGTCGGCCCCGGCCAGGGCGGCCAGGTGGTGGACCAGGGCGATCAGCACCCGCTTGCCGGACTCGCGGTCGCGCGCGTCGCAGTCCACCAGCGGCACCTCGGCCGGCAGGTCCAGCGCCTCGCGGACCTGCTCCAGGGTGTGACTCGGCTCGCCGAAGTTGTTGCGGGCCACGATGAACGGCGTGCCGTGGTGCTCCAGCCGGTCGATCGCGTACCAGGACTCCTCCAGCCGCCGGGTGTCCACCAGGACGACCGCGCCCAGGGCGCCGCTGAACAGCCGGTCCCAGAGGAACCAGAAGCGCTCCTGCCCGGGCGCGCCGAACAGGTAGAGCACCTGGCGCTCGGAGAGGGTGATCCGGCCGAAGTCGAAGGCGACCGTGGTGGAGCGCTTGCCCCAGGTGCCGGCCGGGTCGATGCCCTCGCCCGCCCTGGTCATCACCTCTTCGGTGTTCAGCGGACGGATCTCGCTGACCGACCCGACCAGGGTGGTCTTGCCCACCCCGAAGCCGCCGACCACGACGATCTTCAGCGCGTTGTCGGCGGTCGCCCGCAGCGGGGTGCGCGAGCCGGCGGGCCGCACGCCGTCCCCGGCGGTGGACCGGACGTCGGCATCGGACCGGCCGTCGGCATCGATCCGGACGTCATCAGCGGCCCGGACGTCAGAGCTGTTGGAGGCCATGCAGCACCTGCTTCAGCGTGTCGAGGTCGGGCAGCCGGGCCTTGTTCGGCGCGAACCGGGGGTGGCGGGCGGTGACGGCCCCGGACTCCAGCAGGTCGCCGAGCAGGATCTTCACCACCGAGACGGGCAGCGCCAGCTCCGCCGCCACCTCCACCACCGCGGTCGGGGCCTCGCACATCCGCAGGATCCGGGCGTGCTCCGACTGCATCCCAGGCGCCGGCTGCCGCTCGGCGACGATCAGGGTCACCAGGTCGAAGGCGTTCTCCGGAGCCCGGCTGCGTCCCCGGGTGATGGTGTAGAGGCGGTCGGGGTCGTCGTCGCGCCCCGGCAGCACCGGCCCCGGGGTCATATCGTCGCGCTCTCTCGCACGGCCTCGCCTTCCGTACTCCGGGCGGGCGCGCTGAGGTGGACCCCGATCTGCTCGATCAGGCCGTGCATGTTGTGGCCGACCACGCCGACGTCCGCCTCGTCGTCCGTGACCACCGCCAGGTGGGCGCCCTCGCCGGCCGCCACGATGCACAGGATGCCGCCGTGGAACTCGGTCATCGACTGCCGCACGCCGCCGCTGCCGTCACCGAACTCGATCGAGGCGCCGTGCGCCAGGCTCTGCAGGCCGGAGGCGATGGCGGCCAGCTGGTCGGCCTGGTCGGTGCTCAGTCCGGCGGTGTGGCAGAGCTTGAGGCCGTCGGCGGAGAGAACCAGGGCGTGCCGGGTGCCGGGGGTCGCCGCCAGCAGGTTCTCCAACAGCCAGTCGAGGTCGCGGTCGTCGGCACTGCTCATCAGGTGTCCTTCTCGGTGACGGGGGAAGCGTCGGGCATGGTGTCGGGGTCCGTGGTCGGAACCCCGGCAGGGGGCTGCTCGGCCCCCACGGGACGGGCGGCGGCCCGTCGGAACGCGCCGAACCGGGCGGCCGCAACCGCCGCGTCGGCTCCTGCGGGCTTCGCGGCCCGGTCCGCCGCGGGGGCGGCGGTGGCCAGCGTCTGCCCGCGACGGCGCTGCGGCAGGCCGCTGTCGGTCATCCGGGCGGGCGCGGCCGGCAGCGCGGGCGCGGTGGCGGTCTGCGCCTTGGGCAGCGGTTGTGCCCCGGTTCCAGCCCCGACGGGGGTCCGCTGCGCGGAGGGCACCGGAGGCAGGGAGGCGGGGGCGGTGCGCGCCGAGGTGAGCGCCGGGCGCGCGTTCTCCACGGACGGCGCCTGCGCCGGGACGGACGCCGGGGCGGCAGCCGGCGCCGGGTGGGTGACCAGCTGCTGCGGGATCAGCACCACCACCCCGGTGCCGCCACGCGCCGACGGCCGGAAGGAGATCTGCAGCCCGTGCTTGCGCGCCAGCACGCCGACCACCGCCAGCCCCAGCCGGGTCCCGGCGGAGAGCGTGGTGAGGTCCAGCGGCTCGGCGGAGACGGCCCGCTCGGCCCGGCGCAGCCAGCTGTCGCTCAGGCCCAGCCCGCTGTCCTCGACGGTGACCACCAGCCCGGCCGGCACCTCCTCGACGTAGACGTGCACCTCGGCCGGCGGGGCGGAGAAGTTGGTGGCGTTGTCCAGCAGTTCGGCCAACGCGTGCATCACGCCCTCGGCCGCGTACCCGGCGACCGCGGCGGTGCTGGCGTTGTGCAGCCGCACCCGCTGGTAGGCGCCGATCCGGCCGAGCGCACCGCGCAGCACCGACTCCACCGAGATCGGCTTGGCCCAGCGGCGCCCCGATCGGGCACCGGTGAGCACCGCGATGCTGTCGGCCATCCGGCCCGCCTGGGCGGTCGAGTGGTCCAGGCTCAGCAGGTCGCCGAGGACCTCCTCGTCATGCCGGTGCTGCATCTCGCGCAACTCGGCGTGCATGCTCGTGGCCAGCGCCTGGACCCGCCCGGCGGCGGTCGCGCAGACCGCGAGCGCGGCGGCCCGCAGCCGCTCGCCGCGGCCGATCTCCTCGCCGACGGCACGCAGCAGCACGTACTGGGGGTGCTTGCGGTGGACGGCCAGCGCACTGTCCACGGCCGCGCCGGCCCGCAGCTTCGTCACCACCTCGGGCAGTACGCCGTCGACGATCCGGGCCAGCTCGGCACGCTCGGCCTCGGCCCTGGTCCGCTCCGCCTCCGCCCCGGCGCGCTCGGCGTCGAGTTCGGCCCGCAGCCGGGCCAGCTCGGCGTGCGCGGCGGTGACGTCCGCCTCCGCCCTGGCCTGCTCGGCACGGGCGGCGTCCCGCTCGGCGAGCGCGGCGGCGGCGTGGTCGACGGCGGCCGTCTCAGCCTGCCGGGCCCTGCCCGCGGCGACCAGCGCGGCCCGGGTCTCCTCGTGCTGCGCGGCCAGTTCCTCGGTCAGCCCGTGGTTGCGCTCGACGCCGGTCGCCGCGAGCCCGACGGCGATCAGCCAGAGCACCGTGACGGCGACCACCGCGAGGGCGGTGAGCGGCTGGTGCGCGCCGAACGCCCGGGTGACGCCGACCGGCGCGGCGACCAGCGCCAGCAGCACGGCCACCGCGGTCAGGGCGACGGTGCGCGGCGCGGGCCGTCGGCGCGATCGGCCGTCGGGGCTGGTGGCTTCTCTCATCGGTGCGGTCCTCGGCAACGTCGGCGGGCGGCGGCGCGGGCAGCGGGTCGGCGACGGTCGCGGCCGCCGACAGCTGGTCGGGCGCGATACCGGACCGCCCGGCGACGCAGCGAATCGTCTTCGGGCATCTGATCGGTTCACGCTTTCGGCCGATCATATCGATTCAGACATAGGCCTCAAGCGGCCAGTTGACGGCCAGTCTCCCGCCATCACCCACCGGGCCCCTGCTGCTCGCCGCAGCCGCGAATTCTCCGCTCTCGCCCCTGCCGTCAACTCCGGTCGACGTGTGAACGGCCTCGGCGACCGCCGAACCGCCGCTCCAGCGCCTCCTCGAAGGTCCCCCGGCCCACCGCCCGGTCCGGCGTCAGGTTGCCGCCCTCCCGCAGCCCGCGGCCGACCGCTCCCGGCAGGCGCAGCGGCAGCAGCACCCGGCGCTTGCCCGCCGCCCGCAGGTAGTCCCCGGCAAGCTCCCGGTACGAACGCACCTGCGGACCGCCCACCTCCGGCGCGAAGCCGACGGGCTCCCGCCCCGCCAGGTCCACGACCGCCTCGGCCACCTCGCGGACGTCCACCGGCTGGAACGCCGCCCCGCTCACCACCGGGAAGACCGGCAGCCGCGCGGAGGCGTCGAAGACCTTCAGCACCAGGTCGTGGAACTGCGTCGCCCGCAGCACCGTCCAGCCCAAACCCGACTCCCGCACCACCCGCTCGCAGGCGAGCTTCGTCCGGTAGTACGCGATCGGCACCCGGTCGATCCCGACGATCGACACGTACACCAGGTGCCGCACCCCGGCCTCGCCGGCCCGCGCCACCAGCGTCCGGACCCCGGCCACGTCCTCCTTCTTCTGGGTGGTCGCGCAGTCCACCACCACCTCGACCCCGGCCAGCGCCCGCGCCATCCCGGCCCCGCTCACCAGGTCCCCGACCACCCACTCGACCCCGTCGCCCCCCTCCCGCACCCGCCGGCTCAACCCCCGCACCGCCACCCCGCGCGCCACCAGCAGCCGCACCACCTCCCGCCCCAACGTCCCCGTCGCCCCGGTCACCAGCACCGTCCCGGCCATCGCCCCGCCCCTCTCGTCACATGCCTTCACCCCCTACGGACCGGACACCACCCCAGGACGTGACATCGGCACGCCCGGGCACACGAAAGACACGCCCGGGCACACGAAAAAGCGGGGCGAGGACCGGGAAAGGTCCTCGCCCCGCTTCAGGGGGTCACCTCAGGAGGCGACCACCGGGGTCGGGCGCGGTCAGCTGCAGCCGCTGGTGGAGCCGCAGCCCTCGCAGAGGTAGCAGCTGCCGGCGCGGCGCATCTTGGTGCCGCAGGAGAAGCAGAGCGGGGCGTCGGCGTTGAGGCCGAGCTGGATCTCCATCAGCTCCGTGGAGTTGTGGGCCTGCTTCGGGGCCGCCTTGGGCGCCTCGACGGCCGGGGCCGGGACCACGGCCGGCCTGGCGGCGACCGGGGCGGACTGGGCGAGCGACTCGGTGTCGATCTCCTCGGCCTCCAGCGGCTCGTACGAGCCCGTCTCCAGGTGGCGCTGGCGCTCCTCGACGGAGTGGATGCCGAGCGCCGAGCGGGTCTCGAATGGCAGGAAGTCGAGCGCCAGGCGGCGGAAGATGTAGTCGACGATCGACTGCGCCATCCGCACGTCCGGGTCGTCGGTCAGACCGGCCGGCTCGAAGCGCATGTTGGTGAACTTCGAGACGTAGGTCTCCAGCGGCACGCCGTACTGGAGGCCGACCGAGACGGCGATGGAGAAGGCGTCCATCATGCCCGCGAGGGTCGAGCCCTGCTTGGACATCTTCAGGAAGACCTCGCCCAGACCGTCGTCCGGGTAGGAGTTGGCGGTCATGTAGCCCTCGGCGCCACCGACCGTGAAGGAGGTGGTGATGCCCGGACGGCCCTTGGGCAGGCGCTTGCGGACCGGGCGGTACTCGACCACCTTCTCGACCGCGGCGGCCGGGGCCTCCTCGACCTTGGCCTCGGCGGCCTCGGAGGACTTGGTCTTCGCCGAGAGCGGCTGGCCGACCTTGCAGTTGTCGCGATAGATGGCCAGGGCCTTCACCCCGAGCTTCCAGGCCTGGAAGTAGATCTCCTCGACCTCTTCCACGGTGGCGCTCTCGGGCATGTTCACGGTCTTGGAGATGGCGCCCGAGATCCACGGCTGGATCGCCGCCATCATGCGCACGTGGCCCATGGCCGAGATGACGCGCTCGCCCATCGCGCAGTCGAACACCTCGTAGTGCTCGGGCTTCAGGCCCGGCGCGTCCACCACGTTGCCGTGCTCGGCGATGTGGGCGACGACCGCCTCGATCTGCTCGTCCTGGTAGCCGAGGCGCTTGAGGGCGCGCGGGACGGTGCCGTTGACGATCTGCATCGAGCCGCCGCCGACCAGCTTCTTGAACTTGACCAGGGCCAGGTCGGGCTCGACGCCGGTGGTGTCGCAGTCCATCATCAGGCCGATGGTGCCGGTCGGGGCGAGCACCGAGGCCTGGGCGTTGCGGAAGCCGTTCTGCGCGCCGATGCGCAGCACGTCCTGCCAGGTCTTGTTGGCGGCCAGCCAGACCGGGGAGTCCAGGTCGTCCACCGAGACGGCGTCCAGCGAGGCGTCCGCGTGCTGCTTCATGACCTGCCGGTGGGCGGTCGCGTTGCGGGCGTAGCCGTCGTACGGGCCGACCACGCCGGCGAGTTCGGCGCCGCGGCGGTACGCGGTGCCGGTCATCAGCGAGGTGATGGCGCCGGCCAGGGCGCGGCCGCCCTCGCTGTCGTAGGCGTGGCCGGTGGCCATCAGCAGGGCGCCGAGGTTGGCGTAGCCGATGCCGAGCTGGCGGAAGGCGCGGGTGGTCTCGCCGATCTTCTCGGTGGGGAAGTCGGCGAAGCAGATGGAGATGTCCATCGCGGTGATGACCAGCTCGACGACCTTGGCGAAGGCCTCCGCGTCGAAGGAGTCGTCCTCGCGCAGGAACTTCATCAGGTTGAGCGAGGCGAGGTTGCAGCTGGAGTTGTCCAGGTGCATGTACTCGGAGCAGGGGTTGGACGCGTTGATGCGGCCGGACTCCGGGCAGGTGTGCCAGTGGTTGATCGTGGTGTCGTACTGGATGCCGGGGTCGGCGCAGGCCCAGGCGGCCTCGGCCATCTTGCGGAACAGCTTCTTCGCGTCGACGGTCTCGATGACCTCGCCGGTCATCCGGGCGCGCAGGCCGAATTCGGTGCCGTTCTCGACGGCGGTCATGAATTCGTCGTTGACGCGGACGGAGTTGTTGGCGTTCTGGTACTGGACGGAGGTGATGTCGTCCCCGCCGAGGTCCATGTCGAAGCCCGCGTCGCGCAGGGCGCGGATCTTCTCCTCCTCCTTCACCTTGGTCTCGATGAAGGCCTCGATGTCCGGGTGGTCGACGTCGAGGACGACCATCTTGGCCGCGCGGCGGGTGGCGCCACCGGACTTGATGGTGCCGGCCGAGGCGTCGGCGCCGCGCATGAAGGAGACCGGGCCGGAGGCGTTGCCGCCGGAGGAGAGCAGTTCCTTGGAGGAGCGGATCCGGGAGAGGTTGAGGCCTGCGCCGGAGCCGCCCTTGAAGATCATGCCCTCTTCCTTGTACCAGTCGAGGATCGACTCCATGGAGTCGTCGACGGACAGGATGAAGCAGGCGCTGACCTGCTGGGGCTGCTTGGTGCCGACGTTGAACCAGACCGGCGAGTTGAAGCTGAACACCTGGTGGAGGAGGGCGTGGGTCAGCTCGTGCTCGAAGATCTCGGCGTCGTCCTTGGAGGCGAAGTAGCCGTGCTTCTCGCCGGCGGCGCGGTAGGTGAGCACCACGCGGTCGATGATCTGCTTCAGGCTCCACTCGCGCTGCGGGGTGCCGACGGCGCCGCGGAAGTACTTGGACGTGACGATGTTGACGGCGTTGACCGACCAGAAGTCGGGGAACTCGACGCCGCGCTGCTCGAAGTTGATCGAGCCGTCGCGCCAGTTGGTCATGACGACGTCGCGCCGCTCCCAGCGGACCTCGTCGTACGGGTGCACGCCAGGAGTGGTGTAGATGCGCTCCATCCGGAGACCGCCCTTCGGGGCCTTGGCGCCCTTGGCCGCGGCCTTCTCGGACTTCGACCCGCGCGCGGAACCGCTCGTGGTGTCTGTCACTTTTCCTCCTCCTGGGCAAACGCCCGAAGTGCCCCTAAAAGTCCGGGCACTGCTGGTTCGTTCTTCCGGTGTGCGGGCAGACGGAGACCCAGCCTGCTTGCGCACGGTTTGTAGTGTTTCGTGCCCCGGTTTCGGGCACGCGTGGGCCCCGCGGGGCCGTGGTGGTGCGGAACGGGGCGGGCCGGGGGCCCGGCGCCGGCTAGGGCGCGGCGGCGGAGACGGACACGCAGGTGTCGTCCGTCTCCGGGGTGTGGGGCCGCTCGGCGCGGAGTTCCGCGATGGCGGCCTCGAAGTCTTCCAGTCCGTCGTACGCCTGGTACACGGAGGCGAAGCGCAGGTAGGCGACCACGTCGAGTTCCTTGAGCGGGCCGAGTATGGCCAGCCCCACGTCGTGGGTGGTCAGCTCGGCGTTGCCGCTGGCTCTCACGCACTCCTCGACCCGCTGGCCGAGCTGGGCCAGCGCGTCCTCGGTGACGGGACGGCCCTGGCAGGCCTTGCGGACGCCGGTGATGACCTTCTGCCGGGAGAACGGCTCGGTGACGCCGCTGCGCTTGATGACCATCAGTGCGGCCGTCTCCACCGTGGTGAAGCGGCGACCGCAGTCCGGGCACTGCCGACGGCGGCGAATGCAGCTGCCGTCCTCGGTGGTCCGGCTGTCGACAACACGGCTGTCGGAGTGCCGGCAGAAGGGGCAGTGCACCTCGGGATCCCTCCCTGGCAGAACGTTCGGACCAGTCGAGTCTATGCGATGTGCCCCCGGCCTCGGCAAGCTGATCATGCGGGGTGACCACTAGTACTGGGCACGGAGAGGACTGTAGCCACTACATCTAGGTCTCAGGGGGAGGTGGACGCCCTGGCGTGTCGGTGCCGATTAGACTGCCGAGGTCGAGTTCTGCTCGAACATTTACTCGATGTACAACAAAGCCTTGATCGAGTCAGTCAACTCCCGAATAATTCACTCGAACGTGTGTTTGGCGCAACCTTTCGATAGGAGGCGCGTTGGGCTGGAAAAGGGAGAGGACAGCCGTCGAGAGGGGCCGCCGTGAACACGATCGAAAGCAACACCATCCCGGTGCAGGAACACTCCCAGTTCAAGGTGGGGCAGCGCACCATGAATCAGCAGGGTGTGGACATCAACATGGACCGTAGCGAAGACCACCGTCTCTCCGGCGCGGCCCTTTCCGGGGCGCCCCGCGTCCCCGACCAGCCGATCGAACACTCCGCCGCCATGGACGACAGCCACTCCTCCCCCGCCCGCGCCATGCCCGGCCGCCCGCCCGGCATCCGCACCGACGAGGCCGGGCTCACCGAGCGCCAGCGCCGGGTGATCGAGGTCATCCGGGATTCCGTGCAGCGCCGCGGCTACCCGCCGTCCATGCGCGAGATCGGCCAGGCCGTCGGCCTGTCCAGCACCTCCTCGGTCGCCCACCAGCTGATGGCCCTGGAGCGCAAGGGCTTCCTCCGCCGGGACCCGCACCGTCCGCGCGCCTACGAGGTCCGTGGCGTCGAGGTGGCCCGCCCGAACACCGCCGAGACGGCCGGCCGCCCGTCCACCTCCTACGTCCCGCTGGTCGGCCGGATCGCCGCCGGCGGGCCGATCCTGGCCGAGCAGACGGTCGAGGACGTCTTCCCGCTGCCCCGCCAGTTGGTCGGCGAGGGGGAGCTGTTCGCGCTCACCGTGCGTGGCGACTCGATGATCGAGGCGGCCATCTGCGACGGCGACTGGGTCACCGTGCGCCGCCAGCCGGTCGCCGAGAACGGCGACATCGTCGCCGCGATGATCGACGGCGAGGCCACCGTCAAGCGGCTCAAGCGCGAGGACGGCCGGATCTGGCTCATGCCACACAACTCCGCGTACGAGCCGATCAACGGCGACAACGCGACCATCCTGGGCAAGGTCGTCGCGGTCCTGCGCCGCCTCTGACGTACGGCGCGCACCGCCACAGACCGCCGCACCCGGGCCGCCGTCCCCGGGGTCGCCGCACACGGGAGAGGGGCTCCACCGCGACCACGGGGAGCCCCTCCGGCGTCGTGTGCCGCGGCGGGGCCCTCAGCCCCGCTTCACCACCGGCCGCACCGGCGCCGCCGAGGCGTCGATCGCCGCCAGCGAGCGGCGCACCTGGTTGCGGTCCGTGGTGTACCAGAACTCCGGCATCGAGGACCGGAAGAAGCCCCCGTACCGCTTGGTCTCCACCCGCGGGTCCAGCACCGCGACCACGCCCCGGTCGTCGGCCGCGCGCACCAACCGGCCCGCTCCCTGCGCCATCAGCAGCGCCGCGTGCGTCGCCGCGACGGCCATGAAGCCGTTCCCGCCGCGCTGTTCGACGTCCTTCTGGCGGGCGCTCATCAGCGGGTCGTCCGGCCGGGGGAACGGGATCCGGTCCATCACCACCAGCTGGCAGGCCGAGCCGGGCACGTCCACGCCCTGCCAGAGCGAGAGCGTGCCGAACAGGCAGGTGGTCGCGTCCGAGGCGAACTCCCGGATCAACTCGCCCAGGGTGTCCTCGCCCTGGAGCAGGACGCGGTTGTCCAGTCGCTCGCGCATCGCCTCGGCGGCCGTCTGGGCGCCGCGCATCGAGGAGAACAGGCCCAGCGTCCGCCCGCCGGCCGCGCCGATCAGCTCGGCCAACTCGTCCAGCATGTCCGGCCGTTCCGGGTCCCGCCCGGGGTCGGCCAGGTGCTTGGCGACGTACAGGATGCCCTGCTTGGGGTACTTGAACGGCGAGCCGACGTCGATCCCGCGCCAGTGCGGGACGGCGTCCTCCCCGAAGCCCGGCTCGGGGTTGTCCCCGTCGGTGCGGACGTCCGGCAGCCGCGTCTCGGACGGCAGGCCGACCGAGGCGGCGACACCGTTGAAGTCCCCGCCGAGCTTGAGCGTGGCCGAGGTGAGGACGACCGAGCGCTCCTTGTACAGGCCCTCGCGCAGCAGCCCGGAGACGCTCAGCGGGGCGACCCGCAGCGAGGCGGTGCCCAGCCCGTAGCGGTCGCTGCGCTCGATCCAGACCACGTCGTACTCGGAGTCCTCCAACAGCCGCTCGGCCGTCTCGTGCAGCGCCTCGGCCGAGGCCATCGCCTGCTTGCGGACGGCGTCCTCGTCGCTGAGCCCCTTGTCCCTGGTCTCGCCGAGCGAGGTGATCACCTGCCGGGAGGCGTCCCGGATCGCGGTGACCGCGTACGCCAGGTACTCGGGCAGTTCCTCGACCCGCCCGGGCTGGGCGGTCTCCATCAGGCCGTGGTAGTTCTCGGCGGCGGCCTGGAGCGCGTCGACGGCCTTCTCGTTGGCCAGCCGCGCGGCCCGCTTCACCGCCCGGTTGACCGCGCCGACGGTCAGCTCGGCGGTGGCCGCGCCGGTGACCCGGTTGACCAGCTCGTGCGCCTCGTCCACGATCAGCAGCCCGTGCTCGGGCAGCACCGGCGCGCCCTCGATCGCGTCGATCGCGAGCATCGCGTGGTTGGTGACCACGACGTCCGCCAGCTTGGCCCGCTCCCGCGCCTTCTCCGCGAAGCACTCCTGCCCGTACGGGCAGCGGGTGGCGCCCAGGCACTCCTTGGAGGTGACCGACAGCTGGGCCCAGGCCTTGTCGGAGACGCCGGGGCTGAGGTCGTCGCGGTCCCCGGTGTCGGTCTCGTCGGCCCAGTCGCGCAGCCGCAGCACGTCCTGCCCGAGCTTCCCGGTGGGCCCGCCGAGCGCGTCCACCGGGTCGAACAGGCCCTCGCCCTCGTCGCTCGGCGTGCCCTCGTTGGCCCGGTGCAGGCACAGGTAGTTGGAGCGGCCCTTGAGCATCGCGAACAGCGGGCGGCGGCGCAGCACCGGGTGCAGCGCGTCGACGGTGCGCGGCAAGTCCCGCTCCACCAGCTGGCGTTGCAGTGCCAGGGTGGCGGTGGCGACCACCACGCGGTCGCCGTGGGCGAGCGCGGGCACCAGGTAGGCCAGGGACTTCCCGGTGCCGGTGCCGGCCTGGACGAGCAGGTGCTCGCCGTGGTCGACGGCGTCGGCGACGGCCTCGGCCATCCGGACCTGACCGGGGCGCTCCACACCGCCGACGGCCGCCACCGCGGCGTGCAGCAGTTCGGGGATCCGCGAGCGCGGGACGGCTACGGCTTCCTCGGCCTCGTCGCCGAGGTCCGCCGCCCGCTGGGATTCGGAGTCGTGGGATTCGGAGTCGTTCGTCATGACCCTCCCACCCTACGGGGCGGGGGTGACAATCCGGTTCCGTTGCCCGGGCAGTCGCACGTCCACGGCGACCAGCGCGTTGGGCACGGTCCCGTACCGGGCGGCGTGCGGGCGGTGCGGGCGGTCCTGGTAGCCGTCCAGCAGCAGCCGGTTGCGGTTGAGGCAGAGCCGGTCGATCCGGGGGCGGAACAGGTCGAACAGTTCGAAGCGCTCGCTCAGCTCGGGGAAGCGGTCCTGGTAGCGCAGCACCTCGGCGCGCAGCAGCGCCCAGAACTCGGTCTCGGGCAGTCCGGTCTGCGCCTCCAGGAGCGGGGCCAGGTAGCGGAAGACGCCGATGAACAGCCCGGAGTGGATGAACTGGCAGAGCCCCTGCGGGCTCTCCCGCAGCAGGACCTCGGCCACCTCGGCGGGCAGGCCGTGGAGTTCGGGCAGGCCCTGGGCGCTGAGGTTGACGTCGTCCACGAAGTCCTTGACCGCGAGCCGGGCGGGCGCCTCGGAGGAGTCGAAGACCACGATGGCGTTCTCGCCGTGCGGGGAGAAGACCAGCCCGTAGCGGTAGAGGAAGTGCAGCAGCGGCGGCATCATCGAGGCGAAAAGCCGGGCGGTCCACTCGGCGGGGGCGAGGCCGGAGCGGTCGATCAGCTCGGCGGCGAGCGCCCGCCCGTCGGAACCGGTCTGCAGCAGCGCGGCCAGGGTGCGGGCCCGCTCGCCCTCGGCCAGGAAGGGCCCGAGCGGCTGGCGCCAGATCGCTCCGAGCAGTTCCTTGTACTGGTACGGCGCCTCGGGCAGCTCGCGGTAGAGCGGGTGGTCGACGGTGACGGAGGCGATCTCGCCGAGCAGGATCACCCGGCACTCGTCGCGCAGGTACGGGTCGGCGTCGCGCACTCCGAGCAGCCAGGCGGTGACGGTGGGCGCGGCCAGCGTGCGCTCGACCGGCAGGCCGCGCCAGACCAGGGTGTTGAGGATGGACAGCGGCAGCTTGACCGTGCAGCGCTCGGGGTGGGCGGTGTTGAAGAAGGAGCGGATGGACTGCTGGGGCAGCCGTGGGTCCCCGTCCGAGGGCAGCGGGACGATCTCGCCGGAGGCGATCCAGGGCGCGAACAGCGGCAGGATCGTCTCGTCCCACTGCCAGGGGTGGACGGGCAGCAGCAGGTAGTCCTCGGCGTCCGGGCCGAGCGCGGCGCGCAGCGCGTCCACGTCGTCCAGCTCGCGGGCGTACAGCTGCTCGGGCCGCTCGAGTCCGGGCACACCGCGGTACTCGGCGAGCCGGCGGTGGACGGCGATCCAGGGCAGCGGGCGGGGGCTGCGGGCCTCGGGGGCCCAGCGGGCGGCGTCGGCGGAGGAGAAGCCGATCCGGCCCTTGTTGGGGACGATCCAGGGGTGGCCGGTCTGCCGGCCCTCCAGGGCGGCGTGGTCGAGGTCGGCGAGTTCGGCGGCGGTCAGCGCGGTGGCGAGCTGGCGGGCGTCGGCGGTCAGGGTGGCGGAGAGCTCGCGGATCAGGTGGCCGGTGGTCTCGCCGCGCATGCCGAGGGTCTGCCGGGCGTACGGGAGGAAGCGCAGCGGATCCAGGCCGTCGGGGCGGGAGCAGCGGACGGACTCGGGGTCGACCTGCCAGCTGTCGTAGGCGCCGCGCCGGGCGGTGAAGCGGTACTCGGCCTCGGGCAGCTCCAGCCGGTACTCGCCGGGCGCGTCCCCGGGGACGGGCCGGAGCAGCTCCTCGTAGGCGAACTCGCCCAGCATCTTGGCCAGCAGGGCGCGGCCGGCCCGCTGCCAGTGCCCGGCGGTGAGGTGCGGGGGCAGGTGGAGCGGCGGTTCAGCGGCCGACGGTTGCGGCACGGGTCAACTCCTGGGGGCGGGGGACGACGGTGGTCTGGTCGAAGGTCGCGGACGCGGCGGCCGTGACGGGCGGCGCGAAGCCGGTCCAGGCGGTGCGGCCGGGCAGCCGGTGGACGGTGCGCCCGGTGACGGCGTTGAGGATCACGGCGGCCCGGTGGGCGCCGAGTCCGAGGTCGGGGGTGCCGACGCCGTGGGTGTGCAGTTCGGCGTTCTGGACGTACAGCCCGCCGGTGAGTTCGGGCCGGGTGGCGACCCGGTGGTCCAGGTCGACCCGGTAGCGCCCGGCCTCGTCCCAGTCGATCAGTTCGGCGAGCGGTTCGAGGGCGGCCGGGCGGGCCGCCCGGTAGCCGGTGGCGAGCACCACGGCGTCGGTGCGCAGCAGGTGTTCGGCGCCGGAGTCGGAGTGTCGGCAGTGCAGTTCGAGGCCGCCGCAGGGGCCGGGGCGGGCGGCGGTGACGGCGGTGCCGGGGGTGATCTCGACCTGGGCGGTGTCGATCGGGCGGCCGATGGTGCGCTCGTAGAGGTGGTCGTGGATCTCGGCGAGGGTCTCGGCGCTGGCGGCCTTGTGCAGCTGCCACTGGGCGGCGACCAGCGCGTCCCGGACGGGTGCGGACAGGCCGTGGAAGTAGCGGGTGTAGTCGGGGGTGAAGTGTTCCAGGCCGAGTTTGGAGTACTCCATGGGGGCGAGCGCCCTGGTGCGGGTGAGCCAGCGCAGCCGGACGCCGTCGCCCTCGTGGTGCCGGAGCAGGTCGAGGAAGACCTCGGCACCGGACTGTCCGCTGCCGACCACGGTGATGTCCCGGGTGCCGGCCAGGTCGGCGCGGCGGTCCAGGTACTCCGCGGAGTGGAAGGCCCGGGGGTGGCCGGCCAGCGCGGCGAAGGCCTCGGGCAGGACCGGCCGGGTGCCGACGCCGAGGGCGAGGTTGCGGGCCCTGGCCTCGGAGCGCCGGCCGGTGGCGGTGTCGGTCAGCTCGACGCGGTACCAGGGGGCATCCCAGCGCAGTGCGGTGACCTCGGTGCCGAAGCGGCAGTTGGCGAGCCGCTCGGCGGCCCAGCGGCAGTAGTGGTCGTACTCGCGGCGCGGCAGCTGGAAGCGCTCGGCGAAGTAGAACGGGAACAGCCGGTCCTGGTCGCGCAGGTAGTTGAGGAAGGACCACGGGCTGGTCGGGTCGACCAGGGAGACCAGGTCGGCGAGGAACGGCACCTGCATCCGGGCTCCGTCCACCAGCATCCCGTGGTGCCAGCGGAACTCCGGGCGCTGGTCGCAGAAGAGCGTGCGCAGGCCGGGGACGGGCTCGGCGAGTGCGGCGAGCGAGAGGTTGAACGGACCGATGCCGACGCCGAGCAGGTCGTACGGAGGGTGTGTCGTGGTGTCCACAGGGTTGTCCTAGGCGGGGAGTTGGGCCTGCGCGACGGGCCCGTCGGCCCGGTCGCGGACCATCAGGGCGGCGCGCTTGTCGGGCAGGTCGAGTTCGGCGACGGCCCGGAATCCGGCTCGTTCGAAGGCCCGGACGGACCGCCGGTTGCGGACGTCCGGCTCGGCCACCACCCGTTCGCAGCGCGGGTTCCGGAGCAGAATCAATTCTGCAAAAGCGGCCAGGAGGACGGCGCCGAGCCCGCGGCCACGGCTGGCGGCGGGACCGAGCAGCAGGTGCACGCCGGTGTCGTGCGGCCGGGCCGGGTAGTGCGCGGCGAGCGGGTCGAGGTCGGCGCGGTAGACCTCCCAGTAGCTCAGCGGCTCGCCGTCGAGCAGGCCGAGGCACGGGGTGCTGCGGCCGTCGCCCTCCAGCTGGGCCCGGACGTGCCGTTCGGTGACCTCCGGCGGCCCGGCGAGTTCCCAGAAGGCGTCGACCTCGGGGTCGTTCATCCACCCGGCGAGCAGTGCCAGGTCGGCGGGCAGCCGGACCGGGCCGAGCCGGAACTCGCCGGCCGGGGTGGGGACGGAGCCCCACCCGGGCGGGTCGCAGAGCATCAGGCGCCCGCCACCGGGTTGGGGATGTCCACGTACACGGACTGGCTGGCGACCGGGCCGACCAGCTCGTCCATGCCGTTGATCCGGGTGAGCAGGTTGGCCTTGCAGGGCAGGGTGGGCGCGTCCAGCAGCAGCGCGGGCAGCGCCGAGCCGGTGGCGGCGGCCCGCGGGCCGGCCAGGAACCGGCGCAGCGCGGCCAGCAGCACCGTCTCGTCGGCGAGCCGCTGGGAGCCGAAGGCGCCGATCAGGCCGAGCACGTGGTTGATGCCGAGGTAGTAGGCGAAGTGGTGGTCGATCACCTCGTCCGGCAGGAAGGTGTCGCTGTCCGTGCCGAGCCCGGGCAGCCGGGCGGCGAGCCTGGCGGTGGCGCTCTCCCGGTAGTAGTAGCCCTGGTTGTCGCGGTAGCGGCCGCCGCGCGGCCAGCCCGCGGCGTCCAGCAGCACGAGGCTGTTCTGCTGGTGCGCCTCCAGGGCGATGCCGCCCCGGCCGTCCAGCCAGAGGATGGGCAGCACGACCGCGTCCAGGTAGCGCAGGAACCATTCGGCGGCGACGGTCGGCAGCGGGCGGGCGAAGCGGGCTGCGAGCGCCCGCAGGGTGTCGCCGAGCCGGGAGGGCACGGTGTCGCCGGTGCCCAGCGGCTGTTCGGCGACCAGTCCGGCGACGCAAAGCGCGCGCTCGGCGGGCGCGAAGGGCTGGGCGCGCAGCACGGTGTCCAGGCCGCCCGGGTCGCCGAGGTCGGGGTGGTCGACGCCGATCCAGGCCGGGTCGCGGACGATGTCGAAGCCGGGGTGGGCGGCCCGCCACTCGGCGGCCAGTCCGCTCTCCAGCAGCCGGTGCATCTCCAGGCCGCGGTGGAGTTCCTTGCGCAGGTTCTCCCGGCGGGAGTTGGTGATCCGCAGGCCGAGCGAGAGCTTGAGCATCCACGGGCTACCGGGCCGGTAGACGGTGCGCACCGAGGAGGTGGGGTACCAGGGCTCGCCGGCCGGGCCGAGGTCGTGCAGCAGCCCGTCGGCGAGCAGTGCGGCGACGGCCGGGCGGTGGGCGAGTTCGCGGGCCTGCCAGGGGTGCAGCGGGACGGCGGCGGTGCCGGGCGGCAGCGCCGTGCCGCCGTCGAGGAGGCCGGCGGTGAGCTGTTCGGCGCTCTCGGCGACGGCGGAGCCGGCCGCGAGCAGCTCGCGGTCCACGGCGTACCAGTGCAGTTGGAAGGAGCCGTGCAGTTCGGGCGAGTAGGCGGCGCTCTGGGCGGGGCCGAGGCCGTCGCGGCTCTTCGGCGTGGGGTGCAGCGGGTGGCCGAGCAGCAGGGACTGCTCGGCGGCGAGAAAGCGGGAGCGCTCGGGGCCGCCGGGGGTGGCGGCGGTGCGGCGGTGGGCGAGGATCTCGGCGGTGCGCACGACCGAGTCGGCGACCCTGGCGGCCAGGTCGGCGACCTGCCCGGGGTCGGGCCGTTCGGCGGCCGCGGCGGCGAGCAGCGCGGCGGTGGTGACGGCGTCCACCGGGGCTTCGGCGACGTCGCCCGCCGCGGTGGCCTCCCCGACCGCGAGGGTGGCGGGCCCGAAGCGGTGCCAGCCGCCGGGCGACCAGTAGCGAACGGGGGCGGTGAGCCGGGCGGCCCCGCCGAGGACGCCGATCCGCAGCCTGCCGTCCGGTCCGGGCCGGGCTCCGGTCTCGCGCGTCCAGCAGCGCAGCAGGGCCTCCAGTCCCGCCTGTTCGGCGGCGACGGCCGGGTCGGGGTGCAGCAGCAGGTCGTGCTCGGGGTCCGCCCGCTCCACAGCGGGCGGCGGTACGGGCGGGGCTCCGGTGAGGGCGGCGGTGCTCAAGGCTGCTCCTTGGGGCGCGTGGGGGTGCGGACGCGCACTGTGGTGGAGGGGATCGGCGGGCACCCGCACCGTCGCGTCAGGTAAGGGTTACCTATCCATGACGGGTGATCACAAGGACGGCTCACTCGTCCGGGTGAGAATCGGCGATTGTCCACCTCCGGGGCCGATCGCCCTGCTGGGCCGGTGCGCCGGCCGAGCCCGGGTCACGGATCGGTGACCTCCGGCCCGCGCCGCAACCCGGGGGGCGGGCACCGCCGTCCTCGTCTGCGATGGAAGACTCCAGGACGGCGGAGCGCCGCACCGCGAACCGGCCGGGCCCGTACCGCTCCGGTCCGAAGCCGCCGGCCCGGCACCGTCAGGGGGCCCGGCACCGCCCGGCACCCGGCACCGATCGAACGAGCACAGGGGGAAGCGCACAGATGCCCACGATCCACCGGTCAGCCCTGGCCGCCGCCCTGGCCGCGGGCACACTGCTCGCCGTGACCGCCTGCGGGCCGGACGGCCCGGCGGGCGGCGGCGGGACCGCCGCCGCGGCACCGCCCTCCTCCTCCACGACCCCGGCCGCGGGCTCGGGCGGGGTGATCGGCGGGATCACCCTCCCGTCCGGGATCCCGACCAGCCTGCTGGAGGGACTGCCCAGGAGCTGGGACGACCTGAAGAAGTGGAAGTACGAGGACTGGGACAAGTGGGCGTCCAAGCACGTCTTCAACAACCCGGTGGTGAAGGACTTCTGGGACCCGGACAAGATGGGCGACTCCAAGCCCGCCGACCCGGCGCCGCCCGCCGCCAAGCCCGCCCCGGCCACGCCCGCGCCGGCCACCGACGACGGCGTGACCGACCCCGAGCCCGCGCTGGTCAAGGCCGTGGCGATGCCCCGCCCGTACACGAAGCAGCCCTCCGGCAAGGTGTTCTTCTCCGCCCAGGGCGGCCGCGGCAACTGCTCGGCGACGGTGATCGCCGACCCGCAGCACCCGGGCAAGAGCAACCTGGTCTGGACGGCCGGCCACTGCGTGCACGAGGGCAAGGGCGGGAACTTCTACAAGGACCTGGTCTTCGTGCCCGCCTACAACAACTCGGGTGCCTCCAGCGGCGGCAAGCGCGCCCCGCTGTCCGAGCTGGCCCCGCTCGGCACCTGGTGGGCCGACCAGGTCACCACCTCGCCGCAGTGGATGGTCGAGGGCGGCGGCAGCGGCGACGCCGCCAACCAGTACGACTTCGCGGTCATGCGCGTGCGCAACCAGAACGACACCGGCAAGTCCCTGGAGGAGACGGTCGGTTCGGCCGTCCCGGTCTGGTTCGACGCCCCGCGCGACCAGCTCAAGGTCGCGGCCGTCGGCTACCCGCTGATGAAGCCGTTCGACGGCCAGGAGCTGTACAGGTGCGAAGGCGGCAAGCCCACCCGGCTCTCCTTCGACGCCAAGCGCCCGACCATGCTGACCATCGGCTGCAACATGACCCAGGGCGCCAGCGGCGGCGGCTGGTTCGCCACCATGCCGGACGGCAGGACCGCCCTGGTCAGCAACACCTCGATCGGCACCCAGGAGCACACCTCGCTGAGCGGCCCGTACCTGGAGGCGGTCGCCCGGCAGGCGCTGGACTGGATCTCCAAGAAGTGACCGGCCACCCGGGACGCGGCAGCGGCCGCCACCGGGGGCGGTGACGGAACCACCAGCACAGCACGGGGGGCGAGCCAGCATGCCGAGAACCACCAGCCGCGGGCGCCGGGCCGCGACGGCCGGCGCCGCGCTGCTCGCCGCGCTCGCGCTGGGCGCGGCCGGGTGCGGCCCGGAGGGCCCCGCCCGGCCCCCCACCGCGCCGCTCGCCCTGCCGAGGTCCGCGCCCACCAGCACCGGCGACCTGAGCGGCTGGAAGGTGGAGGACTGGGCCCGCTACGTCGCGGACAGCGCCTTCGCCGACGACCCGGCGCCCCGCCCCTGGACGGCGGCCCGGATGGACGCCGCCAGGCCCCGGCCCACCCCGGAGTACTCCCTGACCGCCCCCGCCGCGCCCGGCGTCGAGCGGGACGCCCCGCCCGCCGCCGTCCCGGCCGCGCCGCAGCCGCACCCGTACGGCCCGGCCGGCTCGGTGGTCGGCCGGCTCTTCATGACCACGCCGCAGGGTGACGCGACCTGTTCCGCCACCGTGGTCTCCGACCCGGTCAACCCCGGCCGCAGCAACCTCGTGTACACCGCCGCGCACTGCCTGCACGACGGCAAGGGCGGCGGCTGGCTGCGGAACCTGGTCTTCGTGCCGGGCTACAACCGGGACGGCCTGCTGGTCCACGGCAAGCCGAACCCCGACCAGCGGGCCGCCCCGTACGGCCGGTGGACGGCGGTGCGCGCGCTGGTCTCGCCGACCTGGCTCCAGGAGGGCGGCGTCGGCGCCCGCGACCAGTACGACTACGGCGTCCTGCGGGTGAGCGGCGAGGACGGCTCCGGCAGGTCCCTGGAAGAGGCGGTCGGCGGGGCGGTGCCGATCTGGTTCAACGCCCCGCGCGAGCAGATCACCGCGGCCGCCGCCTACGGCTATCCGGCCGAGCGGCCGTTCGACGGGCTGGAGCTCGCGCACTGCGACTCCCCGGTCGCGCCCGGGCGGCTGTCCTTCGACCGGACCCGGCCGCCGATGTACGTGATCGGCTGCACCATGACGGCCGGCGCCGCCGGCGGCGGCTGGTTCGTCACCAGGGACGGCAAGCCCAACCTGATCAGCGTCGGCGCGGTCGGCGACCGCAACCCGGCCGGCTACCAGGCCGGCCCCTCCCTGCAGGACCAGGCGAAGCAGGCCTTCGACTACTTCGCCAAGAACGTCAGGTGAGACCCGGCCGGCCCGGGCACGCGCGGGTCCCCGGGACGAACACCGTCCCGGGGCCCCGCGTACGCTCCGGCGTCAGCCCTGCAGGGCCACCGCGAAGTACTCCAGCTCGGCGGCCAGCTCGGCCGGCACCTTGGCGTGCAGCAGGGTGCCCTCGCCGGTGTGCTCGGTGGAGAGCAGCTCCCCCTCGGCGTGCACCCGGGAGACCAGCGCGCCCTGGGTGTAGGGCACCAGGGCCCGCACCTCGACCGCCGGACGCGGCAGCTCGTCGTCGATCAGCTGCAGCAGCTCATCGATGCCCGCGCCGCTGCGGGCCGACACCACGATGGCGTGCGGCTCGCGGCGCAGCAGCCGCTGGAGCACGTGCGGATCGGCGGCGTCCGCCTTGTTGATCACCACGATCTCCGGCACGTTCTGCGCGTCGACCGAGACGATGACCTCGCGGACGGCGGCCAGCTGCGTCTCCGGCTCGGGGTGCGAGCCGTCCACCACGTGCAGGACGAGGTCCGCGTCGGCGACCTCCTCCATGGTCGAGCGGAAGGCCTCGACCAGGTGGTGCGGCAGGTGCCGGACGAAGCCGACGGTGTCGGCCAGGGTGTAGAGCCGCCCGCTCGGGGTCTCGGCCCGGCGCACGGTCGGGTCCAGGGTGGCGAACAGCGCGTTCTCCACCAGCACGCCCGCGCCGGTGAGCCGGTTGAGCAGGGAGGACTTGCCGGCGTTGGTGTACCCGGCGATGGCCACGGACGGCACCTGGTGGCGCTTGCGCTCCTGGCGCTTGGTGTCGCGGCCCTTCTTCATGTCGGCGATCTCCTTGCGGAGCTTCGCCATCTTCTCGCGGATCCGGCGCCGGTCGGTCTCGATCTTGGTCTCACCGGGACCACGGGTGGCCATACCGCCGCCCGAGGTGCCGGAGCCACCGCCACCCATCTGCCGGGACAGCGACTGACCCCAGCCTCGCAGCCGCGGCAGCATGTACTGCATCTGCGCGAGCGAGACCTGCGCCTTGCCCTCCCGGGACTTGGCGTGCTGGGCGAAGATGTCCAGGATCAGGGCCGTCCGGTCGACGACCTTGACCTTGACCACGTCCTCCAGGTGGATCAGCTGCCCGGGGGTGAGCTCACCGTCGCAGACCACGGTGTCGGCGCCGCTGGCGGCGACGATGTCCCGCAGCTCCTTCGCCTTGCCGGAGCCGATGTAGGTGGCCGCGTCGGGCTTGTCACGGCGCTGGATGACGCCGTCCAGCACCTGGGAGCCGGCCGTCTCGGCGAGCGCGGCGAGCTCGGCCATCGAGTTCTCCGCCTCCTCCAGGGTGCCGTCCGTCCAGACGCCGACGAGCACCACGCGCTCCAGGCGGAGCTGGCGGTACTCGACCTCGGTGACGTCTTCGAGTTCGGTGGAGAGGCCGACGACCCGGCGCAGGGCCGCTCGCTCGCTGCGGTCGTACTGGTCGCCGTCGTAGTGGTGGCCGAGGTCCTCGTCGATGGCCGCGAGGTCCTCGTCCATGAGGGCTTCCGCCCGCAGACCGTCGAGGCGGCGCGGAGCGTCGGCGTGGTCGCGGGTGTCGAACGTGGAGGTCATTCTGTCCTTTGGCTCGCTGGTACGGGTGGCCTTCGGGGACCGCGGTGGCGGTCCCGTACGGAGTCTGCCCAGCTGCCGCCCCGGCTACCGTCCGGGCGGGGTGAGCTACCCCTCAGGTCCGCGGACGCGAACCCGGGCTCCTGTGCCCGGAGAACGCCGTGGACCGGCCGTGAATTCCCCATGATGGTCGCACGCCCGACGCGGGCCGGTCATCCCCATTTCCCCCGCGCCACCGGGCCGGGGGCGCGCCCCGGAGGCCTCTCCCCCGGTTCCCGGGCGCCCTCCGGGGCGTGCGGACGGCTCACGTCGTACACCCCGGACACCTTGAGCATCGCCCGCATCAGCCCCGGCAGCGCGGCCGGCTCGGGCAGTTCGACGGTGTAGGTGTGCCGGACCCTGGACTCCTGCGGCGGCTCGACCTCGGCCGAGACGATGCCGACGCCCGCGCCGGAGATCGCCGCGGTGAGGTCGGCGAGCAGCCGGGGCCGGTTCAGCGCCTCGGCCCGCAGGGTCGCCCGGTGTCCGGCCGCCGGCGCGCCCTCCGGGCACCAGCGGACCTCCAGCTCGGCCCGCCCGTCCGCGCGCATCCGCTCCCCCGCCGGACAGCCGGTGCGGTGCACCGCGACCGCCGCTCCGCCGCGGATCGGGTAGCCGGCCACCTCGTCCGGCGGCACCGGGGTGCAGCAGCGGGCCAGCCGGACCGAAGCCCCGGGCCGGCCGGCCACCGCGACCGGGGCGCCCGGCCGCCGGGTGGCGGGGCGCCCGGGCGGGGCGGGCTGGCCGCCGGCCGGGCCGGTGCGGACCACCGGCTGCCGGGCCGGGTGGCCGGCCAGCCAGCGCTCGATGGCCAGCCGGGCGGCCGGGGTGCGGGCGTGCGCCAGCCACTCGGGGGCGGGGCCGGAGGGCTGCCCGCCGCCGGCCGGGAGGGTCTCGGTGAGCACCGCGATCTGGTCGCCGTCCTCCAGCACGGTGGAGAGCGCGGTGAGCCGCCCGTTGACCCGCGCGCCGATGCACCGGTGACCGGTCTCCTCGCCGAGCAGGTAGGCCGCGTCCACGCAGGTGGCGCCCGCCCTCAGCTGAAGCGTTTCGCCGCCCTCCGTCACCACGGTGATCTCGCGGTCGCCGGCCAGGTCGGCGGTGAGCGTGGACCAGAAGGCGTCCGGGTCGGGCGTCTCCTGCTGCCACTCCAGCAGCCGGCTGAGCCAGCCCGGGCGGGCCGGGTCGGTGCGGTCCAGCTCGTCGGCGTCCTGCACGGCGCCGGCCGGGGACGGGTCCCCGAGCGCGACCACCCCGGTCTCGGCCACCTCGTGCATCCGCCGGGTGCGGACCAGCACCTCGACCACCGCGCCGCCGCTGAGCGCCACGGCGGTGTGCAGCGACTGGTAGAGGTTGAACTTGGGCGCGGCCACGAAGTCCTTGAACTCCCCGGGCAGCGGCGTCCAGCAGGTGTGCAGCTCGCCGAGCACCGCGTAGCAGTCGGCGTTCTCCTCGACCACCACCAGCAGCCGCCCGAAGTCGGCCGGACGCGGCCCCTGCGGCCGGCCGTCCGGGCCGGGCACGGCGGCCCGCCGGAGCAGCACCCGGTGCAGCGAGACGCAGTGCCGGGGCCGTACGGTCACCTCGGCGGACACCCCGGCCTCGGCCAGCTGGCGGGCCAGCCGGCGGGCGAAGGGCTCCAGCAGGGTGTCCGGCTCGGACTCGTGACCGGCCATCAGGGCGCGGGTGCGGGCGTGCTCCTCGGGGTGCAGGGTGGCGAAGACGATGTCCTCCAGCTCCGCCTTGAGCACCTGGATGCCGAGCCGCTCGGCCAGCGGGATCAGCACGTCCCGGGTGACCTTGGCGATCCGCACCTGGCTGGCCGGCTTCATGTGCCGGATGGTGCGCATGTTGTGCAGCCGGTCGGCCAGCTTGATCACCATCACCCGGACGTCGTCCCCGGTGGCGACCAGCATCTTGCGGAAGGTCTCGGCCTCGGCGGCGGCGCCGAAGTCGACCTTCTCCAGCTTCGTCACCCCGTCGACCAGGTAGGCGACTTCGGGCCCGAACCCGGCGCCGACCTGGTCCAGCGTCAACTCGGTGTCCTCGACCGTGTCGTGGAGCAGCGAGGCGACCAAGGTCGTCGTCCCGGCGCCGAGTTGGGCCAGGATCATGGTGACGGCCAGCGGGTGGGTGATGTACGGCTCGCCGCTCTTGCGCTTCTGGCCGCGGTGGCTGGCCTCGGCGAGCCGGTACGCCCGGGCGAGCAGGCCGAGGTCGGCCTGCGGATGGTGCCGACGGTGCACCCGGACGAGCGGCTCCAGGGCGTCCGGCACGGGCGGCCGGCCGGTGGCGAGCAGTGCCGCCCGCCCGGCCCGGCCGAGGGCGGCCAGGCCGAGCTCTCCGAGGGGCCTCCTGGCCCCGGCCGGCCGTACGGTCGTCGGCTGCCCCGTCAGGGGCTGCCCGGCTGCTTCGATGGTCATCGGCACCTCCGGCAACGGTCGCCGGGCGCCGCCCCGCGCGAGGGGGGTGATCTTGACACCCCTCCCCATGGGGTGATCGACCCGGTGGTCCATGCTACCGAGCAGAGCACGTTCCGCGACGCCCTGATTCCCGTCCGCGACCGGTATCACCCGATCGGGGGGATTCGTCACCGCACGAATTGGGCAAACCGGGCCTCGGGCCCGGCAGACCTCAGCGCACCGACTCCCACCAGCGCCCGTCCAGGCGCCCCTCGGCCACGATCACCGCCGGCCCGGCCATCTCCACCCGGCCGTCCGGGTGCTCGGTGATGACCAGTCGGCCGCCCAGCACGTCCACGGTGTACGAGACCGCCTCGCCGGTGACGGCCGGGTCGGCGCCGTCCCGGCGGATGGCGGCCACCGCCACCGCGCAGGCGCCGGTGCCGCAGGAGCGGGTCTCGCCCGAGCCGCGCTCGTGCACCCGCATCGCGACGTGCCGCGGCCCGCGGTCCACCACGAACTCGACGTTGACGCCCTCCGGGTAGGCGTCGGCGGGGCTGGTGAGCGGCGCGTCGAACAGGTCGCCGGCGTGGTCCAGGCTCTCCACGAAGGCCACCGCGTGGGGGTTGCCCATGTTGACGTTCACGGCCGGCCAGCGCCGCTCGCCGACCGCGACCTCGATGCCGTCGGGGCCGGGCAGCCGGGCCCGGCCCATGTCGATGGTGACGTCGCCGGGCGTGCCGTCCTCGGCGACCCCGGCGACCTTCGCGGTGAGCACCCCGGAGCGGGTGGCGACGGCCAGCTCGCCCGGCTCGGCCAGGCCGGCCTCGACCAGGAAGCGGGCGAAGACCCGCAGGCCGTTGCCGCACATCTCGGCGGTGCTGCCGTCCGAATTGCGGTAGTCCATGAACCACTCGGCCCGGTCGGCCATCCCCGCGGCCGCCGGGTCGGCGGCGGCGCGCACCACGCGCAGCAGCCCGTCCCCGCCGACGCCGGCCCGCCGGTCGCACAGCGCGGCGACGGTCTCGGGACCGATCTCCAGCGCGCCGTCCGGGTCCGGGACGATGACGAAGTCGTTCTGGGTGCCGTGCCCCTTGAAGAAGGGGATGCCGACCTGCTGGGGAGAGGATGCGCTCACCCCTCCGATGGTACTGAGCGGCGAACCACCCGCTCGCCCCCGGGCGCTCCCGGACCGGCGCCACCCCGGGCGCACCCGGACCGGCGCCGCCGGTGGGCGCTCAGCGCAGGTACGCGACCCGCCAGACCGCGAGCGCGCAGGCGGCCACCGCGATCAGGGTGTAGACCACGATGGCCTTCCAGCCGGCCCGCTGCCCGGAGCCCCGGCGCGGCAGCCCCGGCCACTTGTAGCCGGCGTGCCGGGCGGCCATCGCGCCCCAGCCCATCGAGGCGGCGGTGAGCAGCAGCCCGAGCATCCCGACCATGGTGGCGCGCGCCCCGGCCGAGCCGAAGGCGAGCGGGAAGGCGAACATCAGCGAGCCGAGGGTGCCCAGCAGGGCGATCGGCAGGGTCTGCCACCAGCGCAGCCGGCGCAGCGGGCGGATCTCCCGCTCGTGCACCGCGCCGCCGGGCGGGGTGCGGGTGTCCAGGGCGGGCACCGCGGCCGCGTAGGAGGTCGGCGCCTCCAGGCCGGTCAGCACGGGGAGGTCGCCCATCGTCGACTCGTCGAACTCCTCGGCCGGTGCGGTGACGCTTCCGCTCTGGCCGGAATCGGGGCCGGTACCCGTCGACACACGGCCTCCCCTGACAGTTCGACACGAGCGGACTCGCGGCCGGGCACGGTCGGCCCGTTCGGACGACCCCTACGGCATCGATGATGGCATGTCCAGAGGGGCGTTCCCGGCCTGACCGGGGTCGACGGGTGATCCGTGGCCATCACGTGATCGGGCCGTGACCGCCGGTTCGTCCTGCACGGTCCCCTGCGCGCGCAGGTGCACCGCCGGATTGGCCGGAAACCCTTCCTACGCGGCCGGAACTCCCTGACGGCCGATCAGTTCGAGGGACCGTTCCAGCAGCTCGACGGGGTCGGTGCCGGCCGGTCGGGAGAGCCAGTTGATCCGGTCGTCGCGGCGGAACCAGGACTCCTGACGGCGGGCGAAGCGCTTGGTGGCCCGGACGGTCTCGGCCCGGGCCTCGTCCTCGGTGCACTCGCCGGCGAAGTGGTCCAGCACCTGCTGGTAGCCGAGCGCCCGGGAGGCGGTCCGCCCCTCCCGCAGCCCGGCCTTCTCCAGCTCCCGCACCTCGTCCAGCAGCCCGGCCTCCCACATCCGGTCGACCCGCAGGGCGATCCGCTCGTCCAGCTCGGGGCGCGGCACGGCGACGCCGATCTGCACCGCCTGGTAGACGGCGGTGTTGCTCGGCAGGTTGGCGGTGAACGGCTGCCCGGTGATCTCGATGACCTCCAGGGCCCGGACGATCCGCCGGCCGTTGCCGGTGAGGATCGCCTCGGCGGCCGCCGGGTCCAGCTCGGCGAGCCGCCGGTGCAGCTCGTACGGGCCGGACTGCTCCAGCTCGGCCTCCAGCCGGGCCCGCACCGCCGGGTCGGTGCCCGGGAACTCCATCTCGTCGATCGCCGCCCGGACGTACAGCCCGGAGCCGCCGACCAGGACGGGCGTGCGGCCGGCGGCGAGCAGCCGGTCGATCTCGGCCCGGGCCAGCCGCTGGTACTCGGCGACGCTGGCGGCCTCGGTGACGTCCCAGATGTCCAGCAGGTGGTGCGGCACTCCCCCGCGCTCGGCCGTGGTGAGCTTGGCGGTGCCGATGTCCATGCCCCGGTACAGCTGCATCGAGTCGGTGTTGATCACCTCGCCGTCGAGACTGCGGGCGATGGCGACGGCCAGGTCGGACTTGCCGGCGGCGGTCGCGCCGACAACCGAGACGACATGCGGGGTGCTGGAGCTGCTCACCGCTCCAGTCTCCCAAAACCGCCGGGTGACCGGAGACCGGGCTGCCACCCGCCTGCGGCTGCGCGACGATATGACTGTTTCCCGGACCTTTTCCGGCCGTTTCCCCGGTTGAGCCGGTTTTGCGAACGCTTTGCCGAGCCCGGACGTTGTCCGGGAAACAGCGGACGAAGGAGATCGCCATGGGCCTGATGGACAACCTCAAGGGCAAGGCCGAGGAGCTCAAGGACAAGGCCAGCGAGTTCGCGGGCAAGCACAGCGACCAGATCGAGAAGGCCGTGGACAAGGCCGGCGGCGCGATCGACAAGGCGACCAAGGGCAAGTACAGCGACAAGATCGAGCACGGCGCGGACAAGGCCAAGGGCGCGGTCGGCGACTTCGCCCACAAGCCGAAGCCGGGCGGCGCGGAGCAGCCCCCGCAGTCCTGACCGGCCGTCCTGACCGGCAGTCCCGACCCGGCCGTTCCCACCTCGCGGCCTGCCCCCGTCCGGGTCGGCTAGGACCAGGACGCCACGAAGTACCCGACCCCGTACGGCGCGTCCTGGTAGCCCAGCCGCCCGGTGAGGCCGGCGCCCTCCGCGGCGCCGGCCAGCACCTGCCAGGGCGCCCGGCCGTCGGCCTTGAGTTCGGCGGCCAGGCCGGGGTCCAGGGCGGCCAGGGCGGGCAGGTCGGCCGTGCCCAGGGCGGCGGCCAGGACGGTGTCGAAGTCCTCGGCCCGCTCGTCCAGGTAGCCGGGCGCCTTCACCGAACGGCAGGCGCTGCCGTCGCCGAGCACCAGCAGGGCGACCCGGTCCGCGAGGCCGGCCAGGCCCTGGCCGAGGCCGAGCATCCGGTCCGCGGGGGCGTCCGCGGGCACCGCGCAGGCGTGCGTCGGCAGGCTCACCCCGGCGCGCTCCAGCAGCCAGGCGCCGACGGTCAGCGAGGGCGCCAGCTCCGGCCCCTCGACCCGCTCGCCGGGCAGCTTGGCGACCAGCGGCACGCCGTAGCGGTGGAAGGAACCGGCCCCGCCCTCGGTCCACACCTCGGCCGCCGGCCCGGTGCCGACCACCACGACCAGCTGCGGGGCGGCCTCGACCAGCGCGGCCAGCGCCTCGTCGCAGGCCGCGCGCAGGCCGTCCAGCTCGGGCGCGGCCCCGGCGGCGACCTCGGGGACGAGCAGCGGCGGACAGGGGCACACGGCGGCGGCTACCAGCATGCGGATCACTCTAGCCGGGAAGCCGAACGGCCCGGCCGGAGCTGGGGAGCTCCGGCCGGGCCGCCGTACGGACCGTGGCGTCAGTCGCCGCAGCAGGCCCCGCCCGCCGGCGCGGCGAGCGGCAGCTCGGCCGGGGCGCCGACCTTCGGCAGGCCCAGCATCACGCCGGCCGGCTTGGCGGCGGCCGCGGTCTGGCGCTTCTCCCAGGCGTCGCCGGCCCGGGTGCGGCGCACCGCGAGTGCCGGGCCCTCGGCGAGCAGGTGGTGCGGGGCGGCGTAGGTGATCTCGACGGTCACCATGTCGCCGGGGCGCAGCGGCTCCTCCGGGTTCGTGCTGTGCTCGTCGTTCGACCCTCGAAGACTCGGGTTGAAGTGCACCAGCCGGTTGTCGGGCGCGCGCCCGGAGAGCCGCCGGGTCTGGTCGTCCTTCTTGCCCTCGCCCTCGGCGACCAGGATCTCCAGGGTGCGTCCGACCTGCTTCTTGTTCTCCTCCCAGGAGATCTCCTCCTGGAGGGCGATCAGCCGGTCGTAGCGGGCCTGCACGACCTCCTTCGGCACCTGGTCCTCCATCTCCGCGGCGGGGGTGCCGGGGCGCTTGGAGTACTGGAAGGTGAAGGCGTTGGTGAAGCGGGCCTCGCGGACGACGTGCATCGTCTCCTCGAAGTCCTCCTCGGTCTCGCCGGGGAAGCCCACGATGATGTCGGTGGAGATCGCCGCGTCCGGCATCGCCTCGCGGACCTTGCGGATGATCCCGAGGAAGCGCTCCTGCCGGTAGGAGCGGCGCATCGCCTTGAGGACGCGGTCCGATCCCGACTGCAGCGGCATGTGCAGCTGGTGCATCACGTTCGGGGTCTCGGCCATCGCGGCGATCACGTCGTCGGTGAAGTCGCGCGGGTGCGGCGAGGTGAAGCGGATCCGCTCCAGGCCCTCGATCTGGCCGGCGGCGCGCAGCAGCTTGGAGAAGGCCTCGCGGTCGCCCAGGTCGGAGCCGTACGCGTTGACGTTCTGGCCGAGCAGGGTCACCTCGATGACGCCCTCGTCCACCAGCGCCTCGATCTCGGCGAGGACGTCGCCGGGGCGGCGGTCCTCCTCCTTGCCGCGCAGCGCGGGGACGATGCAGAAGGTGCAGGTGTTGTTGCAGCCGACCGAGATGGCGACCCAGGCGGCGTACGCGGACTCGCGGCGGGTCGGCAGCGTGGAGGGGAAGGTCTCCAGCGACTCCAGGATCTCGACCTGGGCCCTGCGCTCGACCGCGGCCCGCTCCAGCAGCGCCGGCAGGTGGCCGATGTTGTGGGTGCCGAAGACCACGTCGACCCAGGGGGCGCGCTTGACGATGGTCTCGCGGTCCTTCTGCGCCAGGCAGCCGCCGACGGCGATCTGCATGCCCTTATGGCGGGTCTTGACCGGCGCGAGCTGGCCGAGGTTGCCGTACAGCTTGTTGTCGGCGTTCTCGCGCACCGCGCAGGTGTTGAACACCACCAGGTCCGGGTCGCCCTCGGGCCCGGCCTTGACGTAGCCCGCGTCCTCCAGCAGGCCGGACAGCCGCTCGGAGTCGTGGACGTTCATCTGACAGCCGTGCGTGACGACCTTGTAGCTCTTCAATCCGCTCTCACCGCTCACCAGACCAGGGTACGGGCAGCGGCGAAGCGCTTTTCCCGGAGCTTCCACCCCCCGTTCCACTCCCGTTCGGCCGGAGCGCCTGGCAGTATCCCTGCATGGCCCACACCACCCCGTCCCGTCTCGGCGCCGCCGTCCGCGCCGCGGCCCGCAGCCCGTTGTGGCGGACGGTGCTGGTGCTGGTACTGCTGGTGGCCGGGTTCGGCGGCTGGTGGCTGTCGGCGGGCCGCTCGCCCGGGTACCCGCGCGGCGAGGTCCGCTTCGCCACCGGGGTGCAGCGCGGCGTCTACGACCGGTACGGACAACTGCTCCAGGCGCACGTCTCCCGGGCGATGCCGGGCGTACGGCTGGCGCTGGACAACTCCGAGGGCTCGGTGGACAACCTCACCCGGGTGATCGACGGCCGGGACACCTTCGCGATAGCCACCGCCGACGCGGTCGCCGACTACCAGCGCCCCGGCAAGGAGAAGCTGCGGGCGATCGCCCGGCTGTACGACGACTACCTGCAGCTGATCGTCCCGGCCTCCTCGCCGGTGCGCCGCACCGCCGACCTCAAGGGCCTGCGGGTCGGCGTCGGCCTGCCGCAGTCCGGGGTGAACCTGGTGACCAAGCGGCTGCTGGCCACCGCGGGACTGGATCCGGACCACGACATCGTCCCGGTGCCGAAGGGGATCGGCGAGGCCGCCGACGACCTGCGCGCGGGCAGGCTGGACGCCTTCTTCTGGTCCGGCGGCCTGCCCACCAGCGCGCTCACCGACCTCTCCGACCACTTCCCGATCCGGCTCGTGCCGCTGAGCGACCTCTCCGAGGCCCTGCACAACGCCGAGGGCGGCGGCACCGACGCCTACCGGGCGGCCACCATGCCCAAGGGCACCTACCCGAACGCCGAGCCCAAGGACGCCGTCGCCACGGTGGCCGTGCCCAACCTGCTGATCACCCGGGACGACGCGGACCCGGGCCTGGTCGAGGGCGTGACCCGCGCGGTGATCGACAGCCGGGACCAGATCGGCGCCCAGGTGCACGCCGCCCAGCTGGTCGACCTGCGCACCGCCGTCTACACCGACCCGCTGCCGCTGCACACCGGCGCGGCGCGCTACTACCGCTCGGTGAAGCCGTAGGGCCGCCCACACGGCTCCGGCCCGCACCTCCCCGGCCGCGGCTACTCCGGCCGCGGCACCGCCAGCGTCACCGCCAGCCCGGTCGGCGTGACCGGCGCGAAGCCGAGCGAGCCGCCGCCGGCCGCCAGCAGGGTGCGGGCGATGGACAGCCCGAGCCCCGACCCGTCCACGTTCTGGTGCCGCGGGCTGCGCCAGAACCGGTCCCCGGCCCGGGACAGCTCGTCCTCGGTGAGGCCGGGCCCGGCGTCGGTGACGGTCACCGCGACCTCGTCCCGGCGCACCGCGACCCGCAGCCGCACCTCGCTGCCGGCCGGGCTGAACTTGAGCGCGTTGTCCAGCACGGCGTCCAGGGCCGAGCCGAAGCCGATCGGGTCGGCCATTCCGATCGCCCGGGCCGGGCCCTCCCAGCGCAGCCCGATCCCGCACTGCTCCGCCGTCGGCCGCCAGGCGTCCACCCGGGCCAGGGTGAGCTCGGCGAGGTCGGTGCGCTCCGGTTCGGGGCGGGCGTGCTCGGCGGTGGCCAGTCCGAGCAGGTCGTCCAGCACCCGGGCCAGCCGGGCGCCCTCCTCCCGTACGCCGCTGAGCTCCTCCTCGTGGCCCTCGGGCAGTTCCAGGCCGAGAAGCTCGACCCGCAGCAGCAGCGCCGACAGCGGGTTGCGCAGCTGGTGCGAGGCGTCCGCGACGAAGGCCTTCTGCTGGTCCATGGCGAGCACCACGTGGTCCGCCATCTCGTTGAACGAGCGGGCCAGCCGCTGGAGTTCGGGCGGTCCGCCGCCGGGGGCGACCCGGGCGGCCATCCGGCCGGTGGCGATGTCGTGGGTGGCCCGGTCCAGGGTGCGCACCGGGCGCAGCACCCACTCGGTGAGCCGGACGGCGAGCAGCACGGCGACGATCATCGCGGCGGCCTCGCCGCCGCCGATCACCAGCCACTGGTGCAGCACCCGGGTGCGCAGCGCCTCGGTCGGGGACTCGCTCAGCACCACCGCGACCACGTCGCCGTCGCGCACCACCGGGGCGGCGACGGTGACCGTCCGGTCCGGCGTCCAGGGCCAGACCTGCGGCGGGTTGTGGCTGCGCCGCCCGTCCAGCGCCTCCTGGAAGGCCTGGGCGCCCCAGCCGCCGGCGGGCACCCGCCAGTCCTTCGGGGCGGCGGCGATCGGCTGGCCGTCGCGCTGGAAGATGCCCAGGCGCACGCCGTACAGGTCGTGGTAGCGGCGGACCTCGGCCTCGATGGCGCGCTTGCGGCTGAGGTCGCCCGGGGCGGGTTCCGGGTCGCCCTTGCGGGCGGAGTCGGCGGCGCCGGAGGTGGGCAGGTCCTGGGCGAGGCGGGCGGCGTCGTCGAGCCGGTCGACGACCACCTTGGTCTGCTCGGCCGCCGCGACCGCCGCCGCGAGCGGCAGCCCCAGGGCGGCCAGGACGCAGAGCATCAGGGCGATCAGGATGCCGAGCAGGCGGGTGCGCACGTGCGGTCAGTGCTCCGCGGGTGCGGGCGGGGCGGGTTCGGGCGCGGGGGCCGTCGGACGGTCGGGGATCAGCCGGTAGCCGACTCCGCGCACGGCCTCGACCAGGCCTGGCAGCGCCAGCTTGTTGCGCAGCGAGCCGATGTGCACCTCCAGGGTGCGCCCGTTGCCCTCCCAGCCGCTGCGCCAGACCTCGCTGAAGATCTGCTCGCGCCGGTAGACCACGCCCGGGCTCTGGGCGAGCAGCGCGAGCAGGTCGAACTCCTTGCGGGTGAGCGGCACGTCGCGGCCGTCCACGCTGACCCGCCGGCGCTCCCGGTCGATCCGGATGCCCCGGGACTCCAGCGGGCCGCGCTGCTGGGGCACGGTGTCGGTCGTGGGTGCAGGTACCGCGGCGGGGGCGGCGCCGCGGCGGGCCACGGCGTGGATGCGGGCGAGCAGTTCGCCCATGTCGTACGGCTTGGTGACGTAGTCGTCGGCGCCCAGGTTGAGGCCGTGGATCCGGGAGCGGACGTCGGCGCGGGCGGTGACCATGATCACCGGAACGCCGCTGCCCGCCCTGATCCGGCTGCACACCTCGAAGCCGTCGCGGTCGGGCAGCCCTAGGTCGAGCAGCACCACTCGGTACGGCTCGTTGCCGTCCGGCACCAGGGCGTCCAGCGCCTCGTGCCCGCTGCGGGCGTGCCGGACCTGGAAGCCGTGCCGGCCCAGCACCGCGACCAGCGCGGCGGCCACGCGTTCGTCGTCCTCGACGAGCAGCAGTCGCATCCTGTTCTCCTCCTTCCCCCACGTGATCACCCGTGATCACCGGGCCGATCGTTCAGGTCCCGGTCCTGCGCAGTATGGGCCAGTGAACGGCCCGACGCCAGGCTCGACCGCGCACCGGGCACGTGCGGAACGGGGAGCACCGGAACGGATTCCCGCTGTGACATGCCCCGTCGGCATCCGCACGAACAGCAGGTGGGCGCCGTGTGGCCGTTTCGTGATCCTCAAGTTCCGCTCAGATCGGCTGACGGCGCGCGGCCGCGGCTCCTAAGGTCGGCCCACCGGGGGCTGCGGCTCCGCCGGCCGCGGCCCCCGGATTTCGTACCACCATTGCCTCCCAAGGGAGTTGAGACTTCTCGGGCAGGCGTGATTCGACGACAGAGGGAGCAGGCGCGATGACCGAGAGCCCGGTCGAGGACTCCACCCCCGCAGCCGCCCCACTGGTCGTGCTGAGCAACGTCAACAAGCACTACGGCGCGCTGCACGTGCTGCAGGACATCGACCTGCGGATCGGCCAGGGCGAGGTGGTCGTGCTGATCGGCCCGTCCGGCTCGGGCAAGTCGACGCTCTGCCGGACGATCAACCGGCTGGAGACGATCGACTCCGGCACGATCACCATCGACGGCCGCCCGCTGCCGGACGAGGGCAGGGAACTGGCCCGGCTGCGCGCCGAGGTCGGCATGGTGTTCCAGAGCTTCAACCTGTTCGCGCACAAGACCGTGCTGGAGAACGTGGTCATCGGCCAGGTGAAGGTGCGCAAGGTGCCCCGCCCGCAGGCCGAGAAGACCGCCCGGGAGCTGCTGCAGCGGGTCGGCGTCGGCGCGCAGGCGGACAAGTACCCGGCCCAGCTCTCCGGCGGCCAGCAGCAGCGCGTGGCGATCGCCCGGGCACTGGCGATGAAGCCCAAGGTGATGCTCTTCGACGAGCCCACCTCGGCGCTGGACCCGGAGATGGTCAACGAGGTGCTGGAGGTCATGCGCCAGCTGGCCGCGGACGGCATGACGATGGTCGTGGTCACCCACGAGATGGGCTTCGCCCGCTCCGCCGCCAACCGCGTGCTGTTCATGGCCGACGGCAGGATCGTCGAGCAGAACACCCCGGACGCCTTCTTCACCGCGCCGCGCTCCGACCGCGCCAAGGACTTCCTCTCGAAGATCCTCCACCACTGACGCTCCGAGACCAGCGGGGCGCCTCCGGCATCGGCGCCGGAGGCCCTGCCCCGTGCCCGCCTTCCAGACGCCAGAGCCCGGTTGACACCGCGGCCCACCCCCAGGAGAACCTCATGAGGACTTCCCGCACCCTCGCCGTCGCGCTCTGTGCCGTCGCGCTCACCGCCACCGCCGCCTGCGGCAAGGACGGCAAGCCCGGCGCCACCGCCGCGAGCAGCGGCGCCGCCGCCCCGGCGCTGCCGAGCTACACCGTCAAGACCGACGTCAAGGTCGACTCCGCGGTCCTCGCCGAGGCCAAGAAGCGCGGCCAGCTGATCATCGGCGCCAAGGCCGACCAGCCGAACCTGGGCTGGGAGGACGTGGCCAGCGGCGACCGCAGCGGCTTCGACATCGAGATCGCCAAGATGATCGCCGCCGACCTCGGCTTCACCCCGCAGCAGATCAAGTGGCAGACCCTGGTCTCCTCGCAGCGCGAGCCGGCCATCGCCAAGGGCCAGATCGACTTCTACGTCGGCACCTACAGCATCAACGACGAGCGCAAGAAGAGCGTCTCCTTCGCCGGCCCGTACTACATCGCCGGCCAGGACCTGCTGGTGAAGGCCGACAACACCTCGATCACCGGCCCGGAGAGCACCGGCGGCAAGAACGTCTGCACCGCCACCGGCTCGACCTCGATCAAGAACATCCAGCAGTACAACCCGAAGGTCACCCAGTTCGACACCTACTCGGCCTGCGTCGAGAAGCTGATGTCCGGCGAGGTCGACGCGGTCACGACCGACGACGCGATCCTCAAGGGCTACGCCTCCAAGTACGCCCCCAAGCTCAAGGTGGTCGGCAAGCCGTTCACCAAGGAGAACTACGGCGTCGGCCTCAACAAGGACGACAAGGCCCTGCGCGACGCGATCAGCGACGCCCTCAAGGCCCACGAGGACAACGGCGACTGGAAGAAGGCCTACGACGCCACCCTGGGCGCCTCCGGCTCCCCGGCGCCCGAGGTCCCCGCCCTCGAGCGCTACTGATCCGCCCGCCGTACGTCGGTTTCCCGACCATGAGTTGAGAGGAGGGCCGCCGGATGGGGTTCCTGTTCGAGGACGACAACTTCGCGTTGTTCCGCGACGGCTTCCTACAGACGATCGAGGTGAGCGCGCTCAGCGCGCTGCTCGCCCTGCTGCTGGGCACCCTGCTGGCGGCCTTCCGGGTCTCCCCGGTGCCGGTCCTGCGCGCCTTCGGCACCACCTGGGTGACGCTCTTCCGCAACACCCCGCTGACCCTGCTGTTCTTCGCCGTCACCTTCGGGCTGCCGCCGCTGGGCGTGCACTTCAGCCACCTGGCGTTCGCGGTGCTGGCGCTCGGCGCGTACACCGCCTCGTTCGTCTGCGAGGTGATCCGCTCCGGCATCAACACCGTGCCGCTCGGCCAGGCGGAGGCCGCCCGCAGCCTCGGCATGGGCTTCGGCCAGACCCTCACCCTGGTCGTCCTGCCGCAGGCCGCCCGGACCGTCCTGGGCCCGATGAGCAGCGTGTTCATCGCCCTTCCGAGGAACTCGGCGATCGCCGGCGCGTTCAGCGTCCCCGAGCTGTACAGCGCCCAGCAGACCTTCTCCGAGCGCGGCTACTCGATCTTCGCCATCTTCTTCTGGGTGGCCTGCGCCTACCTGCTGATCAGCGCGACGGTCGCCACGTTCTTCCGCTTCCTGGAATCCCGACTGGCGGTGGCCCGATGAGCGAGCGAACGATCGAACGGCGCGCACGGGCGAACGCCCCTGCCGAGCGCAGCGAGGTGGGCGCATGAGCATGTTCCAGCGCCAGGCTTCCGCCAGCGTCCTCTACGACACCCCCGGCCCGAAGGCCCGCACCCGCAACCGCGCGCTCGGCGTCCTCTCGGTGCTCGCCATCGCGGGACTCCTCTGGTACGTCTTCAGCGCGCTGAACGACAACGGCCAGTTCGACCCCGGTCTCTGGGACGCCTTCCAGTACACCTACGTCCAGCAGCAGATCGTGGACGGCCTGCTGTCCACCCTGGAGGCCTTCGGGCTGGCCGCGGCGTTCTCGCTCACCCTGGGCGCCCTGCTGGCGGCCGGTCAGCTCTCCGACCACCGGCCGGTCCGCTGGGTCTGCACGGCCTTCACCCAGTTCTTCCGGGCGATGCCGCTGCTGATCCTGATCGTCGGGCTCTACTACGCCTTCTTCGCCCAGCAGCCGATGTGGGCGCTGGTGCTCGGCCTCACCCTCTACAACGGGGCGGTCCAGGCCGAGATCATCCGCAGCGGCGTCAACGCCGTCCCGCGCGGCCAGGGCGAGGCGGCGTACGGGCTCGGCATGCGCAAGACGCAGGTGATGACGTCGATCCTGGTGCCGCAGGCCGTCCGCTCGATGCTGCCCTCGATGATCGGCCAGCTGGTCGTCACCCTCAAGGACACCTCGCTCGGCTTCATCATCACCTACCACGAGCTGCTGTTCGTCGGGAAGGCCCTCGCCAGCCAGCCGATCAACGCCGCGGGCTTCCCCTACATCCCCGTGGTGCTCGTGATCGGCCCGATCTACATCGCGATGTGCCTGCTGTTGACCGCGCTCGCACGCTGGATCGAAGCACGCGGCCGTCGCGGCGCGAACCGGCGCACTTCGGCTTCTGCTTGACGGACACGCAGGTGAACTGTTGCATTGCTCTTCGTGACACCTCCCGGGAGCATCCACACGGCATATGCGGCAGCGGTAACTGACGCCGGCCGATCGGCCGGTTCGTGCCCGGAGGTTCCCTCATGGACCCGGTGATCGTGGTCGGGGCCGGACCGGTCGGTCTGGCCCTGGCCCTCGCCCTGGCCCGACACGAGGTGCCCGCCATCGTCCTGGACGAGGGCTCCGGGCTCTGCCCCGAAGGCCCCCGCAGCCTCGTACTCGGCGCCGACACCGCCGCTTTCCTGACCCGGATCGGCTACTCGCGGGCCGTCTCGGACTCCGCGCTGTGGGACTCCTTCGCCGTCTGGCGCCGCCGCCAGGAGATGCTGCGGATCGACCTCACCGACTCGCCCACCTTCCACCTGCCCCAGCACCGCCTCCAGCGCGGGCTGCGCGACGCCCTGACCGGCACCCCGCTGATCCGGCTGGTCCCGCTCAACCGGGTCGTCGAACTCGAACAGGACCGGGACGGCGTCAGCATCCGCACCACGGGCACCCAGGACGGCTCCACGACCTGGTGGCGCGGCAGCCACCTGGTCGGCTGCGACGGCGCGAGATCCAGCGTCCGCAAGCTCCTGAAGATCCGTTTCCCCGGCCGCCCGGCGGTCGACCGCAACGCCATCGCCACCGTCCGGGTCGACCTGCCCTTCGACGGCGCCCGGCTGCACCGCGAGCCCCCGTGGCGCGGCGACCGCGAGGCCTCCGCCCGCCCGCTGCCGGACGGTGTCTGGCGGCTCGACTGGCGGCTGCCCCCCGGCCGCCCCGCCGCCACCGAGACGGTGGACCCGCACGCCACCTGGCCCGGCATCGTCACCGGCGACACCCTGCTCAACCGGGTCACCTCCACCCTCACCGGCTGGTGCGGCGAACTGCCCCGCTTCGAGCTGCTGGCCGCCGCCGACCACACCGCCCAACAGCGGCTCGCCGCCCGCTTCCGGGTCGGCCGCTGCTTCCTGGCCGGCGACGCCGCCCACCTGCACGGCGCCCTCGGCATGCAGAACCTCGTGGACGGGCTGCGCGACGCCGACAACCTCGCCTGGCGGCTCGCCCTCGCCTGGCACCTCCACTCCGGCGGCCCGCAGCCCGGCGGCGCCCTGCTGGACGGCTACGAGGCCGAGCGGCGCGGGGCGGTCGGCGCCCGACTGCGCGCGGTCGACCAGTCCATGCCGCTGCTGCGCCCGCTGCGCGGCTGGCAGCAGACCCGGCGCTCACTGCTGGTCGGCGGCTTCCGCAAGCACGCCCCGCTGCTCGCCGACGGCCAGCTCGGCACCGGCCGGTTCGGCGGCGCGCCCGCCTACCCGGCGGCGCCCTCCGGCGTCCCCGGCCGGGTCCCGGCGCAGCGCGGCACACGCGGCACCACCTCGCTCAGCGAGCTGCTGCCCGCCACCGCCCCCGGCGTGCTCGTCCCGGACCTGCCGGTGCTCGCCGACGACGGCACCCCCGACCACCTGCACGCCCGGCTCGGCACCGCCTTCCTGCTGCTGCTGGTCGCCCCCGGTACCGCCGTCTGGTCCTCCGAGCACTGGCTCGGCGCCGGCCTGATGCCCCGCCTCGCCGAAGTCGCCGCCGCGCTGCCCGTCCCCGCCGAGGTGCTGGTCACCGAGGACTACCCGGGCGCCGGCCCGCACACCGTCCTGCTGATCCGCCCGGACGGCCACCTGGTCGGCGTCACCCAGGGCGCGGTCGCCGAGGACCTCCTCGCCCTCGCCGACCGCGCCCGCGGCGGCCCGGCCACCCTCACTCCGGCCCCCGACCCGTCCGACCGGCCCGCGGCCCGGCAGGTGGACTCCCCGAGCCAGGGCGTCTCCTAGAGCCAGGGCGTCTCCTAGGAAGGCCGCCTAGCCCGCCACCGCCGTGGCCCGGCTCTCGCGGACCACCGTCACCCGGATCCGGCCCGGGTAGGTCAGCTCGGTGGAGACCTGGCGGGCGACCTCGCGGGCGATCAGTTCCGCGCCGAGGTCGTCCACCGCGTCCGGACGGACCATCACCCGCACCTCCCGACCGGCCTGCATCGCGTACACCTCGGCGACGCCCTCGTGCGAGCGCGCGATCTCCTCCAGCCGCGCCAGCCGCCGGACGTACAGCTCCAGCGACTCCTTGCGCGCGCCCGGCCGGCCGCCCGAGCAGCCGTCCGCGGCCTGGGTCAGCACGGCCGTCACGGTGCGCGGGTCGACCTCGTTGTGGTGGGCGGCGATCGCGTGCACGACCTCGGGGGACTCGTCGTACCGCCGGGCGAGCTCCGCGCCGATCGCGGCGTGGCTGCCCTCGGACTCGTGGGTGAGCGCCTTGCCGATGTCGTGCAGCAGCGCCGCGCGCCGCACCGGCTCCGGGTCCACCCCGAGTTCGGCGGCCATCATCCCGGCCAGGTGCGCGGACTCCAGCAGGTGCCCGAGCACGTTCTGCCCGTACGACGCCCGGTAGCGCAACGAGCCCAGGGTGCGGACGAGTTCGGGGTGCATCCCGCCGATCCTGGCCTCCAGCAGGGCGTCCTCGCCGGCCCGGACGCAGCGCTGTCCGACCTCCTCGCGGCTGCGCTCGTGCAGGTGCTCGATCCTGCTCGGGTGGATCCGGCCGTCCTCGACCAGCTGCTCCAGGGTGAGCCGGGCGGTCTCCCGGCGGACCGGGTCGAAGCAGGACAGCTGCACCGACGCGGGGGTGTCGTCGACGATCAGGTTCACGCCGGTGACCGCCTCGAAGGCACGGATGTTGCGGCCCTCGCGGCCGATGATCCGGCCCTTGATGTCCTCGTTCGGCAGCCGCAGGACGGTGACGACGCTCTCCGCGGTCTGCTCCGTCGCCAGCCGCTGGACCGCCCCGGCGACGATGTCCCGGGCTCGGCGCTCGCCCTCCTCCCTGGCCTCGCGCTCGATCTCCCGGACGGTGACGGCGGCCTCCCGCCGGGCCGACTCCGTGGCCTCCCGCAGGAGTTCGGCGCGGGCCTGCTCGGCGGAGAGCCCTGCGGCCCGTTCCAGCGCCCTCACCCGGCGGGTGACCAGCGCCTCGGCCTCGCCCCGGGAGCGCTCCAACTCGGCCGAACGCGCCGCCAGTTCGTCCTCCCGGCGGCGCAGCCTGCGCAGTTCCTCGGCCAGGTCCCCCTCGCGGCGGGCGAGTTCGGCCCGCTGCCCGGCGGTCTGCTCCTCGGCCCACCGACGGGCCCGCTCGGCCTCGGCCGGCGCACCGCTCCGGGCCGCCCGGAGCCGTCTGACCGCCAGCCCGGCGGCCACCGCGAGCGCCAGCAGGAGCAGCGCGGCCGATCCGGCGATCGACACCAGCGAGCCACTCGGGCCGGTGCCCGCCGAGATCCCCATTGCCGCCCACTCCCCCGTCGCCGCACGGGGTGCCGTCCACAGGCCCCCCTGGCGCTGAAGGCGAGGCTAGGTGGGGGTCACGAAACGGTCAAGAGTTGACCTGGTTCACTCCAAGACGCCTACAGAACTGCCACTACTCCCGACCCGACGGTTCACACTGCTCCTGCTCCAGCGCGCCGCGCACCACCCGGAACGCCAGCCCCTCGGAGTAGCCGCGGCGGGCCAGCATCCCCACCAGCCGCCGGGTGCGCACCTGCGGGTCCAGCCCCCGGGTGGACCGCAGCTTGCGCTCGACCAGCGCCCTGGCCGCGTCCGTCTCGTCGTCGTGGTCGAGCTGGGCGACGGCCCGCTCGACCAGGTCGGCGGCGACGCCCTTGGTGCGCAGCTCCTGGGCCAGTGCCCGCCGGGACAGGCCCCGGACGGCGTGCCGGGACTCCACCCAGGCCGCGGCGAAGGCCGCGTCGTCGATCAGCCCGACCTCTTCGAGCCTGGTGAGCACCTCGTCGGCGACCTCCTCCGGGATCTCCCGCTTGCGCAGGGCGTCGGCGAGCTGCTTGCGGGTCTTGGCGGCGCCGGTCAGCAGCCGCAGGCAGATGTCCCGGGCGCGGCTCTCCGGATCGGCCGACTCCTCGGCCTGCTTCCGGGAGGCGCGGCCGGCGTCCTCCTCTCCGGCGCGCCCGGTGGCGCCACGGCCCCGGCGCCCGCCACGACGGGCGGCCGAGGCGGCCGCACCCTCGCGATCGGCCGCCTCGGCCCCGCCGCGGCCGCTCGCCACGGCCGTCGGTGTCGAAGCGGCCCCCCCGACCGCTTCGGATTCCTCGGCCGCGAGGGCCGAGCGCCGCCGGCGACGGCCGGTGGGCAGCTCGGAGGCGGAGACCAGGCCGAGCGCCTCGACCGAAGGCTCCGCCGGCTCCGGCCCGGACGCGGCGCCGCGCACCGCCCGGGTCGGAGCCCGGTCGAGCTCGGGCTCGGGGCCGGAGGCCCACTGCGCGATGGACCGCCGGCCGCGCCGGGGGCGCGCTCCCCGGGGCGCCTCGGCCACCGGCTCGGGCTCCTCCGCGACCGCGGCGAACCAGTCCGGCGGCCCGTAGTCGTCGTCCTCCGGGCCGCCGCCCGCCCTGTCGTGCTGCGTCAACGGCTCAGGCCTTGGCCGCCGCCGTCTTCTTCGCCGCGGCCGTCTTGGTGGCGGTCGCGGTGATCGGCTTGGCGGCACCGTCGGCGGCGGCCTCGGCCCCGGCCTCGGCCGGCTCCTCCACCTTCGGGCCGATGCCGAGCTTGCCCTTGATCTTCCGCTCGATCTCGTCGGCGAGCTGCGGGTTGTCCCGCAGGAAGTTGCGGGCGTTCTCCTTGCCCTGGCCGAGCTGGTCGCCCTCGTAGGTGTACCAGGCACCAGACTTGCGGATGAAGCCGTGCTCCACGCCCATGTCGATCAGGCCGCCCTCGCGGCTGATGCCCACGCCGTAGAGGATGTCGAACTCGGCCTGCTTGAACGGCGCGGCGACCTTGTTCTTGACCACCTTGACGCGGGTGCGGTTGCCGACCGCCTCGGTGCCGTCCTTCAGGGTCTCGATCCGGCGGATGTCGAGGCGGACCGAGGCGTAGAACTTCAGCGCGCGGCCACCGGTCGTGGTCTCCGGCGAACCGAACATCACGCCGATCTTCTCGCGCAGCTGGTTGATGAAGATCGCGGTGGTGTTCGACTGGTTCAGCGCACCGGCGATCTTGCGCAGCGCCTGGCTCATCAGTCGGGCCTGCAGACCGACGTGCGAGTCGCCCATCTCGCCCTCGATCTCCGCGCGCGGGACGAGCGCCGCGACCGAGTCGATGATCACCAGGTCGATCGCGCCGGAGCGGATCAGCATGTCGGTGATCTCCAGCGCCTGCTCACCGGTGTCCGGCTGGCTGACCAGCAGGGCGTCGGTGTCCACGCCGAGCTTCTTGGCGTACTCGGGGTCGAGCGCGTGCTCCGCGTCGACGAACGCGACCGTGCCGCCGGCCTTCTGGGCGTTGGCGGCCAGGTGCAGGGTCAGAGTGGTCTTGCCGGAGGACTCGGGGCCGTAGATCTCGATCACTCGGCCGCGCGGGATGCCGCCGACCCCGAGGGCGACGTCCAGGGCGGTGGACCCGGTGGAGATCACCTCGACCGGCTCGTTGGCCTTCTCGCCGAGGCGCATCACCGAGCCCTTGCCGAACTGCCGCTCGATCTGGGCGAGAGCGGTCTCCAGGGCCTTCTCGCGGTCCGTACCTGCCATGGCTTTTTCCCTCGGGTTCTGTGCTGTGCGCTTCATCGTCCTCGACGCTAGCGCGTCCCACTGACAAACGAGCCCGATCGGACCCGGCCTGTGGAAAACTCCACGCCGGAGAGTACAAAGAACATCTGTTCGATTCAAGCGTCGCACGTCCGGCCCACGCCGCCCCCGGGACACCCCGGGGACGGCGCCTCCGAATCACTCCCCGCGCCTCGCCCCGTCGCCGGCGACCATCCGGCGCAGCCGCCGGGCCGCCTCCCGGCGCAGCTCCCGCCGGACCCTGCGCTGCTCGCCCCGGTCGATCCGCGGGTCGGTGGCCACCTCGTACCGTCGGACGTACGTCCCCACGAAGCCCTGGAGCGTCGCCGCCGCCGGGATCGCGATCACCGCGCCCACCGCGCCGAGCAGTGCCGCCCCCGCGATCACCGAGCCGAAGGCCAGCGCCGGGTGCACGTCCACCGTCCGCGCGGTGATCCGCGGCTGCAGCAGGTAGTTCTCGATCTGCTGGTAGACCACCACGAAGCCGAGCACCCAGAGCGCGTCCACCGGATCCACCGTCAGCGCCACCAGCACCGGCAGCGCCCCGGCCAGATAGGTCCCGATGGTCGGCACGAACTGCGACATGACGCCCACCCAGACCGCCAGCGCCGCCGCGTACGGCAGGCCGATCAGTTCGAACATCACCCAGTGCCCGGCGGAGGACACCACCGCGAGCAGTGCCCGGGAGTACAGGTAGCCGCCGGTCTTGGCGAGCGCGATCTCCCAGGCGCGCAGCACCTCGCCCTGCTTCGCGGGCGGCAGCATCGAACAGACCGTCCGGCGCACCCGCGGCCCCTCGGCGGTGAAGTAGAAGGTGAACAGCCCGACCGTGAAGGCCTGGAAGAGCCCGCCGATCAGGGTGGAGGAGACACCCCAGACGTTGTCGGCGGCCTGCTGGACGTAGCTCTCGATGGCCCCGGAGTCCTTGAGCAATCGATTCTGCAGCTCACCCAGCGAGAGCTCCTGGTGGAAGGTCCGGTTGATCCACCCGATCAGACTGTCGACCAGGTGCGGCAGGTCACCGGCGATCTTCGCCACCTGGTCGACCAGCAGCGTGCCGAGCGCGGCGAGGAACCCCACCACCGCCACCCCGACCGCCACGAACACCAGGAAGGTCCCGACGCCCCGGCGCACCCCCCGCGCCGCCATCCGGTCCACGGCCGGCTCCAGCGCCAACGACAGGAAGAACGACACCAGCAGCATCACGAACAGGTCGATCAGCTGCCGGAACGCCCAGTCGGCGAGCTGGAACAGCCCCACCAGCACCAGGAACAGCACCATCGCCCGCGGCAGCCAACGCGGCATCCCGCCCCACGGTCCCCCGCCCGCCGGGGCACCGTCGGTGTCCCGGTCCGAATTCTTCTGTTCCGCGCTATTTGTCACCCGGACAGTCTGTCCCATGCCGCCCGGAGGCCGGCACTCAGCGCAGCGACCCGGAGACGCCCTGGGTGTCGCAGACCACCCGCCAGACGTCCTTGGCCTCCCAGCCCGCCTCCAGCGCCTGCCGCACCGTCCGCCCGCCCAGTTCGCTCATCACGTGGTCGGTCGCGAACGACTCCGCGTACGCCTCCCCGAAGTGCGCGTACATCCGTCGCCAGAACTCCGTCAGCCTCATGCCCCAAGTATCCCGGACCGGGCCCGCCACTCCTCGGCCGTCACCGCGTACTCGACCTCACCGTGCTCGCTCCCCGGGATCATCTCCGGATAGTCCTCGTGGAACGTGCGGACGAACGACAGCCCGCTCTTCTCCATCACCCGCCGGGAGCCCGCGTTCACCGCCATCGTGTACGCCACCACCCGCTCCACCCCCAGCTCCGCGAACCCGCGCCGGACCAGTGCCCGCGCGCCCTCCGTCGCGTACCCGCGCCCCCACGCGGCCCGCCGCAACCGGTAGCCGAGCTCGACCTCGCCCCGCTCCCCCTCGCGCGTCGGCCGGAACTCGAACCACCCCAGGAACGCCCCGCCGCACCGCTCCTCGGCCGCCCACCACCCGAGATCGCCGTACCGCCGGTAGTGCTCCAGGAACAGCGGCAGCACCTCCTCCTCGAGCCACTCCCGCGCGCTCGGCTTCCCCCCGGTCAGGAAGCGCATGACCTCCGGATCGCCGTCCAGCTCCACCAGCCGGTCCAGGTCCGCCGGTGTGAAGCGCCGCAACAGCAACCGCTCCGTCGCCAGGAACACGGCCCCACCCGAATCATCCATGCCCCGATCCTCACCCCCGCCCCACCACCCCGTCACCCGCTTTTCCGCCGGCGCCCGCCCCCGGTCAACGGGGCAGCGCCACCAGCCCCGCCCCGAAGTACCGCCGCTCCCCGCACCCCGGAGCCGCCACCGGACACCCCGCCACCGCTCCCCTCGCCAACAACCCCGCCAGCTCGTCCGCCCCCAGCTCCGGATGCGACGCCGCCGCGACCGCCACCGCCCCGGTCACATGGGCGGCCGCCATCGAGGTCCCCGCCAGCGCCGCGTACTGCCCCTCCGGCCAGTCGGAGACGATCGCCCCGTGCGGCCCGCCGTCCGGATCGCCGCCCGGGGCGGCCAGCGAGACCCGCCCGCGCCCGTAGTTGGAGTACGCCGCCGGGTGCCCGTCCCGGTTGACCGCGGTGACGGTCACCACCCCGGGCAGCTCGCCGGGCAGCCGTACGCACTCGGTGCCCAGGTGGCGGACGAGCGCCGGCCCCGACAGCCGGTCGTTGGGGCTCCGGTCGTCGGTCCGCGAGGCACCGAGGTCCTGCCCGTCGTTGCCCGCCGAGGCGACCACCACCGCGCCCTTGCGCCGAGCGTACCCCGCGGCCCGCCCGACGGCCGCGATCAGCGCGGCCTGGTCCCGCTCCTCCGGGCAGTTGTACTTCCACGGGTCGGCGAAGTAGCTGTTGTTGATCGCCCTGGCCCCGTGGTCGGCGGCCCAGAGCATGCCGCAGACGATGTTCTCCGCGTAGTACTGGCCGAGCGGCCCGAGCAGCCGGACGGCGGCGATCCGCACCCCCGGAGCGACCCCGGTGACCCCGCGGCCGTCCCTGGCGGCCCCGACGATCCCGGCGACGTGGGTGCCGTGGCCGCTCTCGACCACCCCGGCTTCGGGCCGCCAGGCGCCGGTGCGGCCGTCGGGCCGGCCGTCCGCGCAGGAGGCGGAGGCCTTCGGATCGACGGCGGCGCGCAGGTCCGGGTGGGTGTCGTCGACCCCGGAGTCCAGCACCGCGACCAGCACCTTGCGCAGCGCGTCGGGGCTCGGCACCCCACCGCCGGACAGCGCCGAGGCGTCCCCCGTCCGGGCGGCGGTGCCCCCGACCATGGCGATGTTCCAGGCGTCACCCTCCCCCGGATCGGGCACCGTCTGGGTCCCCGCGTCCGCCCGGTCGCCGCCCCGTCTCCCGCCGGGCCCCGCGCCCGCGCGCGCCCCCACGGCCGTCGCCGCCGTGAAGCCCCCCGCCCCCGCCACCGCCCGCGGCGGCGCGACCACCGGCGCGGTCCTGGTCGCGCCGACGGCGGCGATCCCGGGCCGGGCCCGCACCCGGTCGGCGAACGGCCCGGTCGCGTACACCAGCACGGCCCCGATCTGCGGGTACTCCTGGACCACCTGCCCGCCCGCCGCCCGGCTCTCCGCCCCGGCCCGGGCCGCACCGGCGGCGTCCTCGCCCTCGGCCAGCACCAGGTAGCTGAGGTACGCCCGCCCAGGACCGGACACGTACGGAACGGCGCCCCCCACCACGAGCGCGGTGAGCAGCATCGCGAGCAGCGCCCGGGCGGGCCCGCGGACCCGGCGGCGCCGGGCGGTCCCGCCCGACGAGTGCGCCTGCACCATCGCACGGTCTCCGCTCGTCGGTCCGGTCGGTCACGGATGGATCAAGCATCCGATTCCTCACCATATGAGCGGATCATCACTTCCGCTCCCCGGCTTGCACCCCTCTCGGCCCCCGTCCCGCCGCACCCCCCGCATGTCAGTCCCACCCGGCACCATGGGGGCATGGCGTCCCAGCACCCGACCCCGTCCACCCCCGACCCCCTGGCCGGCTTCGCCCCGGCCACCCGGGCCTGGTTCACCGGTGCCTTCTCCGCCCCCACCAGCGCCCAGGCCGAGGCCTGGCAGGCCATCCAGCGGGAGACGGACGTCCTGGTCGTCGCCCCCACCGGCTCCGGCAAGACGCTGGCCGCCTTCCTCTCCGCCCTCGACCGCCTCAGCAACACCCCTCCCCCCGCCGAGCCCAGGCGCCGCTGCCGGATCCTCTACGTCTCTCCGCTCAAGGCCCTCGCGGTGGACGTCGAACGGAACCTGCGCGCCCCCCTGGCCGGCCTGCGCCAGGCCGCCGTCCGGCTCGGCCTGCCCGAGCCCGAGGTCCAGGTCGCCATCCGCTCCGGCGACACCCCGGCCGCCGACCGCCGCCGCTTCGCCACCCACCCGCCGGACATCCTGATCACCACCCCCGAGTCGCTGTTCCTGCTGCTCACCTCCGCCTCCCGGGAGGCCCTGCGCGGAGTGGACACCGTGATCCTGGACGAGGTGCACGCCGTCGCCGGCACCAAGCGCGGCGCGCACCTCGCCCTCAGCCTGGAGCGGCTGGACGAACTGCTGGACCGTCCGGCCCGCCGGATCGGCCTGTCCGCGACGGTCCGCCCGGTCGAGGAGGTGGCCCGCTTCCTCAGCCCCCGGCGCGGCGCCACCGTGGTCCAGCCCGCCGCCGCCAAGGAGTTCGACCTCTCGGTGGTCGTCCCGGTCCCCGACCTGGACGACCTGCCCGCCGCCCCGGCCGCCGACGGCAGCCCCGGCACCGCCGCCGGCGGCGACCCGCAGCGACAAGCCTCCATCTGGCCGCACGTCGAGGAGCGGATCGTCGACCTGGTCGAGTCGCACCGCTCGACCATCGTGTTCGCCAACTCCCGCCGGCTGGCCGAGCGGCTGTGCAACCGGCTGAACGAGATCGCCCACGAGCGCGCCACCGGCACCGCGATCCCCGAGGCGCACGCCCCGGCCGAGCTGATGGGCGGCTCGGGCGCGGCCAGGGGCGCGCCCCCGGTCATCGCCCGGGCCCACCACGGCTCCGTCTCCAAGGAGCAGCGGTCGCTCGTCGAGGAGGAGTTGAAGGCCGGCCGGCTGCCCGCCGTGGTCGCCACCTCCAGCCTGGAGCTGGGCATCGACATGGGCGCCGTCGAGCTGGTCGTCCAGGTCGAGTCCCCGCCCTCGGTCGCCTCCGGTCTGCAGCGCGTCGGCCGGGCCGGCCACCAGGTCGGCGCCGTCTCCACCGGCGTCTTCTTCCCCAAGTACCGGGGGGACCTCGTCCAGTCCGCCGTGGTCACCGAGCGGATGCGGGCCGGCCGGATCGAGGCGCTGCGCATCCCGCGCAACCCGCTGGACGTGCTCGCCCAGCAGTTGGTCGCGATGACGGCCCTGGACGCCTGGCCGGTGGACGACCTGCTCGCCGTGGTCCGTCGGGCCGCCCCCTTCGCGTCCCTCCCGCAGTCCGCCTTCGACGCCGTGCTCGACATGCTGGCGGGCCGCTACCCCTCGGACGCCTTCGCCGAGTTGCGCCCCCGCCTGGTCTGGGACCGGGTGGCCGGCACGGTGACCGGCCGCCCCGGCGCCCAGCGCCTGGCCGTCACCTCCGGCGGCACCATCCCCGACCGCGGCCTGTTCGGCGTCTTCATCGCCGGGGCCGACCCGAAGAAGGGCGGCGGCCGCGTCGGAGAACTCGACGAGGAGATGGTCTACGAGTCCCGCGTCGGCGACGTGTTCACCCTCGGCACCACCTCCTGGCGGATCGAGGAGATCACCCACGACAAGGTGCTGGTCACCCCCGCCCCCGGCGTCCCCGGCCGGCTCCCGTTCTGGAAGGGCGACGCCCTCGGCCGTCCGCTCGAACTCGGCCGCGCCCTCGGCGCCTTCACCCGCGAACTGGGCACCCTGCGGCCCGAGGCCGCCACCGAGCGCCTCAAGCAGGCCGGCCTGGACGACTGGGCCGCCGCCAACCTGCTGGACTACCTGGCCGAGCAGCGCGCCGCCTGCGGCCACCTCCCGGACGACCGCACCATCGTGGTCGAGCGCTTCCGGGACGAGCTCGGCGACTGGCGGATCGTCATCCACTCCCCCTTCGGCGCCCAGGTGCACGCCCCCTGGGCGCTCGCCCTCGGTGCCCGGCTGCGCGAGAAGCACGGCCTGGACCCCCAGGTCATGCACGCCGACGACGGCATCGTGCTCCGCCTGCCCGACGCCGACCTGCTGGCCCTCGACTTCGACTTCGCCGGCCCCGCGGAGCCGTCGAGCCGGTTCGGCGGCCCCTCGGACGAGTCGGGCCGGGACGAGGCCCCGGTCGGCGCCGACGCCGCCCTGTTCGACCCCGGCGAGATCGAGCAGCTGGTCACCGACCAGGTCGGCGGCTCCGCCCTGTTCGCCTCCCGCTTCCGGGAGTGCGCCGGCCGCGCCCTGCTGCTCCCCCGCCGCAGCCCCGGCCGCCGCACTCCGCTCTGGCAGCAGCGCCAGCGCGCCGCCCAGCTGCTCGAAGTCGCCTCCGAGTACGGCTCGTTCCCGATCGTCCTGGAGGCCGTCCGGGAGTGCCTGCAGGACGTCTTCGACGTCCCCGGCCTGGTCGAGCTGATGGGCGATCTGGAGTCCCGCGCCGTCCGCCTGGTCGAGGTCACCACCCCGGAGCCCTCGCCCTTCGCCCGCTCGCTGCTGTTCGGCTACGTCGCCCAGTTCCTCTACGAGGGGGACTCCCCGCTCGCCGAGCGCCGCGCCGCCGCCCTCTCGCTCGACTCCCGGCTGCTGTCCGAACTCCTCGGCCAGGCCGAGCTGAGCGAACTGCTCGACCCCCAGGTGCTCACCGAGTTGGAGGCCGAACTCCAGCGCCTCACCCCCGAACGCCGGATCAGGGACGCCGAGGGCGTCGCCGACGCCCTGCGCCTGCTCGGCCCGCTCTCCGAGGCCGAGTTGACCCTCCGCGGCGCCGAGCCGCTCTGGGCCCTGGAGCTGGAGGCGGCCCGCCGGGTGATCCAGGTCCGGATCGCCGGCCAGCAGCGCTGGGCCGCGATCGAGGACGCCGGACGGCTGCGCGACGCGCTGGGCACCCCGCTGCCGGTCGGCGTCCCGGAGGCCTTCACCGAGCCGGTCAAGGACCCGCTGGGCGATCTGATCGCCCGTCACGCCCGCACCCACGGCCCGTTCACCGCCGCCGAGGCCGCCGCCCGCTACGGCCTCGGCACCGCCGTGGTCACCGGCACCCTGCACCGCCTGACCGCCGCGGGCCGCCTGGTCCAGGGCCGGTACCTCCCACCCGCCGCCCACCCGTCGCCGGAAGCGCTTCGCGCTGCCCCTCTTGAGCACACCGCCCCCGAGTGGTGCGACGCCGAGGTGCTGCGCCGGCTGCGCCGCCGCTCGCTGGCCGCTCTGCGCCAGGAGGTCGAACCGGTCCCGCCGCGCGCCCTGGCAGCCTTCCTGCCGCAGTGGCAGCACCTGGCCGGCCACCGGCTGCGCGGCCCGGACGGCCTGCTGCGCGTGGTCGAACAGCTCCAGGGCACCGCCCTGCCCGCCTCCGCGCTGGAGAAGCTGGTCCTCCCCGCCCGGCTCACCGACTACGCGCCCGGGCTGCTGGACGAGTTGATGGCGGCCGGAGAGGTCGGCTGGTGCGGGGCCGGCGCCCTGCCCGGCAAGGACGGCTGGCTCAGCCTGCACCTCGCCGAGAACGCCCACCTGCTGCGCCCCGAGCCCGTGCCGCCCACGCTCACCCCGGTGCACAGCGCCCTGATGTCCGCGCTGGCCGGCGGCTACGGCCTGTTCTTCCGCCAACTCGTCCAGCAGCTCCCGGAGGAGACCTCCGAGCCGGAGGTCGTCGAGGCGCTCTGGGACCTCGTCTGGGCGGGCTACGTCACCAATGACACCCTCGCCCCGCTGCGCGCCCTGCTGGGTTCGGGCCGGACGGCGGGCGCCACCGCCCACCGGGCGCCCCGGTCCACCCCGCGCGGCCGCTACGGCGGTGCCGGCCGGTCCTTCGGCCGGGTCGGCGGCGCCCTGCGCGGCGGCCCGCCGACGGTGGCCGGGCGCTGGTCGCTGCTGCCCGCCTTCGCCGCCGACCCGACGGTCCGGGCCACCGCCCAGGCGCAGAACCTGCTGGACCGGCACGGCCTGCTCACCAGGGGCACGGTGGCGGCCGAACGGGTGCCCGGCGGCTTCGCCGGGGTCTACCGGGTGCTCGCCGCGATGGAGGAGCGCGGCCGGGCCCGCCGGGGGTACTTCGTCGAGGGCCTGGGCGGCGCCCAGTTCGCCATGGAGGGCGCGGCCGACCGGCTGCGCTCGGTGAACGGCCGGCTGGAGCGGGCCCGGGCCGCCGAGTGGCCGGCCGCCCCGGCCGGCGAGCCGCCGCAGACGCTGGTGCTGGCCGCCGCCGATCCGGCCAACGCCTACGGCGCCGCCCTGCCCTGGCCCGAACCGCCCACCGCCCGCGGCGGCAGGGAGTCCACGGCCCACCGCCCGGGCCGCAAGGCGGGCGCCCTGGTGGTCCTGGTGGACGGCGAGCTGGCGCTGTACGTCGAGCGCGGCGGGAAGTCCCTGCTGGCCTGGCCCGAGGACGAGGCCACCCGGGCGTTGGCGGCCGGGGCGCTCGCGGCCGCCGTCCGGGAGGGCGCCCTGGGCAGCGTCACGGTCGAGCGGACCAACGGCGAGCCCGCCCTGGGTTCGGCCCTCGGCCGCGCCCTGGAGGAGGCCGGCTTCCACGCCACCCCACGCGGCCTGCGGCTGCGCCCCTGAACCGACGAACCGCCGGGACACGGAAAAGGCCGGGACCGCGGGGCCGAGAACCCCGCGGCCCCCGGCCACGTCGAATCACCCGATCGGCGGCGGCTGCGCCTCCACCGGTCCCACCGGCTCCGCGCACGGGCGCCGGGACGGTCCGGTCGCGTTCCAGTCGGCGTGGACCGGGATGAGACCGAGCCCCCAGCCGCCGGCCGCGAGCAGTCCCAGCACCGCACCGTCGGTCAGCTGCCCCCGGACCACCAGGAGCCACCAGGCGAGCCCGGCCACCGAGACCGCCAGCACCCACCGCACCGGACGCCGTCCCCGGAGGAACAGCGGCGCCCGGGCCAGTATTCGGGCCGTCGGGCGCGTCTGCGCGTCTGTTCGCACGACCGCCCTCCCTTCGCTCGCCCCGGACAGGGGCGCCCGGGAGTCGAGGCCGGGATCAGGCGGCGACCACGTCCATCGCGGCGGCCTTGGGCGAGAGGTTCGCCCGGTCGGTGCCGGGGGCGGGCAGCGGAACCGGTTCGAGTACCGGCCTCAGCAGATCACCTTCGGAGAGGGTGGCCATCGCCGCAAGTTCGGCGAGCGACAGTTCGTCGCTGACCTCGCGCATGACCTCGGACATCCGGACGTCGAGCGCGTCGCAGATGGCGGAGAGCAGCTCCGAGGAGGCCTCCTTCTGTCCCCGCTCGACCTCGGAGAGGTACCCGAGCGAAACCCTGGCGGCCGCCGACACCTCGCGGAGTGTGCGGCCCTGGCGCTGGCGCTGCCGACGCAGTACATCGCCCAGTAGGCGACGGAGCAGGATCATCGGTGCCTCCCTCCTCGGACTGCGGATCGAGATGTCACGACCCCACCGTACCGCCTTGCCCGCTTCGCGTGCGGGGACCCTGGTCGTGTTCACTCTGGGCTGCAAGGCCGTCCCCCTCCTCGTTCCGGTGTCGCACCCGGGTTCGCGGGTCCGTCGTGGTACCCGTCGCGACCCGCCCCGCCACCGTCATGCAACTCGTTCGCCACCTGGTTTCTGCCCAACCAGGGTGTTGGATGTAACACGATCCTCCAGCTGTCCCGTACCCGCGCGCCGAACCGGCGGGTCCCGCTCCGGTGGAGCCCTCCCCTAGGACTCCTGGCGTGCGAAGCGATCGACCAGCAGCTCCAGCGCGGCGGTCACCGCCTCGTGACGGATTGTGGCACGACCGCCCGACAGCAGGGGCGAACTGACCAGAGTTCCCCCCGGGCCGGCGACCGCCAGGTGTACGGTGCCGACCGGCTGTCCGTCCTGCGGGTCGGGCCCGGCCACTCCGGTCGTCGCGAGCCCGTACGTGGCCCCCAGCAGCCCGCGCACGCCCTCGGCCATCTGCCGGGCCACCACCGGGTGGACCGGCCCGTACACGTCCAGCAGGCCCTCGTCCACCCCGAGCACCGAGGCCTTCAGCTCGGTCGCGTACGCGGTGACCGAGCCCCGGAAGGTCGCGGAGGCCCCGGGGACGTCCACCAGCGCCGCGGCCAGCAGACCTCCGGTCAGCGACTCGGCGACGGCCAGGGTGCCGCCCTCGGCGCGCAGCGCGGCGTGCGCCAGCTCGGCCAGCCGGAAGTCCCGCTCCACCGCACCCTGCTCCGCCACGTCCCGCTCCGCCACCCGGCTCCCCCGTCGTTCAGCGGCCCGACCGCGCCGCGGCCAGTCCCTCGCGGCGCAGTCGCAGCGCCTGCCCGATGTAGTCCAGCGCGGTGCCGACGGTCAGCAGCACCGCCAGCCCCATCAGCACGGCCCGCCCGGTGGCCAGCCAGCCGGTCAGGTCCAGTACGTACATGCCGACCGCGGTGCCCTGGGTCAGCGTCTTGAGCTTGCCGCCGCGGCTGGCCGGGATGACCCCGTAGCGGATCACCCAGAACCGCATCAGCGTGATGCCGAGTTCGCGGGCCAGGATCACCGCGGTGACCCACCAGGGCAGGTCGCCGAGCAGCGAGAGACCGATCAGCGCCGAGCCCATGATCGCCTTGTCGGCGATCGGGTCGGCGATCTTCCCGAAGTCGGTGACCAGGCCCTTGCGCCGGGCCAGTTCGCCGTCGAACAGGTCGGTGATCATCGCGATCGCGAACGAGGCCCAGGCGACGGAGCGCCACTTGGGGTTGTGCCCGCCGTCGGCGAACAGCAGCGCCACGAAGACCGGCACCAGCAGCACCCGGACCATCGTGAGCACGTTGGCGATGTTCCAGACCCCCGGGGTCGGCGGCACCGCGGCCACCGGTCTGCCCGGGTGGGCCGCGGCCGGAGCGCCGGGCCCCTTGGTCATTCCCCGACTCCCGAGGTCTTGGGCGACCGCACCTGCTCCAGCGCCTCGGCGATCAGGTCGACGCCCTCGCTGGCGACGACCCTGGCCCGCCAGAACTGGCCGATCTCGGGGGCCTCGACACCGGTGAGGGTGGTCAGGCCGTCGGTCTCCGGGGCCTGGTGGGCGGAGCGGCCCTCGACCACGCCGTCCTCGATCGACTCGATCAGCACCTCGACCTCGGTGCCGATCCGCTGCTCGGCCCGCTGGGCGGTCATCTCCTCGGCCAGTCGGCTCAGCCGGTCCAGCCGGTCGGCGATCACGTCCTCGGCGAGCTTGCCGTCGTAGGTCGCGGCCTCGGTGCCGTCCTCGTCCGAGTAGCCGAAGACGCCGATCGCGTCCAGCCCGGCGTGCGTGACGAAGCGCTCCAGCTCGGCGAAGTCCTCCTCGGTCTCGCCGGGGAAGCCGACGATGAAGTTGGACCGGGCGCCGGCCTGCGGGGCCTTGTCGCGGATGGTCCCCAGCAGTTCCAGGAACTGGTCGGTGGAGCCGAAGCGCCGCATCCGGCGCAGCACGGCGGGCGCCGAGTGCTGGAAGGACAGGTCGAAGTAGGGCACCACGTCGGCGGTCCCGGTCATCGAGTCGATCAGACCGGGGCGCATCTCGGCCGGCTGGAGGTAGGAGACCCGGACCCGCTCGACGCCCTCGATCGCGGCGATCTCGCCGAGCAGCGTCTCCAGCAGCCGGATGTCGCCGAGGTCCTTGCCGTACGAGGTGTTGTTCTCGCTCACCAGGACGATCTCGCGCACGCCCTGCCCGGCCAGCCACTGGGCCTCGTTCAGCACGTCGGAGGGCCGGCGGGAGATGAAGGAGCCGCGGAAGGCCGGGATGGCGCAGAACGAGCACCGGCGGTCGCAGCCGGAGGCGAGCTTGACCGAGGCGACCGGGCTGTCGTCCAGCCGCTTGCGCAGGGTGCGCGGGCCGGAGGCGGGGGCGAGGCCGTCGGGCAGGTCGGCGATCGGCTCGGCGGCGGCCTCGGTGCCGTGGCCGGGCAGGGCGACGGCCTCGGCGGCGGACTGCCGCTCGGCCGGGCTGATCGGCAGCAGCTTGCGGCGGTCGCGCGGCAGGTGCGGGGCGTGGTGGCCGCCGGAGAGGATGGTCTGCAGGCGGTCGGAGATGTTGGTGTAGTCGTCGAAGCCGAGGACGCCGTCCGCCTCGGGCAGGGCGTCGGCGAGCTCCTTGCCGTACCGCTCGGCCATGCAGCCGACCGCGACGACGGCCTGGGTGCGGCCGTGCCCCTTGAGGTCGTTGGCCTCCAGCAGGGCGTCCACGGAGTCCTTCTTGGCGGCCTCGACGAAGCCGCAGGTGTTGACCACGGCGACGTCCGCTTCGGCGGCGTCGTCGACGAGCAACCAGCCGTCGGCTTCCAGTCGCCCGGCGAGTTCCTCGGAATCCACCTCGTTGCGGGCGCATCCGAGCGTGACAAGGGCGACAGTACGGCGTTCAGGCATAGGGCCAAGATTAACGCGCGGGCTCCGGTGCCGTTCGCCCCGGAGGGCGCGCGCCTTGGATCAGCTGATCATCAGTGGGCGTTCCGACCCCTGTGGTCAGCCAGCCTGCGGGTCTCCGGGGGTGTACGTGACGTGCACCACCTGCCCGTCCTTGCCGAGGAGACCGAGGTCCTTCCCGTTGACGTACGCGTGCACGGCCCCGCCGTTGCCGAGCACCAGCTTGATCTGCTTGGGGTCGGTGAAGGTCTGGTCCTGACCCTTGCTGATGTTGTTCTGGAACAGCGACTTGCCGTTGCCGTCCATCGCCGAGACCCAGCTGGTGCCCTCGGCGACCAGCTTCACGGTGACCTTGTCGGCCGGGACGGCGGCGATCGCGGCGGCGCTCGGCTCGGGCGCCGGCGGCTGGACGGCGGGCGTGGACGCGGGGGAGAGCGAGCCGGTCCCGGAACCGCTGGGCAGCGGCGCGCTGGCCGAGCCGGTGGCGCCGTGGCCGCCCTTGCCGCTGACCAGGTTGAAGCCGATCAGCGCGACCACGGCGACGATCGCGGCGACCATGGCGGCCGCCCAGTTCGGCCGGCCGCGGCGGGGCACCCTGATCGGGCCGCTGTCGATCAGCTGGGTCGCCGGGCGCTTGTCGGCGGGCGAGCCGCCGTGCGCGGCGTCGTACCGGGCGACCAGTTCCTCGCCGTCCAGGCCGACCACCCGGGCGATCAGCCGGATGTGCCCGCGGGCGTAGAAGTCGCCGCCGCAGCGGGCGAAGTCGTCCCCCTCGATGGCATGGACGATCGGCACCCGCACCCGGGTGGCGGTACTCACCTGCTCCACCGTGAGCCCCGCGTCGATCCGGGCGGTGGACAGCACCCGGCCGATGCTCGGGGCATCGGCCGCCTGCACCGCGTCGTCGGTCGGCTCGACGGACGACGTGGCGTTCTCGCGGTCGGGGGACTTGCCGATGGTCACGGGGCACGCCTTTCGAGCGGATGGCCACCTGCTGGGGAACAGTCTAGGGGCGTGGGCGGATCGTTTCTCAAGCGGAACGGGCCCGAATGCGCGCGCCCTGTCCGACCTGGGTCCGACACTCCGCTGACGCGTCAGCCGAGCCGCGCCGGGAACCCGGCGTCCGCTTTCCGCCGTGTGACGCGACGTACGGACGTTCGGTTCCCCTCACGGCGCCTACCCTCCTCCGAACGAGTGACACCTGGGTCAGGACACGGGCCGGGCCCCGCACGGCCCGGTCCGTCAACCCCGAAGGGTGATCAGCACCCCGTCCAGCTCGTCCGGCTTGACCAGCACGTCGCGGGCCTTGGAGCCCTCGCTCGGTCCGACGATGCCGCGCGACTCCATCAGGTCCATCAGCCGGCCGGCCTTGGCGAAGCCGACCCGGAGCTTGCGCTGGAGCATCGAGGTCGAGCCGAACTGGGTGGAGACCACCAGCTCGGCCGCCTGGATCAGCAGGTCCAGGTCGTCGCCGATCTCCTCGTCGATCTCCTTCTTCGGCCCGCCCCCGGCCGTCACGTCGTCCCGGTAGACGGCGGTCAGCTGGTCCTTGCAGTGCTGCACCACCTTGGCGATCTCCGCCTCGGTGACGAACGCGCCCTGCATGCGGATCGGCTTGCTCGCGCCCATCGGCAGGAAGAGCGCATCGCCCTTGCCGATCAGCTTCTCCGCACCGGGCTGGTCCAGGATGACCCGGGAGTCGGCCATCGCGGAGGTCGCGAAGGCCAGCCGGGACGGCACGTTGGCCTTGATCAGGCCGGTGACCACGTCCACCGAGGGCCGCTGGGTGGCGAGCACCAGGTGGATGCCGGCCGCGCGGGCCAGCTGGGTGATCCGGACCACCGAGTCCTCGACGTCGCGCGGCGCGACCATCATCAGGTCGGCCAGCTCGTCGACGATCACCAGCAGGTACGGGTACGGCGTCAGCTCGCGCTCGCTGCCCAGCGGCGGGGTGACCTTTCCGGCCCGCACGGCCGCGTTGAAGTCGTCCACGTGCCGGAAGCCGAACGCCGCGAGGTCGTCGTAGCGCATGTCCATCTCGCGCACCACCCACTGGAGGGCCTCGGCGGCCTTCTTGGGGTTGGTGATGATCGGCGTGATCAGGTGCGGGATGCCCTCGTACGCGGTCAGCTCGACCCGCTTGGGGTCGACCAGCACCATCCGCACCTCGTCCGGGGTGGCCCGGGCGAGGATCGAGGTGATCAGGCAGTTGATGCAGGACGACTTGCCCGCACCGGTCGCGCCGGCCACCAGGATGTGCGGCATCTTGGCGAGGTTGGCCATCACCGTGTGGCCCTCGACGTCCTTGCCCATGCCGACGACCATCGGGTGGGTGTCCTCGGCGGCCGTGCGCGAGCGCAGCAGGTCGCCGAGGTTGACCATCTCGCGGTCCCGGTTGGGGATCTCGATGCCGACCGCGGACTTGCCCGGGATCGGACTGATGATCCGCACGTCCGGGCTGGCCACCGCGTACGCGATGTTCTTGGCGAGCGCGGTGATCCGCTCCACCTTGACGGCCGGGCCGAGCTCGACCTCGTAGCGGGTGACCGTCGGGCCCCGGGTGAAGCCGGTGACCTTGGCGTCCACCTTGAACTCGGAGAAGGTGCCGGTGAGCTGGGCGACCACCTCGTCGTTGAGGGCGCTGCGGGCCTTGGCCGGGCCGCCGCGCTCCAGCAGGTCCAGCGAGGGCAGGGCGTAGGTGATGCCCTCGCCGAGCTGGAGCTGCTCCATCCGCACCGGCGCCGCGCCGTGCTCCTCGGGCGCGCCCGGGCCACCGCTGCGGGCGGCCGGGACGGCGGGCTCCTCCGGCGGTGCGGTGCGGTCCTGCACCTGGTGCATCATGTCCGCCACCGCGGAGGAGGCGGGCACGCCGTAGACCAACGCGCCGTCCAGGTCGGCGGCCGCGCCGGCGGCGAGGTCGCGGGTGGCGTACGGGTCCAGCGGCTCCTTGTCCAGGGAGATCCGCTCGGCGTCCTCCGGCTCCTCGGTCTGCTTGCGCCGGCGGCGGCGACGGCGGGCGGCCACCTCGTCCGAGGGGTCGTCGCCGTCCGTGTCCACGGTGAACGGCAGCGCGTCGGGGTCGGCGTCCTCCGGCGGGTCGGTGGACGGCTCGCGCTCCGGCGTGCGCCCCCAGTGCAGCTCGTCCTCGGGCCTGGGCTCGACCACGCCGAGCCGTATGCCGATCCCCCGCACCCGCTCGCCGATCCGGTTGATCGGCGTGGCGGTGACGACCAGCAGGCCGAAGAACGCCAGCAGCAGGAGCAGCGGCACCGCGAGCGCCGGCCCGGCGGCGGCCATCATCGGGGTGGACGCGGCCCAGCCGATGATCCCGCCGGCCGCCCGTATCCGGGAGGCGCCGCTGCCCATCATGGGCGCGCCGCAGCCGATGTGGACCAGGCCGAGGACGCCGACCAGCAGCGCGCTCAGCCCGATCATGATCCGTCCGTTGGCCTCCGGCAGCTCCGGGTGGCGCCAGAGCCGGATCGCCATCGCGGCCAGCAGGAACGGCACCAGTACGTCGAGCCGGCCGAACAGCCCGGACACCACGGCGGTGGCGCCCTCGCCCAGCCAGCCCTGCGGGGTGAACCAGGTGCCGGCCGCGGTCACCAGCGCGAGCGCGAACAGCAGCAGGCCCACGCCGTCCTTGCGGTGGTCCGGGTGCAGGTTCTTGGCACCGTCGCCGAAGCCCCGGAAGATCGCGGCGATCGGGCTGCCCAGCGCGTTGAGCGCGCCCATCAGCACCGACCTGGACGGTTTCGGGGCGGGCGGGGCCGACTTGGCCGCCGTCCGCTTCGCGGGAGCCGCCTTCTTCGCCGCCGCCTTCTTCGCGGGCGGCTTGGCCGGTGCCTTCGCCGCGGCCTTCTTGGACGGTCCCGGACTCGTCTTACGTGCTGCGTTCCCGGGCGTGCGAGTGGCCATGGGTCAGCAGCCTACCGGGGCGGGCGACCAGTGCACATGTGCCCGAGGCCGGGCGCCCGGACGTGTCGCAGACACACCGTCACCCTGACCGGGATTCACCCGGTCGCCGCATCAAGACCACCCGGAGGGGTGAACCGGCGGCAGGAATCAGGAACTGCCCGGGCGCATCGCGTCCAGGGCCCGGCGCAGCCCCGCGAGCTTGCGCTCCAGGTGCGCGGCGGTGGCGGCCACCCCGGCGTCCTCGCCGCCGTCCAGCTGCTTGCCGAGCGCCTCGGCCTGCTCCTCGACCGCCGCCAGCCGCGCGGACAGCTCGCCCAGCAGCGCGCCGCCGAGGGCCTGCCCGTCGCCGCCCTCCTCCAGCTGCAGGCGCAGCAGCGCCGCCTGCTCCTTCAGCTGGCAGTTCTTCGCGTACAGGTCGACGAAGACGGAGACCTTGGCGCGCAGCACCCACGGGTCGAAGGGCTTGGAGATGTAGTCCACCGCGCCGGCCGCGTAGCCGCGGAAGGTGTGGTGCGGACCGTGGTTGATCGCGGTCAGGAAGATGATCGGGATGTCCCGGGTGCGCTCGCGGCGCTTGATGTGGGCGGCGGTCTCGAAGCCGTCCATCCCCGGCATCTGGACGTCCAGCAGGATCACCGCGAAGTCGTCGGTGAGCAGCGCCTTCAGCGCCTCCTCACCGGAGGCCGCGCGGACCAGTGTCTGGTCCAGGGCCGAGAGGATCGCCTCCAGCGCCAGCAGGTTCTCCGGTCGGTCGTCGACCAGGAGGATCTTGGCCTTCTGCATCAGGGCTCGCCCTCCTGTCGCCTGCCTGCCGCCCGGTGCAGGCACCCGCGTACTGCCCACCGCTACCCCGGTCATGCTAGCCGCACCCCCTCGCCCGGCACATCGCCCCGTCGTGACCGATCCGGAGCGGCGCGCTGCCAGTGCTCCGGCGCACGCTCAGCAGCGTGTCGCCGTCCGGTCACTGTTCGCAACGATCGGTGACCCTACCCGGTTCCCGGGCCCGACCGCCAGCAAACCGACCGCCCGGCCGGAGTGAACCCCGGAGCCCGGCCCGGGGTCACTCCTCCCTTCGCGATCACGCGCGGTTCCCGCTCAACCACTCGTGCATGACCGACAGCAGGTGGTCGGTCTCCACCGGCTTGGTGATGTGGTCGGTGGCGCCCGCCTGCAGCGACTTCTCCCGGTCGCCCTTCATCGCCTTGGCGGTCAGCGCGATGATCGGCAGGCCGGCGAACTGGGGCATCCGGCGGATCGCCTCGGTGGTCGCGTAGCCGTCCATCTCCGGCATCATGATGTCCATCAGGACCAGCGCCACGCTCTCGTGCTGCTCCAGCATCTCGATGCCCTCGCGGCCGTTCTCCGCGTACAGGACGGTCAGGCCGTGCTGCTCCAGCACGCTGGTGAGGGCGAACACGTTGCGGACGTCGTCGTCCACGATCAGCACCTGCTGGCCGTCGAAGCGGCGGCCCCCGTCGACCGGGCGGGGCGGGGCGGGCTCCACCGTCCGCGGTCCGGCGGCGCTCTCCAGGGCGGCGCTGCGGCGGCGCTCCAGCGCGCCCCGGCGGCGTTCCTCGGCCAGCTCGCGGACCTCCTGGGCCCAGTGGTCGGCCGGGTTCTCGCCGACCGGCACCGGCAGGCCCACCGGGGTCACCCCGACCGAGGCGCGCGGCGTCAGGCCGTTCGGCGCGCCCTGGCGCGGCTCGCCGACGGTCTCCGGGGCCTCGGTGCGCAGCGGCAGGTAGAGCGTGAACGTGGAGCCCTTGCCCAGCTCGCTCTCGGCGTGGATCTCGCCGCCGAGCAGCCGGGCGATCTCGCGGCTGATGGACAGGCCGAGGCCGGTGCCGCCGTACTTGCGGCTGGTGGTGCCGTCGGCCTGCTTGAAAGCCTCGAAGATCTCCCGCAGCTTGTTGCCGGGGATGCCGATGCCCGTGTCGGAGACCGCGAAGGCGATCAGCTCGTCGTCCGGGCCCTTGATCGAACCGGACTCCAGCAGCCGCTCGCGCACGTGCTGCGGGACCTCCCGGCCCGCCGGGCGGATCGAGAAGTCGACGGCTCCGGAGTCGGTGAACTTCACCGCGTTGGAGATCAGGTTGCGCAGCACCTGCTGGAGCCGCTGCTCGTCGGTGTGCAGGGTGACCGGCAGGGCGGGCGAGACCCGGACGGCGAAGTCCAGGCTCTTGTCCAGCGCGACCGGCTGGAAGGTCGCCTCGACGTAGTCGACCAGCTGGACCAGGGCGATCCGGGCCGGGCGGACGTCCATCTTGCCGGCCTCGACCTTGGACAGGTCGAGGATGTCGTTGATCAGCTGGAGCAGGTCGGAGCCCGCGCCGTGGATGGTGTCGGCGAACTCCACCTGCTTGGGCGAGAGGTTGCCCTCGTTGTTGTCGGAGAGCAGCTTGGCCAGGATCAGCAGCGAGTTGAGCGGGGTGCGCAGCTCGTGCGACATGTTGGCGAGGAACTCGCTCTTGTACCGGGAGGCCAGGGCGAGCTGCTCGGCACGCTCCTCCAGGACCTGCCGGGCCTCCTCGATCTCACCGTTCTTGATCTCGATGTCGCGGTTCTGCTGGGCTAGTTGCTCGGCCTTCTCCTGCAACTCCTCGTTGGTGCGCTCCAGTTCCTCCTGGCGGGCCTCCAACTCGGCGGACCGCATCGAGAGTTCGGCGGTCAGCCGCTGGGACTCCAGCAGCAGGCCCTCGGTCTTGGTGTTGACGCTGATGGTGTTGACGGTGACGCCGATCAGGTCGGCGATCTGGTTCAGGAAGTCCAGCGCGACGGTGGTGAAGGAGCTGAAGGTGGCCAGCTCGATCACGCCCAGCAGCCGGCCCTCGAACTGCACCGGAAGCACCACGATGTGGGCCGGGGAGGCCTCGCCGAGCCCGGAGGCGATCTTCAGGTACCCGGGCGGCGCCTCCTTGAGGATGATCGCCCGCTTCTCCACCGCGGCCTGGCCGATCAGCGACTCGCCGGGCCGGAAGGTGGTCGGCATCGCCCGCCGCTGGTAGCCGTAGCTGCCGATCAGGCGCAGCACGGTGTCGTTCTCGTCGTCGTCCTCGGTGATCAGTTCGGCGGTGCGGCCGGCCGGCTGGGCGAGGAAGAAGGCGCCGTGCTGGGCGGAGACCACCGGGGTCAGCTCGGTCATGATCAGCGAGGCGACCGCCTCCAGGTCCCGGCGGCCCTGGAGCAGGCCGGAGATCCGGGCCAGGTTGGTCTTGAGCCAGTCCTGCTCCTGGTTGGTGCGGGTGGTCTCGCGCAGGTTGGCGATCATCTGGTTGATGTTGTCCTTGAGCTCGTCGAGCTCGCCCGCGGCGTCCACGTCGATCCGCAGGCTCAGGTCGCCCCTGGTGACCGCGGTGGCGACCTGGGCGATCGCGCGCACCTGCCGGGTCAGGTTGTTGGCCAGCTCGTTCACCGACTCGGTGAGGTCCTGCCAGGTGCCGTCCACGCCGGGCACCCGGGCCTGGCCGCCGAGCCGTCCGTCGGTGCCCACCTCGCGGGCGACCCGGGTGACCTCGTCGGCGAAGGCCGAGAGCTGGTCGACCATGGTGTTGATGTTCGTCTTGAGCTGGAGGATCTCGCCGCGCGCGTCGACGTCGATCTTCTGCGAGAGGTCGCCGCGGGCCACCGCGGTGATCACCAGCGCGATGTTCCGCACCTGACCGGTGAGGTTGTTGGCCATCTGGTTGACGTTGTCGGTCAGGTCCTTCCAGATCCCGGCCACGCCCGGCACGCTCGCCTGGCCGCCCAGGGTGCCGTCGGTGCCGACCTCGCGGGCCACCCTGGTGACCTCCACCGCGAAGGAGGACAGCTGGTCGACCATGGTGTTGAGGGTCGCGGCGAGCGCCGCCACCTCGCCCTGCGCGTCGACGGCGATCTTCTTGGAGAGGTCGCCGCGGGCCACCGCACCGGCGACCTCGGCGATGTTGCGCACCTGTCCGGTCAGGTTCGACGCCATGAAGTTGACGTTGTCGGTCAGGTCCTTCCAGATGCCCGACACCCCGCGCACCCGGGCCTGGCCGCCCAGGATGCCCTCGGTGCCCACCTCGCGGGCGACCCTGGTCACCTCGTCGGCGAACGCCGACAGCTGGTCGACCATGGTGTTGACGGTGGTCACCAGCTCCAGGATCTCGCCCCGGGCGTCGACGGTGATCTTCTTGGAGACGTCGCCGCGCGCCACCGCGGTGGTCACCTCGGCGATGTTCCGCACCTGGCTGGTCAGGTTGTTGGCCATCAGGTTGACGGAGTTGGTCAGGTCCTTCCAGATCCCGGCCACGCCGGGCACGCTGGCCTGGCCGCCGAGGATGCCCTCGGTACCGACGTCCCGGGCGACCCGGGTGACCTCGTCCGCGAACGCGCCCAGCTGGTCCACCATCGTGTTGATGGTGTTCTTCAGCTCCAGGATCTCCCCGCGCGCGTCCACCTGGATCTTCTGCGACAGGTCGCCTTTGGCGACCGCGGTCGTCACCTGGGCGATGTTGCGCACCTGATCGGTGAGGTTGTTCGCCATGAAGTTGACGTTGTCGGTCAGGTCCCGCCAGACCCCGGCCGCCCAGGGCACCTGCGCCTGACCGCCGAGCCGTCCCTCGGTGCCCACCTGGCGGGCCACCCTGGTCACCTGCTCGGCGAAGCCGGAGAGCTGGTCGACCATCGTGTTGACGGTGTTCTTCAGCTCCAGCATCTCGCCGCGCGCGTCGACCTCGATCTTCTGCGAGAGGTCCCCGCGCGCCACCGCCGTGGTCACCTGGGCGATGTTGCGCACCTGGCCGGTCAGGTTGTCGGCCATGAAGTTCACCGAGTCGGTCAGGTCCCGCCAGACCCCGGCCACGCCCGGCACCTGGGCCTGACCGCCGAGCCGGCCCTCCGTCCCCACGTCCCTGGCCACCGCGGTGACCTGGGCGGCGAATCCGTTCAGCTGGTCCACCATCGTGTTGACGGTGTTCTTCAGCTCCAGCATCTCGCCGGCCACCTCGACGGTGACCTTGCGGGAGAGGTCGCCCTTGGCCACCGCCGTGGTCACCTGGGCGATGTTGCGCACCTGGGCGGTCAGCCGGCCCGCCATGGTGTTGACCGAGTCCGCCAGGTCCTTCCAACTGCCGGACACGCTGCGGACCTTGGCCTGGCCGCCGAGCTTGCCCTCGGTGCCGACCTCGCGGGCCACCCGGGTCACCTCGTCGGTGAACTCGGAGAGCTGGTCCACCAGTCCGTTGACGGTCCGCCCGATCTTCAGGTACTCGCCACGCAGCGGGTGGCTCACCCCGTTGCTGTGCAGCGAGCGCAGCTCCATCTTCTGGTCCAGGTCGCCCTCGGCGATCGAGGTGAGCACCCGGCCCACCTCGGCCATCGGGCGGGCCAGGTCGTCGATCAGCGCGTTGCAGTTGTCGACCGCCGCCATCCAGGCGCCCTCGCCCGCGCCGGTCTCCAGCCGCTCGTTCAGCCGACCCTCGCGGCCCACCGCCCGCCGCACCCGCGCCAGTTCACCGGTCAGGTGCTGGTTGCGCTCGGCGACCTCGTTGAACACCGCCGCGATCTCCGCCAGCGGCCCGTCCCCCGGGACGGTCAGCCGGCGGCGGAAGTTGCCGTCCCGCATCGCGGTCAGAGCCGACAGCAGCTTGCGCAGCTCGGCGGGCTCCGCGCCACGGTTGTGGCTCGCCCGGCGGCCGGCCGCGTTCCGCGGCACGGCCCCGGGGCGCCCACCGCGCGGAGCGGGCGGCGTCGTTCCGGTTGCGTCCTTGGTGGCCGAACTCAACGGGCCCCTCCCACATCGTGAACTGTCCGGTGACCGGCCGTGCCGGTGCGGCACGCACCCGGGCACCGACCCGGCTGGGCTGCGTACCGGCGGCCCTCGACGCGCCGGCACCCACACGACCGTACTGCTCGCACGGGCCGTCGCGGACCCCCCAGTCTGGCAGCACTGGCATTGGGTGCACGGCCGGTTGCGCTCGGTTGGTACCGCACCGTCCGAAACATGGTGGGCAGAATCACCCTCTGGTGCCTGTTTCGACTCCCCGCCCCCACGGGGAACCAAGCGGAAAGTAGGGTGGAGCGCTGCACCGGGCCACGACCCGACCCAGCGCCGCCGAGCACCCCGACGGCGCGCACGGGGATTCGGCGCCGCACCCCGGACAGCCAGGGCAAGAGCAGCAGAGGAGAAGTGGCAACGTGGTCACCGCGCGCGCAGCCGCCACCTTCGACCCCGACGGCCGGTCCGCGGCCGCCGCGCGGGGCTTCGTCCGGGACGCGCTGCTCGGTTGGGGCCTGCCCGAGGTCGTCGACGACGCGGTCGTGCTGGTCAGCGAGCTCGTCACCAACGCCGTCGTGCACGCCGGCACCGCCGCGGAGGTCTGCTGCCTGCGCGAGGAGGAGAGCGTCCGGATCGAGGTCACCGACCACCACCCCGAGCGCGGCCTGCCCTCGCTCGGCGACGGTCCGGTCACCGACTCCGACCGCTACGCCGACCCGGACGGCGAGGGCGGCCGCGGCCTGCTGATGTGCTCCGCCCTCGCCGAACGGTGGGGCGTCGAGTACGCGGCCGGCCGCAAGACCGTCTGGTTCCGCCTCACCCTGCCCGCACACGTGCTCGGCACCCGCTACGCCGTTCCCGCCACCCCCGGCAGCGACCTGCCCAGCGGCCCGGGACCGGTGCACGTCGCCGTCGTCCAACTCGACGAGGACGGCCGGGTGCTGGCCTGGAACCCGGACGCCGAGGCCCTCTTCCAGTACCCCGCCGCCGCCGTCCTCGGCCGTCCCTGGGCCGACCTCGCGGTCTGGCCGCAGCCCCCGGCCCGCGGCCTCGATCTGACCGACACCCTGCGGATGGCCCGCTGGGAGGGCGGCTACGGCATCCGCCGCCAGGACGGCCGCGAGGTCGAGGTGTACGGCGTCCAGGTCCGGCTGCGCGACACCGAGGGCGTCCCCTCCACGCTCTGTCTGCTCGTCCTCGAACCCGACAGAGCGGTGCTGCGCTCCCCCGCCCGCGCCCTGCCCGGCGAGCGCCCCGAGCAGGCCGGCTCCCGGCTCGACCTGCTGGCCGGTCCGGTCGCCACCGACGACCTCGACACCCTGCTCCAGCGCACCGTCGAACGCGCCCGCGACCTGCTCGACGGCGACGCCGCGTACCTGCTGCTCACCACGGACGACGAGGCCGAGTTCGAGGTCCGCGCCGCCACCGGCCTCACCGCAGGACACCGCCGGCACGCCCGCTTCCCGGTCGGGACCGGCAACCGCTACGACTCCGCCCGGCTGCCCTCCGTTCACGAGGACCTCTCCGCCCGGCCCACCGGCCTGCCGCTGCTCTCCGACAGCGGCATGCGCTCCCTGATCACCGTCCCGCTCAAGGTCGAGGGCCGGCTGATCGGCTCGCTCGGCATCGCCGCCGCCGTGCCGGGCCGCTACGACAACGAGGACGCGCTGCGCCTCCAGTTCGCCGCCGACCGGGTCGCCCTCGCCGTCGAGAGCACCCGGCTGACCGAGCTCGAACGGCTCCGCCGCGGCTCGCTCTCCTTCCTGGTCGAGGCCTCCGACCTGCTGGCCGGCACCCTCGAACACGAGCAGACCCTCGCCCTGATGGCCCAGATGGCCGTCCCCACCCTCGCCTCCTGGTGCGCCGTCTACACCACCGCCGACCACTCCTCCCCGGCCCGGCTCGCCTTCGTCCTGCACGAGGACGAGGACCGCATCGACCCGCTGCGCGACCTGCTCGACAAGACCCCCGTCCCGGAGGCCGGCCCCACCCACGGCGTCCGGTTCTGGACGGCCCCCACCGACACCGCCGAGGCCGGCGGCCTCACCGACGGCCCGGAACTCGCCGGCCTGCTCGGCGAGACCGTCGTCCTCGCGCTGACCGCCCGCAACCGCGTGATCGGCCTGCTGGCGCTCGGCGTCCCGGCCGGCGTCCGGTTCCGCCAGGAGATCCTCGAACTCGCCGAGGACCTCTCCCGCCGGGCCGCCCTCGCCCTGGACAACTCGCGCCTCTACTCCGAGCGCACCGCCACCAGCCAGGCCCTCCAGCGCAGCCTGCTCCCGCCGGACCTTCCGGAGATCCCCGGCGTCGAGGTGGACGTCTACTACCAGGCGGCCGGCGAGGGCAACGAGGTCGGCGGCGATTTCTACGACCTGTTCACCATCCGCGAGGGCACCTACGGCTTCGCCATCGGCGACGTCTGCGGCACCGGCCCCGAGGCCGCCTCGGTCACCGGCCTGGCCCGGCACTCGCTGCGGCTGCTCGCCCGCGAGGGCCTGGACGCCCCGCAGGTGCTGCGCCGACTCAACGCGGCCATCCTGGACGAGGGCGCGCGCAGCCGCTTCCTCACCCTGCTCTACGGCGAGCTGACGCCCCGCCCGGACGGCAGCACCGAACTCTCCCTGGTCTGCGCCGGCCACCCGCTGCCGCTGCGACTGCGCACCGACGGCCAGGTCGACCGCGCCGCCACCCCGCAGCCGCTGCTCGGCGTCATGGACGACCTCGACCTCACCGCCGAACACCTGGTGCTCGCCCCCGGCGAGGTCCTGCTCTGCGTCACCGACGGGGTCACCGAACGCCGCGAGGGCCGCCGGATGCTGGGCGACGACGGCCTCGCCGAGGTGCTCACCGGCTGCACCGGCCTGACCGCCGGCGCGGTCGCGGCACGGGTGCAGCGCGCGGTCGAGCGCTTCGCCCCGGAGCCGCCGTCAGACGACATGGCGATCCTGACCCTGCGGGTGCCCACCCAGCGCAAGGAGTGAGACCCCCGCGGCTCATGCCGTACTGACGCAGTCACAAATTGTTATATTCACAATGGTACAAGCGGGCCGGGTCGGGTAGACCGATCTCACCGGGACTTCCCCCGGCCGGGGACGCGACCAGCGGGTTCTCCGCAGGCCCGACACGTCCGACGGCCCATCACCTCCGACCGCGGCCCGCGCACGCTCACCGCCGTGCGCCCTCGGCGCGGTCGCGCGCATCCGCTCTCTCCACCCGCCTCCACTCCTCCTGACGACACCACGGCGTCACCGCGCCCTGCGCGCGCCCAGAGTGAAAGGAGCCTCCGGTGAGCAACGACGCTACCGGGGCAACGAACGCCCGATCCACCGGCGCCGACGCGAGTAACCTCGGCTACCTCGCGCTCGGCCTGACACTCCTCGCCTACGGCCTGCTCTCGACCGGCGTCCTGCACGGCGTCGGAGTCGGGAACGCGGCCCACCTCGCCCATCTGCTCGGCGGCGCAACCCTCTTCATCGCGGGCCTCTGGCAGCTCCGCGGCGGCGAGGGCTTCACCGGAACCGCCTTCACCAGCCTCGGCGCCTTCTGGGCGACCTGGTCAGCGGCCGGCGGGGCCGGCAAGAACGCCGCCGGCCTCTTCCTGCTGCTGTGGGCCCTGCTCGCACTCACCCTCACCGCCGCGAGCTGGGGCGCGAACCTGCTCAGCCGCGTCGTCTACGGCCTGTTGACGGCCTCCCTTCTGCTCTCCGCCATCGCCACCTTCGGCGGCTACGGCGGGCTGGGCAAGGCCGCCGGCTGGATCGCGGCCGTGTCCGGGCTCGCCGCCTGGTACTGGGCCACCTCCGCGCTGAGCAACGGCGCCTGGGGGAAGGTCGCCCTGCCGCTCAGGTGACCTGCTCAAGCCGCTCCTCGGCGGTGCCGCGGGGCCGGACCTCCGTCCCCACGGAGACCCGGCCCCGTCGGCGTGCCGCCAACGCCAGCACGGAGTAGGCGAGGAGCAGGATCGCCACGGCCACGATGCCGTCCAACCAGAAGTGGTTGGCCGTCACCACGACCACCGCCACCGTCAACACCGGATGCAGCACCATCATCCACCGCAGTGAACTGCCTGACACCCGGATCACCGCGACCGCCGCCAGCACGCACCAGGCGACGTGCACCGAGGGCATCGCCGACAGCTGGTCGGCCACCACCACACCGCCGACCGCGCCGCCGTACACCGACTGCCCGTACTGGGCGGCCACGTCGACGAAGCCGCTCTCCGGCAGCATCCGCGGCGGCGCCACCGGGATGAACTGCACCAGCAGACAGACCGCGGTCGTGATCACCACCGTGTTGCGCACCCACGTGTAGCGCTCGCGGTGCCGCACGAACACCCAGAGCAGGACGACGAGCATCACGGCGAAGTGCATGACCGCGTAGTAGTAGTTCGCCAGCCTCACCAGCACCGGGTAGGGCGTGACCGCCTTCTGCCAGGAGGCCTCGTCCGGCAGCCCGATCACCTGCTCGGTATGGTGGATCCAGCTCGCACGGTCCAGCGCGTGGTCCGTACTCATCACCGACAGATGCCCGACCAGCTGCCAGAGCGCGAACAGCGCCAGCAGCGTGCCGGCCTCCCGCAGCAGCGCGGACAGCGCCGGCTTCCGCCCCTTCGCCGCGACGTACGCGCCCGTGTGGAGACCGATCGCGGCAGCCCCGGCGGACTGCCAGGTCAGGGTCAGGTTCTGCATTGGCAGAGGGTAACGCAAAAAGCCCCTTCCCGGATGGGAAGGGGCTTTTCAGAAGAATTGTTCGGCGGCGTCCTACTCTCCCACAGGGTCCCCCCTGCAGTACCATCGGCGCTGTGAGGCTTAGCTTCCGGGTTCGGAATGTAACCGGGC
>NZ_JBSFKQ010000024.1:0-103946 GCF_053598615.1 Kitasatospora sp. NPDC001095 | reverse complement strand
GCGTCCTTCAGCGCCGAGCGGTCGATCCTGCCCTGCTTGGCGAGCTCGGTGAGCACCGCCAGGACGACCGACTGCGCGTCGATGTGGAAGAAGCGGTAGCCCGCCCGCCGTTCCGACGGCACCAGGGCCGGCAGCGCGGCCGTCCAGAGCCGGCTCACGTCCTCCGGCCCGGGCCGGCCGGCCTCCTCGCCCGCGAGCAGCACCTGGCCCGCCGCCACCGCGGTGAGCAGTTCCGCGGCGGTCCGCCGGTCCACCCCAGGGCACAGCTCCCCGGCGTCCGCGGCGCGGTCCAGCAGCCGGTGGACGACGGCGGCGAGGCCGCGCCAGGCGACCTCGGGGGCCACCGGAGCAGACCCGCCCGCCCCCTCCCGGAGGCCGCCCCGGCTCGCGCCCGAGCGGCCCAGCCGGACGCCGGCCCGCACCACCACGTCCTCGCGCAGCAGCCGGGCCAGCTCGTGCGAGAAGTCGATCAGGCCCTGGAGCGCCGGGCCGTCGGCCCGCAGCGCGCGCAGCGCGGCCGAGCCGACCTCCCGCCCGGAGGCGCGCCGCACCCCGTCGGCGAGCGCCTGCTTGGAGACGAAGTGGAAGTACAGGGCGCCCTTGCTCACCCCGGCCCGGCGGCTGATGTCGACCAGGCTGGCGGCCTCGAAGCCCACCCGCGCGAAGGTCTCGGCGGCGGCGAGCAGTACGGCCTGCCGGGTCCGCCCAGCCCGTTCCTGCTTGACCACTGGCCCCCTCCGGACTCGACCGGGCGCGATCCCCGCCCCGCCCGGCAGCTGTCGGCGCGGCCCCTTCGGGAGCGGCGCTCGCATGCGGACGGCATCTTCCGAAACCGCATGGTTGGTATCTAATCTAGCGCCTGCAACGCGCTCGCCGTCCCCGCCGTCCAGCGGGTACGGGCCCCCACCGATGGTCCGAGACCCTCCGAACGGGCATTCCCCCAGTCCACGGGGCGGGTAGCGTGATCAGGCCGGCGAGTGCGGCCCGGGCACCCCCAGTCGCCGAACACAAACCGGGTGGTATGTATGTTTTGCTCGGACGGCCGTAGCGGCCGCTCCGACCGACACCCTGAAGCGGGGGCCCGTCATGCCATCGATCGTAGAGCCGGACCCGCTCGGCCCGTGCGCCCACCCCGGCCCGGGCAGCGGCGGCGGCTTCGACCTCTTCCACGACGGCCCCGCGACCGGCTACGACTTCCACGACCGGACCGTCTCCCGGCACCTGGTGCACCGCGCCTCGGTGTCCGAGGTCTTCCTCACCGGCTGGCAGGCCACCGGCCCGTACGACTTCCTGCTCGGCGCCCAGTGGCCCCGGCTGCACGGCTTCTACCGGCTGCCCGGGGACCGCTACCACGACCCGGTGCTGCTGGCCGAAACGATCCGCCAGGCGGGGCTGCTGGTCGGCCACGCCGGGTTCGGGGTGCCGCGCGGCCACCACTTCGTGCTGGAGGACCTCTCCTACGCGCTCGACGGGCCCGGGCTGCCGGGCCTGGCCGTCGGCGCCGGCCCCGCCTCGCTGATGCTGGCCGTCGGCTGCGAGGACGTCCGGATCCGGCACGGCGAACTGGCCTCGCTGCGGGTGTGCGTCGACGCCACCCGGGACGGCCGGCCGGTCGGCCACGGCAGCGGTCGGCTGCGGGTGCTCTCCCCCGCCTCGTACGCCCGGCTGCGCGGCCCTGAGCGGCGCGCCGCCCCGCCGCGGCCGCCGGCGCCGGCCGCACCCCAGCTGGTCGGCCGCGCGCAGCCCGCGGACGTGGTGCTCAGCCCGACCCTCGCCCCGGACACCTGGCTGCTGCGGGCCGACGCCACCCACCCGGTGCTGTTCGACCAGGAGCTGGACCACGTGCCCGGGATGCTGGTGCTGGAGGCCGCCCGGCAGGCCGCCCAGCGGCTGCGCCACCCCGAGCCGGTGGTGCCGGTCGAGCTGGTGACCTCCTTCGAGCACCACATCGAACTGGACCGGCCCTGCTTCGTCCGGGCGGTCCCCGAGCCGGCCTCCGGGGCGGGCGGACGGCTGCCGGTTCGGGTCCTGCTGGTCCAGGACGGCCGGACGGCGGCCGAGTGCGTGCTGCTCACCGCGCCGTTGGACGGGCCGGTCGAGAGCCCGACGGCGCCGGCCCGGCGGGACGCCTGCGAGGGCCGCCCCGCCGCTCCGGACCTCGACGGCACCCGGCTGCCGCTCGCGAGCTGACCCCCGTCAGGCGGCCATCAGGGCGGCCGGCCGGCCCGCGTGCATCACGCTGAGGTTGGTCGCCAGCCGGGCCGGGTCCTGGGCCAGCCAGAGCCGCAGCGCCGCGCCCAGGGCGGCACTCGCGGACTCGATCCGGACGTCGGTGATCTGGGCGATCCGGGCCGCGCCGGGCACCAGCAGGTCGGCCAGCGGGGCCGGCAGCCAGACCGTCAGGGCGCACGGCGCGGGCACCACCAGCGCCCCCAGCAGCCGGTAGGCGTCCCCCGGCGCGCTGAGCGCGGGGATGATGTCCAGCAGCGCGTCGGACACCACCTCGGACACGTCGCTCCGGTGTCCCTGGGCGAGCCTGCGGAGCAGCATGCGCTCGGCGGCGGTGATTCGGACGGTCAGCATGACCTCGTCGCACTCCATTGCGCGATTTCCTCCTCAATTCCCTCTCGCGCCGGCCGGCGGCCGGCACGCACTACCCCTGTCGCACCTCGGCCCGGCTACCTGTGGGAGAGCCGGGCCGGTGGGTGATCGTGTGCCCCGGTCAGATCCCCGCGTAGGAGTGCTTTCCGGTGACGAAGATGTTCACGCCGTAGTAGTTGAAGAGCCAGCAGGCGAACGCCGCCAGCGCCAGGTAGGCGGCCTTGCGGCCCTTCCAGCCGGCCGTCGCACGGGCGTGCAGGTAGCAGGCGTAGGCGACCCAGGTGATGAACGACCAGGTCTCCTTCGGGTCCCACTCCCAGTACTTGCCCCAGGCCGCCTCGGCCCAGATCGCGCCCGCGATGATGGTGAAGGTCCACAGCGGGAAGACCAGGGCGTTGATCCGGTAGGACAGCTTGTCGAAGGTGGACGCGGCGGGCAGCCGGCGCCAGATCGAGGCCGAGGTGCCCAGCGGACCGGTGGTGAGGCCGGCCGCCATGCGCTTGTCGAAGGAGTCCTTGCCGAGGTACAGCAGCGTCGCGATGAACGCCGCGTAGAAGGCGCCGCCGCAGAAGATCGCGGTGGAGACGTGGATCGCCAGCCACGGCGAGTGCAGTGCAGGGACGAGCTGCTCGGAGTCCGTGTACAGCACCGTGGTGGCGATGCCGAGGGTCAGCAGCCCAGCGAGGACGACCGGCAGGCCGAGCCAGCGGACGTTCTTCTTCGCGGCCAGCAGCACCAGGTACGCCGCCGTCATGGCGAAGGCGAACGCGCACGAGAACTCGTACATGTTGCCCCACGGCCAGCGGGAGACCGACAGGCCGCGGGTGACGATCCCACCCACGTGCAGCAGGGCCGCGAGCACGGTGAGCGAGATGGCGATCCGGCCGGCCAGGTCGGCCTTCTCGTTGGTGCCGGCCGCGCCCGGGCCGTCCACCTCGTCGGCGCCGCGCCCGCTGGTGACCACCGTCGCGCCCTCGCCCGCGACCGCGGTGCGGGTGAGCGTGGTGGTGCCGCCGCCGGCTCCCGCCACGGTGACCGTGACCTTCTTCGCGGCCTTGTCCGCGGCCTGCTGCCCGGCCGCGGCGACGGTCTCGGCGAGGCTGCCCGCCTGTTCCTTCGAGCGGACGGCGACGCCGCCCCTGCTGCCGAAGGTCCACTCGATCATGTGGGCGAACATGGCGAGGGTGTACACCACCATCGCCGAATAGATCAGCTTGTTGGAGAGGTCGGCCAACTGTGGGTCGACCGCCGAGGCGAGTTGCACCGTCTACTCCTTGGAGTTCTGGTCGGCAGGGGCTGCGGGGGCCGGGGACGCCTTCGGGGCGGTGGGGTCCCCGGGCTCCTCGGGTACGTCCGTTTCGGTGGCGTCGTCCTCGTCCTCGTCCTCGGAGGCCGGGGCGTCGTCCTGGAGGTCGACCGCGAGCTCCGCCAGCTCCTCGGCGATCTTCGCCGACTCGCTGCGGGCCAGGCCGGCCAGCTCCACCTGGGTGCCGCCGCCGGGCAGGGCGACCGCCCGCACCCAGATCCGGCGGCGCTGGATGAACAGCGAGCCGATCAGGCCGAGGATCGCGAGCACTCCGCCGGCCAGGGCGATCTCGTTGCCCGGGCGGTGCGTGATGTTGAAGCTGGCCCACTGCTTGTAGCCCTCGAAGGTCACCGAGCCGTAGCCGTCCGGCAGGGTCCAGCCCTGGCCGGGCTTGAGCCTGGCCTTGGCCGGCTGGCCGTCCTGGGTCAGCTGGGTGAGCTTGCGGGTGTTGAGCTGGTAGACGTTCTGCGGCAGGCCGGAGTCGGTGCCGAGGTCGCCCGCGAAGGCGTTCAGCACCAGCTCGGGGGCGGCGTCGCCGGGGAACAGCGAGACCGGGCCGGTGCCCTCGAAGCTCAGCGGGGCGGTCGGCAGGAAGAAGCCGGAGAAGCCCATCTGGGTCTTGTTGCCGTCGGGGCCCGCGCCGTAGTCGGAGACCTTCACGACGCCGGTGGAGGTCAGGTTGCCGTCCTGCGGCAGGAACGGGACGGCGCCCTGGTAGACGACCTCGCCCTTGCCGTTCCTGACGGTGACGAACGGGGCGTAGCCGTGGCCGATCAGGTAGACCTTGCTGCCGCCGACCTCCAGCGGGTGGTTGACCTCGATGGTCGACTTCTTCAGCTTCGACTCGTCGCTGCCCTCGTAGTACTCGACGTTCGCGGTGAACTGCCGGGCGGCGCCGATCTGGTCGCCCTTCTCCTGGAAGCGCGAGGTGAAGCCGTTCAGCTTCAGGTAGAAGGGGTCGAGGTCCTGGCTGCCGTAGAAGCGGGTGCCGGTGAAGTCGTCGAGCTGGGTGATGGTGTTCGAGTAGCCCTCGCCCTCGATCATCAGCTTGCCGCCGGTACCGGCGGCCAGGCTGGACCAGGCGAAGCCGCCGAGCAGCGCGAACAGCGACAGGTGGAACAGCAGGTTGCCGACCTCGCGCAGGTACCCCTTCTCGGCGGACACCGCGCCGCCGGACAGGTGGGCGCGGAAGCCGCGCTTGCGCAGCAGCCGGTGCGCGGCGGCGTTCACCTTCTCGGCGTCCGCCGAGGTGCGCCAGGCCGCGTGCACCGGCATCCGGGTCAGGTTGCGCGGGGCGGCCGGCGGCTGGGCGCGCAGCACGCCGACGAACTGCCAGGTGCGCGGGACGATGCAGCCGGCCAGCGAGACGAACAGCAGGATGTAGATCGCGGAGAACCAGACCGAGCTGTAGACGTCGAACAGCTGGAGCTTCTCGTAGATCGGCGCGACCGTGGTGTGCTGCGCCTTCCAGGTCTGCACCTTGAACTGGTTCTGCCCGTTCTGCGGGATCAGCGAGCCGGGGATGGCGGCCAGCGACAGCAGGAAGAGCAGGATCAGGGCGACCCGCATCGAGGTCAGCTGGCGCCACATCCAGCGCGCCCAGCCGAACGCCCCTATGCCGGTCGGGCCCTCGGACTCGACCGGTGCGGTGCTGAGCCGCTCGGCGGCGCTGTCGTCCGGCGCCGGGGGCTGCTCGGTCTCGGTCGTGGTGTTGCTCACGGTCAGATTCCGATCTGGAAGTCGGCGGTCCAGGACTGCAGCTGGCTCATCATCGAGTCCCAGATCCCGGTGACGAGCAGCAGACCGACCGCGACGAGCATGCCGCCGCCGATCCTCATGACGAGCGGGTAGTGCCGCTTGACCCAGCCGAAGGCGCCCAGCGCCCGGCGGAACGCCACGGCGGCCAGGATGAACGGTACGCCGAGGCCCAGGCAGTAGAAGGTGGTCAGCAGCGCGCCACGCTGGGCGTCGGCCTGGTTGAGGGCCAGGTTCTGGACGGCGGTCAGGGTCGGGCCCATGCACGGGGTCCAGCCGACGCCGAAGACCACCCCGAGCATCGGGGCGCCCAGCAGGCCGACGGCCGGACGGCGGTGCGAGCGGACCTCGCGCATGCTCAGCCCGGGCACCAGGCCCATGAACGCCAGGCCCATCACCACGGTGAGCGAGCCCAACACGATGCTGATGATCCGCTTGTAGTCCTGGAGCTCCTGGCCGAAGTAGCCGAACAGGGCGCCGGTGGAGACGAACACCGCGGTGAAGCCGAGGATGAACAGCACGACGCCGAGCAGCATCCGGCCGCGACGCGAGCCGCGGGCGTCCGCGAGGTCGGCGGCGGAGAAACCGGTCACGTACGACAGGTAGCCCGGGACCAGCGGCAGCACGCACGGCGAGAAGAACGACGCCAGCCCCGCCACCAGCGCGACCGGGGCGGCGGCCAGCAGCGCGCCGCTCTGGACGGTCGAGGTGGCGTCGGCGAGGTGCAGCGGCGGCAGGCTCACTGCTTCTGCTCCGCGACCACCGGCTGGAGGATCGACTCCAGCGCGTCCTCGGTGGTGCCGCCGACGGCGCGGGCGGCCAGCTTGCCGTCCCGGTCGACGACCAGGGTGGTCGGGATGGACTGGGGGTTGAGGCTGCCCTTGGGGAACTTGAGCAGCTGGGTGCCGGCCGGGTCGAACAGGCTCGGGTAGGTGACGCCCTGCTCCTGCTCGAAGCGGAGGGCGTTCTGCTTCTCGGTGTCCCGGGTGTTGATGCCGAGGAACTGGACGCCCTGGTCCTTGTACTTCTCCGAGACGGCCTGGAGGCTCTTGGCCTCGGCCCGGCACGGGCCGCACCAGGAGCCCCAGACGTTCAGCACGACGACCTTGCCCCGGTAGTCGGAGAGCTTGGCCGCGGTGCCCTCCAGGGTCTCCCCCGTGATGTCCGGCGCGTCCCCGCGCTTGCCCGCCTCCGCCTTCGACAGGTTGGTGCCCTTGACCGTGACGAAGCCGACCTGGCCCTCGCCGCTGCCCGACGAGCCCGAGGAGGCACAGCCGGTGAGGGCGAGCGCAGCGGCGGCGACGGTGGCGGCGGCTGCTGCGGCGACACGGGGACGGGGGCGCGTCATGGCAGACATGTGAAAAGTTTCGCATGGAGTTCCGGGCGGGTTCGCCGGGGTCCTGCCTTGCGCGTCGCACCCCCTCTGACCTGCGACGAAATCGGGTCACCCGGCGTTCGCCAGGTGACCCGAAGTCATACTTACACGCCGCTTACGGAGGCTAGGCGCCGAAGCTCTTGCCCACCGGCTTGTCGCCCTTGCGGCCCTTGCCCACCAGGTGCGCGGGCAGCAGGTCGCGGGCCGGCTCGCGGTAGCCGACCGAGACGATCCTGTCGCCCTCGAAGGTGAAGCTGGTCAGCGAGGCCAGCGAGCACTGCCGGTTGCGCGGGTCGTGCCACAGCCGGCGGCGCTCGACGAAGGAGCGCAGGATCCAGATCGGCAGCTGGTGGCTGACGCAGACCGCCTCGTGCCCGCGGGCGGCGTCCCGGGCGGCGCCGAGCGCACCCATCATCCGCACCACCTGGTCGAGGTACGGCTCGCCCCAGGAGGGCTTGAACGGGTTGGTGAGGTACTTCCAGTAGCCCGGGTTCCGCAGCGAACCGTCGCCGACCCCGAAGGTCTTGCCCTCGAAGACGTTCTCCGCCTCGATCAGCCGCTCGTCCACCGCGACGGCCAGGCCGTGCGCCTCGGCGATCGGCGCGGCGGTCTCCTGGGCCCGCTCCAGCGGGGAGGCCACCACGTGGGTGACGTCCCGGTCGGCCAGGTCCTCGGCGACCCGCTCGGCCATCTTCCGGCCCAGCTCGGACAGGTGGTAGTCCGGCAGGCGCCCGTACAGGACGCCCTCCGGGTTGTGCACCTCGCCGTGCCGCATCACGTGGACGACGGTGATCTCTTTGGCGCTCACTTCTCGACTACTCCTGGGAATCGGGTTAGGGCCGCGGCGGTCAGGCCGTGGCGGCGGCAGCGGCGCGCGCGGCGGCCGGCAGGGCGGCGGCGATCCGCTCGATCGCCCGCTCGTCGTGGGACGCCGAGACGAACCAGGACTCGAAGGCGGACGGCGGCAGGTAGACGCCCTCGGCCAGCATGGCGTGGAAGAAGGCGGTGAAACGGTACGCCTCCTGGGTCTTCGCCTCGTCGTAGTCGGTGACGGCGGCCTCGGTGAAGAACACCGAGAACATGTTCCCGGCGGTCTGCAGCCGGTGCGCCACGCCCTCCTTGGTGAGCGCGTCGGCGACCAGGCCGGAGACCTCGGCGGCGACCTTGTCCACCGTCGCGTACACCTCGTCGGTGCAGCCGCGCAGCTGGGCCAGGCCGGCCGCGGTGGCGATCGGGTTCCCGGACAGGGTGCCCGCCTGGTAGACCGGGCCGGCCGGGGCCAGGTGCGCCATCACGTCCGCGCGGCCGCCGAAGGCCGCGGCCGGGAAGCCGCCGCCCATGACCTTGCCGAAGGTCAGCAGGTCCGGCGCCCAGCCCTCGTTCGCCGCCTCCAGGCCGTACCAGCCGGCCCTGGAGACGCGGAAGCCGGTCATCACCTCGTCGGAGATGAACAGCGCGCCGTTCTCCCGGCAGAGCCGGGCCAGGCCGCCGTTGAAGCCGGGCAGCGGCGGGACGACGCCCATGTTGCCGGGCGAGGCCTCGGTGATCACACAGGCGATCTCGCCCGGGTGGGCGGCGAAGGCCCGCTCGACGGCGGCGAGGTCGTTGTAGGGCAGCACGATGGTGTCGCCGGCCTGGGCGCCGGTGACGCCCGGGGTGTCCGGCAGGCCGAAGGTGGCGACGCCGGAACCGGCGGCGGCCAGCAGCGCGTCCACGTGGCCGTGGTAGCAGCCGGCGAACTTGACCACCTTCGCCCGGCCGGTGAAGCCGCGGGCCAGCCGGATCGCGGACATGGTGGCCTCGGTGCCGGAGGAGACCAGCCGGACCTGCTCGACCGGGGCGACCCGGGCGACGATCTCCTCGGCCAGCTCGACCTCGCCCTGGCCGGGGGTGCCGAAGGAGGTGCCCTTGGAGACGGCCCGCTGGACGGCGTCGACCACCGCGGGGTGCGCGTGGCCGAGGATCATCGGACCCCACGAGCACACCAGGTCGACGTACTCGCGGCCGTCGGCGTCGGTGAGGTAGGGGCCGGTACCGGACACCATGAAGCGCGGCGTGCCGCCGACCGCGCGGAAGGCGCGCACCGGGGAGTTGACGCCGCCGGGCGTCACGACGGAGGCGCGGTCGAACAGCGACTGGGACTGGGGGGCTTCGTAGGGGTAGCTCACAAAAGACATGGTCTCAAATCGTGTCCTCGCGCTCTGCATGTCCGACCCGATCATCTGGAACGATGATCCGGGCACCGTTGTCTGTACGGTTGTCCGTACAGCAGGGGCCGCTGACTGCACCGGACCGGGGACCAGTCAGACTGTGTACACAGAGTGCGCAGGGGCTCCGGTTTGTGTGCAGGGGTGTGGAGAGGACTGCCGCGTACCGCGAATGGGTACGGCGGCGCATGACGGGTAAGGAGCACGTCCGGTGGGCGCCGGATGTGCGGGGGTCTGTCGATTCCGGCGAATTCCGGTGAGGATGGTCCGAGTGTCCGAGGCGCAGGACGGCTACGACGAGGCCGCGGGGGGCTCCCGACGGCCCGCCGAGGCCGCACGCGGGGGTACGGGAGCGGGTACGGGTCGCGGTCGGCGCGGGGGTGAGAGGCGGAGCGAGGGACGCGTGGGGGTGACCTACAAGTACTTCGGAGCCCCGGACCGCGCGACCGCCGCCAGGGTTCCCACCGCCCTCGGCCCGGGCGGGCTCGGCCTGGACGCCGGCGAACTCGGCGCGCTGGGGCGGCTCGGCGACCTGATGGAGACCAGCGGCTCCCCCACCGGCCACCTCTCCACCAAGATCAAGCCGGAGACGATGAGCGCCATGGTGCTCACCGGTATCCAGGGCGTCCCGCTGCACCAGGTGCCGCCGCTGGAGCTGGTCGTGCTGCACCCCGACTACGCCGTCGTCCAGCTCCCCCACAACGTCGTCGAACCGCTGCGCAAGGCCGACGAGACCGAACTCGGCGCCGCCGCCTTCATCTGGTCCACCGTGCCGGACCGGCGCGGGCCGCGGGACGCCTTCGTGATCTACAGCATGCTGCACGAGTGGCAGGACTTCGCCAACCGGCTGCACGAGGCCGGGCACCAGCTGTACTGCCTGGTCTGGCCGTGACGCCCCGTCTCGATCCGCCGCTCGAACACGGGTCGCGGCCGGGCGAGTTGACCGATCGCCAGTTCTGACGCCCGGAAGGCGCCGCCCGGGGGCCTACCCCCGGGCGCGGCGGGCGCGGCGGACGGTGCGCTCGACCTCGACCGGCTCCGCGAGGTGGCCGTCCACCAGGTGGGCCAGGGCCGAGACGAACACCTCGCGCTCGGACTCCGGCAGCGACTCCAGCAGCTCGCGGTGCACCCGGTCGGCGATCGCGGTGCCCCGCGCCACGGCCCGCTCGCCCGCCTCGGTGACGGACACGATCCGGGCCCGCCGGTCGGTCGCGGACGGGCGGCGCTCGGCCAGGCCCGCCTTCTCCAGCTCGTCGACGGTGACCACCATGGTCGTCTTGTCCAGGTCCGCCAGCTCGGCCAGCTGGATCTGGGTGCGCTCGGCCTCCCGCGCGTGGAACAGCACGCAGTAGGCGCGCGGGGTGATCCCGAGCTCGGTGAAGGCGGCCGCCATCCGGGTGGCCAGCACGTGGCTCGCGTGGTCCATCAGCCCGGAGATGTCGCGGATCTGGCGCACGGGCGGCGGGGTCGTCGTCATGCGTCCGAGGTTAGCAACGGCCCGTCTGCTGCCGGATGATCCCGTTGCCAACCAACGCCGGGTCTACGGGATGCCCAACTCGAACAGCGCATACCCGGCGTACCAGCCCGCCGCGAGGACCGGCATCGCGAGCAGCCCGGCCAGCGAGGAGGTCCGCACCCGGCGCAGCGCCACCGCCAGGCCGATGCAGAGCGGGAAGGCGGGCAGCAGGTAGCGGGAGATGTTGCCGAAGATCTGGTTGCTGCTCAGCGCGGTGGCGATGGTGAGCGCGGTGTAGACCCACAGCACCAGCGGCGGCCGGGTGCGCCAGAGCAGCACCAGCAGTCCGGGCAGGGCCATCAGCAGGGCGATCGCGATCAGGTCCGGGACGGGGTTGGACTGCCAGAAGGTCCAGTGGCCGGTGATCACGTCCATGATCGTGCGCAGGGTGGAGGCACCGCCGTCGAAGTAGCGGTTCCAGGCGCCCTGCTGGAGCTTGAAGTAGCCGCCCCAGTCGCCCATCCGCCAGCCGACCCAGGCGATGTAGCCGATCAGGCCCCAGGGGGTGATCAGCATCGCGGTCAGCGGGCGGGCCACCCCGTCGGTGCGGCGGACCAGCGCGACCAGCGCGGCGATCGAGACGGCGGCGATCAGCGCGGCGGCGGTCGGCCGGTTGAGGCCCGCCGCCAGCGCCAGCAGGCCGGCCGCGAGCCAGCGGCGGGTCATCACGCAGTAGCAGGCCCAGGCGGACAGCGCCACGAACAGCGAGTCCGAGTAGACCGCCCACTCCACGCCGGAGCCCGGGAACAGGCCCCAGAGCACCGCGGCGATCACGCCCGCCCGGCGGCCGCCGAGCCGCTCGGCGACCGCGAAGATCCCGGCCGCGGCCACCAGTGAGGCGAGCACCGAGACCACGATCCCGGAGCCGTACGGGCCGAGCCCGGTGACGGCTCCGACCAGCCGCATCAGCCAGGGGTAGAGCGGGAAGAAGGCGGCGGAGTTCTCGTAGTAGGTGGCCAGCGGGAAGCCGTGCAGCGGGATCAGCTGCGGGTCGTACCCGTTCTCGGCGATCCGCTGGTACCAGACGCCGTCCCAGGTGCCCAGGACGTCCCAGGCGTTGGCGCCGCCGCCGCGGCCCGGCTGCTTCTTCAGGTAGTCGCCGGTGTGCGAGAGCAGCAGCATGAAGACGGTCAGGCCGATGGCCTTGACCACCGCGTACGCGCCCAGCGCGGGCGCGAAGCGGTCCACCAGTGCCCCGAACCGCCCGGGCGCCCGGCCCGCGCGCTCCTCGGAGGCCTCCGCGCGCGCCGTCTCGGACGCCGTCTCGGGCACGTCGGGCTGGGTGCTGGACGACTCGGTGCTCGATGCCGTGCTCATCTGGTCTGGGTACTCCCCGCCCCGCTCGTGGTCCGCGCGGCTCCGGCGCAACGATTTTCCCGTGAGCCTACGGCACGCCTCCGAACCGGGAACCCCCTGGCGCCCCGGACCCGGGCGGGAACGAGGCCGCCGCCGCCCCGGGCGGGGACGGCGGCGGCCCGAAGGATCCCCGGTTGGATCAGCCGTGGACGTAGACGATGCCGAGCTTGGTGAGCTGCCAGAGCTGGCCGGCGGCGCCGGTGTCGGTGGCGAGCTCGACGTAGGGGTTGCCCTTGGCGTCGAGGGTGCTGCCGACGGCCAGGACCTTGCTCTGGTCCTGGGAGTCGGCGATCTTGTAGCGGCCGTCGCCGGCCGGCTTGAACACCCAGCGCTGGTTGCCGCCACCGTTGCAGCTCCACTGCTGGATCCGGGTGCCGGGGGCGGTGGAGGCGGCGTTGGCGTCCAGGCACATGTCGCGGTTGCCGCTGAAGTCGACCTCGTAGCTGCCGCCGGCCTTGGCCTCCAGGACGAAGGACTGGTTGAGCCCGCCGGTGGCCGGGTAGCTGATCGCGGCCCGCCCGTTGGTGGAGTCGCCGTAGCTGCCGCCGCCGGTGAGGTCGAGCGCGTTGCCGGTGGCCGCGTTGGTCAGCTGGTACCAGGAGCCGTCCTCGGGAACGTCGCCGAACGGCCGGCCCGGACTGAGCGGCTGGATCGAGGTGGCGTTCTGCTGGTTGAGCGTGCAGTACGCCTGCGCCAGCTCGGGCCGGGAGTAGAACTGGCCGAGGCAGACGCCCTCACCGCGGTAGCCGGCCACCCGCAGGTGGTACGACTGGCGGACCATGTTCATGCACAGCCCGGGGATGCCGATCTGCGAGTCGCAGCCGTTGCGCACCCACTCGGAGAGGTTGATGACGTCCCCGTTGGTGTACTCGTACGGGGAGCTCGTCCACTCCGCGCAGACCTCGTGCCCGAAGGCGACCCGCCGCTGGTCCAGGTAGCGGACGCCGGGCACCTGCTCGGCCGCGCCACGCAGCGCGTCGCTGAGGGTCGGCACCACCCAGTTGTGGCCCCAGGCGAGGTCCTCGGGGAAGGCCGGGCAGCCGTCGGCGACTTTGCCGACGTAGTCGTTGCGCCGGATGTCCGGGGTGATCGGGTTGAAGTACGACTGGTAGACCAGCTGGTACGAGGAGTCGGCGTAGCCGGCCCTGCGCATGGTCTGACGGATGTTCTGGAGCGCCGCGACCACCTTGGGCTGGACGCCCTTGGCGCGACGGCGGATCTCGTCACTGCCGATGGTGTCCCGGCAGCCCTGGTCCTTGGGGATCGGGAAGTACCGCGCCAGGCAGTGCATCATGATGCCGCTGAAGTCGAAGTCGTCGTTGGCGCCGATGGTGACGACGACCATCTTGACGTCGTACTTCGCCGCCGTGTCGGCCAGCTTGACGTCCTGCTTGGGCTCGCCGAAGTCGCCGCTGCCGGGGCCGGTGATCTTCGCCAGCTCCGGGTCGCTCACCAGGTCGCCGGTCTGGGCGCCGGAGCAGGCGAGGTCGATCGGGGTGACCCCGGGGATGTCGGTGACGAAGATCTCCGACTTGGGGTGGCGGTGGCAGTAGTTGGTGGGGCTGTCCGTCTCCGGGAAGTAGCCGTCGTTGGTGTCGGTGCCGGCGCCCTCTCCGGAGATGGCGCTGTCGCCGAGGGCGACGATCGCGGCCGGACGGGTGGCCGCGGGCGCGGCCGGGGCGGGGTCGGCCAGGGCGGCGGGGGCGCCGGCCAGGCCGAGGGTGGCGAGGAGGGCTCCGGTGGCGAGCAGCGCGGCGCACCGGGACGCGCCCGTGCGCGTTCGCCGCGCCGCCGACAGTGGGGACCTGGTCACACGCGACTCCTTGCGGGGTGGGGGGACCGCCCTGGCGGGGAGCCGAGCGGTGCGGAGCAAGAGAGGAGCAGGAAAGGTGAGCAGGTCTCGCATTCTAGGAACTGACAAGTAACACAACAAGACTCGTGACATCGCCGGGAACTGACGGAGCGCCGGATTCCCGGCAAGCGAAGAGCCGCCGTCCCGCGCCCCAGGAGGGAAGCACGGAACGGCGGCTCGCACCGGCCGAACCGGGTGTGCGGGATCAGCCCACGTTCGCGCACTTGTTGCCGAACGCCGGGTTCAGCAGGCCGACGATGTCGATGGTGTTGCCGCAGACGTTCACCGGGAGGTGCACCGGGACCTGGATCTGGTTGCCCGAAACGACACCGGGGGAACCGGCGGCGACGCCCTGGGCGCCGGAGCTGGCCATCGCGGTGCCGGCGCCGGTGGCCACGATGCCCACCACGGCCGCGCCGACGGCGGCGGTCTTCTTGATGCTCATACGAGCCTCCTGACTGTTCGACAGATATGCACGGGGAGTGCGACATCTAGAACGAGACCCCACGGGACCGGTTGCGACGGGCCCCGCACTGTCACCCATCCGGAGCAATCGCGTCGCCGGCAGCGGCATTCGGGTGATGGACGGATCGGACCGTTTCCCCTCGGGCGGCGCCTCGTTCTCCCTGACGGAACCCGGTCTCCACCGGCCCCCACGCGGCGGGCCTCCCAAACCCGGCGTCCGGCAACCCGTGCCGGAACGCCCGACCGGAATTCCATCTGGTCGCGTCTTTCTCCGAACCTTTCCCGGCCGTGCGGGAATCGTTTCGAGAGGCAATGCGACCGCGCAGCCGCGGCCGCGCCCGAGCCATGGGCGAAACACGCCGACGTGCGCCGACCGAGTGACAATCACGGCAATCCCTGAAGCCTTCGGGTGAGTATTCGTGCTCGCCCGGCTCCCGACATTCCCCTTCCGTCGGGCCGAAATCGGAGGAATACATGCGCAACATCAAGAAGGCCGCGGCCCTGTCCCTGGCCGCCAGTGGCCTGGTGGTCGGTGCCGCCGGTGGCGCGTTCGCCAGCGCGGGCGCCGAGGGCGTCGCCGCCGGCTCCCCGGGCGTGCTCTCGGGCAACCAGATCCAGGTGCCGATCCACCTGCCGATCAACCTGTGCGGCAACACCATCGACATCATCGCCCTGCTGAACCCGGCGTTCGGCAACGAGTGCGCCAACATCGGCTGAGCCCGCGGTCGCCGCACCGGCGACCGCCGATTCACCCGAGCCCGTGCCGCGCCCCGCAGCGCCGGGGCGCGGCACGCTCCCCCCGCGTGTGATCGAGGAGATCAACCCCCATGCAGAACATGAAGAAGGCCGCCGTCCTCTCCGCCGCCGCTGCCGGCCTGGTGCTCGGCGTGGCCGGCTCCGCCGCCGCCAACTCGACCGCCGAGGGCGTCGCCGCCGGCTCCCCCGGTGTCATCTCCGGCAACCAGATCCAGGTGCCGCTCGACGTCCCGATCAACCTGTGCGGCAACAGCATCGACATCGTCGGCCTGCTGAACCCGGCCTTCGGCAACGCCTGCGCCAACGTGGAGCTGCCGCCGCCCGCGGACGACTGCTGATCCCCGACCGGTACGCGTTCCGGCCGTCCTGCCCCCCGACCGATCGGCCGGGGGGCAGCTCGGCGTCCCCGGACAGCCGTCCGGGCTCCCCGATCCACCGAAGGGTGATCACGATGGTTTCGAAGAAGAGCGCGGCCGCCCTGGCCGCCGCCGCGGGAGCCGCGGTGCTGCTCGGCGCCGGCACGGCGCAGGCCGCCACCGCGCCCGACCAGGCGGCCCCCGGCCAGGCCACGCTGACCAAGACCGACGTCGGCCAGGCCCTGAACGGGACGACCACCGGCCTCGGCTACGGCATCGCGCCGATCAAGAGCCTGCGGCTGGACCCGTGGGCGAACTCCGCGGCCGACTTCCTCAACAACGGCGCGGCCCTCCAGCCGGACCAGGGCCTGCCCGAGATCGGCACCGGGACGCTGACCGGCCCGCTGAGCGCCGGCGGCGGCGTCAAGGACCTCCCGCTGGTCGGCGGGCTGACCGGCCTCCTCCCGGGCTGAGCCCCCTCCGGGCGTACGAGAGCCCGGCGTCCCGCCGCGCGGTCGGGGTGCCGGGCTCTCGTACGCCCGCGGGCCGGTCAGGACTCGGCGAGGTCGGTCAGGCCGGTCTGCTCCACCACGCCTCCGGTCATCACGGTGGCGGTCCCGGCCAGGGCGCCCGCCGTGTCGGTGAGGGAGAGCCGGCTGTCCTCGCCGCCCAGGCTGGCCTTGGCCCCGGGGACCACCTGTACCGCGCCGGAGATCAGGCGGGGGTCGATCTCGTCCAGCTTCAGCCGGCCGTCGGCGAGCTGGCCGGCGCCGTCCTGGGCGAGGGCGAGCGGCTGGCCGAGGGTGAGCCCGGGGGTCTTGGCGTGCAGCGGCGCGGCCGGAGCGTCCAGCAGCACCTTGCCGAGGTCGGCGCCCTGGTCGACCAGCGGGAGCGGCAGCTCGGCGTTGGCGCTCGGGCCGACCTTGCCGGTGCTCAGCTGGGGGACGATCTGCTCCGGAAGCAGCGCGCCGCCGGTGCTGGTGGTCGGCCCGGGCACCGGCGGCATCAGCAGCGAGGTCGGGATGCCGGCCGTGAGGTGGCTGCCCAGCGGGGCGAGCGGGACGTCGGCCGGGACCTGCTGGGTGGCCAGCGCGTCCTCCAGCGCGCCGACCTGGTCGAGACCGGCGGGGGCGGCGGAAGCCGCTCCCTGGGAGGCGAGCACACCGGCACCGACCGCCAGCAGCATCGCGCCGGCCCGCTTGGAGAACTTCATGCTTTTCACCGTTCTGCTGTCCGTACTGGAGATCACTGGAAGGGCTGCGGGAGTCGCAGCCGGAAATCGATCTGCTCAACGAGTGAGCGGGAGCACGGATTGCACCGGTTAACCGGTTCGGGTTAATAATCCGACCGGATTCCCGTCACCGCCGCGCCTCCGGGACTCTTTTCAAGAATCCCCGTAACCTTCCGTGCCGTCGTTCTTTGATCTGGACGTCAGTGACTGCAGACCGGGTCTGAGCGTTCTCAGCGTTGTACGCACGGAATCCAAAGAGCATTTCAGAGAGGGATCTCGCCATGATCCAGAAGTCCTTCGCCGCCGCCGGCCTGGCCGTCGCCGCGCTGGCCGGTGCCGCCGCGCCGGCCTACGCCATCGGTGACGCGGACGGCGCCGCCGCCTCGATCGAGGGCAACGGCGGCACCAACTTCACCGGCACGGTCGGGAACAACAGCCCGAACTTCCACTTCCTGGACAACCCGAACATCTGCCTGCCGGAGATCCACAACATCGCGGTCGCCGTGGCCGGTCTGGCCGTCCCGGTCGAGGTCCCGGTCGCCAACACCGGTGGCAAGCAGTACTGCACCATCGGCCAGGGCACCCAGAGCCAGGGCGACGGCGGCGTGTCCCACCTGATCGGCTGACGGCTCCCCGCTCTGCTCTCCCTGTACCACCCCTCTGATCCACCCCACGAATCGCTCCCCGATTCACCTCGAGAGGAAAACCGGAAATGATCAAGAAGACCCTCACCGCGGCCGGCCTGGCCGCCGCCGCGCTCGCGATGTCCGCGGGCTCGGCCTCCGCCATCGTCGACTCGGACGGCTCCGCCACCTCCGTCCAGGGCAACGGCGGCACCAACCACACCGGCACCATGGGCAACGGCAGCCCGAACAACCACGTTCTGGACAACCCGAACATCTGCCTGCCGGAGATCCACAACGTGGCCGTCGCCGCCCTCGTCGGCGTCGCGGTGCCGATCGAGGTCCCGATCCTGAACAACCAGCCGAAGCAGATCTGCGACGTCGGCCAGAACACCCAGTCCTCGGGCGACGGCGGTGTCTCGCACCTGATCGGCTGATCAAGGGGCACAGCACGGTCGGAGGGCCCGGGGAGGAACACCTCCCCGGGCCCTCCGGGCTGTGCGGACGAGGTGTCCGGCCGGCCGCGCGGCAGCGCGGTCCGGACGGGTGAGCGCGGTCCGGTCCGGCGCGTAGATCGCCGATCAGGACCGCCGGTTGTGATCACGTGTCAGAGCGCCCGCGGGGCGCTTCGAGAGAGAGGGCAGTTCCATGAAGAGCAAGCTGGCCAAGGCCGCCCTGACCGCCGCCGCCGCTCTGGCGCTCGCGGGTGCCGCCACCCCGGCCTTCGCCCACGTCGGCGTCGCCGGCGGCGGCGAGTTCGTCGCCTCCGCCGACCAGCCGTTCCTGGCCGGAGAGGCCTTCGGCCTCGCCCACGCCGGGGACACCGCCGCCGGGGGCTTCGGTGGCGGCGCCGCCACCGCGACCGACCTGGTCGGCGGCGGCGTCGGCTTCGCGCACGCCGGAGACGTCGGCATCTAGGCGACGCCGGCATCCGGCCGGAGACCCGGAAGGCCGGGCCGCTCCCCCACGGGGGCGGCCCGGCCTTCCGTCGTACGCGGTCCGCTACTTCAGCATCGCGGCGGCTTCGAGGGCCCAGTAGGTGAGGATCTGCTCGGCGCCCGCGCGGCGGATCGAGGTGAGCGTCTCCATGATCATCCGATCCCGGTCGATCCAGCCGTTCGCGGCGGCCGCCTCGACCATCGCGTACTCGCCGGACACCTGGTACGCGGAGACCGGCACCGGGGAGGCGTCGGCGATCTGGCGCACGATGTCCAGGTAGGACATGGCCGGCTTGACCATCACCATGTCCGCGCCCTCGGCGATGTCCTGCGCCAGCTCGCGCAGCGACTCGCGGGCGTTGGCCGGGTCCTGCTGGTAGGCCTTGCGGTCGCCCTTGAGCGAGGAGCCGACGGCCTCACGGAACGGGCCGAAGAAGGCCGAGGCGTACTTGGCGGTGTAGGCGAGGACGCCCACGTCCTGGTGCCCGGCCTCGTCCAGCGCCCGCCGGATCACGCCGATCTGGCCGTCCATCATGCCGGACGGGCCGACCAGGTGGACGCCGGCGTCGGCCTGCACCCGGGCCATCTCGGCGTAGCGCTCCAGGGTGGCGTCGTTGTCGACGCTGCCGTCGGCGGCCAGCACGCCGCAGTGGCCGTGGTCGGTGTACTCGTCCAGGCAGAGGTCCGACATGATCACCAGGGAGTCGCCGACCTCGGAGACCACGTCCCGGATCGCCTGCTGGAGGATGCCGTCCGGGTTGGTGCCCTCGCTGCCGATCGCGTCCTGCACCTCGGGGACGCCGAACAGCATGAGGCCGCCCAGGCCCGCCTCGGCCGCCTCCACCGCGGCCTTGCGCAGGGTGTCGCGGGTGTGCTGGACCACGCCCGGCATCGAGGTCACCGGGACGGGCTCGCTGACGCCCTCGCGGACGAAGAGCGGCAGGATCAGCTCCGCCGGGTGCAGCCGGGTCTCGGCCACCAGGCGGCGCATCGCCGGGCTCTGTCGCAGCCGGCGCGGGCGTACGTACGGGAATTCAGCGGACACGGCTTCTCTCTCCGAACGGTTGTGCAGTACCGGGGGCGACGGTCGGCCGCCCCCGGTTGTGAGGGATGTCAGCGGGCCTTGCGGCGGGAGCCGGGACGGCGCTCGCTGGGCCGGTAGACCGGCTCACCGGCGGCCGTCGCGGTGTCGCGCCGCTTGGCCCCGAAGTCTGCCAGCGCCTGGGCCAGCGCGGCCGCCGACGGCGCCGGGGCCATCACGTCGACCCGCAGGCCGTGCTCCTCGGCGGTCTTGGCGGTGGCCGGGCCGATGCAGGCGATGACGGTGACGTTGTGCGGCTTGCCCGCGATGCCGACCAGGTTCCGGACGGTCGAGGACGAGGTGAACAGCACCGCGTCGAAGCCGCCGCCCTTGATCGCCTCGCGGGTCTCGGCCGGCGGCGGCGAGGCGCGCACCGTCCGGTACGCCGTCACGTCGTCGACCTCCCAGCCCAGCTCGACCAGGCCGGCCACCAGGGTCTCGGTGGCGATGTCGGCGCGCGGCAGCAGCACCCGGTCGATCGGGTCGAAGACCGGGTCGTACGGCGGCCAGTCCTCCAGCAGACCGGCCGCGGACTGCTCGCCGGAGGGCACCAGGTCCGGCTTCACGCCGAAGTCCACCAGCGCCTGCGCGGTGGTCTCGCCGACCGCCGCGACCTTGATCCCGGCGAACGCGCGGGCGTCCAGGCCGTACTCCTCGAACTTCTCCCGGACGGCGCGCACCGCGTTCACCGAGGTGAAGGCGATCCACTCGTAGCGGCCGGTGACCAGGCCCTTGATGGCCCGCTCCATCTGCTGCGGGGTGCGCGGCGGCTCGACCGCGATGGTCGGCACCTCCTGCGGCACCGCGCCGTACGAGCGCAGCTGCTCCGACAGGCCGGTGGCCTGCTCCTTGGTGCGCGGCACGAGGACGTTCCAGCCGAACAGCGGCTTGGTCTCGAACCACGAGTGCGAGGCCCGGTGGGCGACCTGCTCGCCCACCACGGCTATCACCGAGGTGGCCGGGTCGACCGGGGCGGAGACCGGCGAGGGCAGCACCCGGGCGGCCTTCAGGTCGGCCGCGATGCCGGACAGCGTGGAGGTGAAGGTCCGCTGGCGGGTGGTGGTGCCGGAGAGCGTGGCGCTCAGCGCCGACTCCGGCTTGCGGCCGCCCGCGACCAGGGCCGCGGCGGTGGCGGGCAGCTGGCCCAGGGTGGTGCGGACCACCAGGGTGGTCTCCGGCACCCCCAGGTCCACCGGGCCGCCGGCCAGCAGCGCGGCGCCGTCCACGAAGCGCACGTCGGTGCCGGAGCCGGCCCGCAGCGGGACGCCCGCGTACGCCGGGACGCCGACCGACTGGGCGACGCCCGGGATCACCTCGAACGGGATCCCGTCGCCCGCGCAGCTGAGCATCTCCTCGGCGGCGCAGCCGTCCAGACCGGGGTCGCCGTCGACGGTGCGGACCACGTGCTTGCCGGAGCGGACGGCCTCGGCGACCAGCTTGGCCAGGTCGAAGTCGGCGCCCTCGGCGACCGGGGTGTGCACCAGCACGCCGGCCGGACAGTGGCTGCGCACGGCGGCGGCGGTCAGCGGGTCCGCGACCAGCACGTCGGCGGTGGACAGCACCTCGACCGCGCGCAGGGTCAGCAGGCCCGGGTCCCCGGGGCCCGCGCCCAGGAAGGTGCACCGTCCGGTGGCGGGCTGTCCCGCCGGGAACAGGGCGTCGGTGGCGGCGGTGGGGCTCATCGGGCTCGCTCCCCCATCAGGGCGGCCGCGCCCGCGGCGAGCAGCCGGTCAGCCAGCGCGCGGCCGAGGGCCGCCGCCTGCTGCTCGGCGTTCTCGTCGAGGACGATCGGACCGTTGGCGGACATCTTCAGCAGGGCGGTTCCGTCGGGGTCGCCGACCACGCCGTCCAGCCGCAGTTCGTTCTCCCGGCCCCAGGTGGCCAGCGCGGCCACCGGTGCCGAGCAGCCGGCCTCCAGGGTGGCCAGCAGGGCGCGCTCGGCGGCCACGGCGACCCGGGTGGGGGCGTGGTCCAGCGCCGCGAGCGCGGCGGTCAGCGCGGTGTCGGCGGCGGTGCACTCGATCGCGAGCGCGCCCTGGCCGGGAGCCGGGATCATCACCTCGGTGTCGAGGTGCTGGGATATCTCGGCGCTGCGGCCGAGCCGGTTCAGGCCGGCCGTGGCCAGCACCACCGCGTCCAGCTCGCCGTTGGTCACGAAGCCGATCCGGGTGTCCACGTTGCCGCGGATCGCGACGGTCTCCAGCTGGACGCCGCGGGCGGCGGCCCAGGCGTTCAGCTGCGCCATCCGGCGGGGCGAGCCGGTGCCGATCCGGGCCGGACGGCCGGCGCCGGCCAGCTTCTCCACCAGCTCGTCCAGTGCCAGGCCCTCGACCGCGACCAGGGCGTCCCGGACGTCCTCCCGCTCGGGGACGGCGGCCAGCGCCAGGCCCTCGGGGGCGGCGGTGGGCAGGTCCTTGAGCGAGTGCACGGCGAAGTCGATCCGGCCCTCCAGCAGCGCGTCGCGCAGCGCGGAGACGAACACCCCGGTGCCGCCGATCTGCGCCAGCGACTCCCGGGAGGTGTCGCCGTAGGTGGTGATCTCGACCAGCTCGACGGGGCGCCCGGTGACCCTGGTCACCTCGCGGGCCACCATGCCCGACTGCGCCATGGCGAGGGCGCTGCGCCGGGTGCCGAGCCGCAGGGCCGCGGTGGCCGAGGGCTGCTCCGTGATCGGTTGACCATTCATGAGGTGATCGTCCCGGTGGTACTCGTGGGATGGCTGACGGTTCATCTGGTGCCCCCGGCCGAGGGCTGGGGCGCGCCGCCGACGGGCGTGCCCGACACGGCGTGCACGGCCGCCGGGTCGAGGTCGAACAGTTCCCGCAGCGCCTCCGCGTAGGAGGCGCCGCCGGGCTCGGCGGCCAGCTGCTTCACCCGGACGGTCGGGGCGTGCAGCAGCTTGTCGACGACGCGGCGGACGGTCTGGGTGATCTCGGCGCGCGAGCGCTCGTCCAGGTCGGGCAGCCGGGAGTCCAGCCGGCCCAGCTCGGCGGCGACCACGTCGGAGGCCATCGAGCGCAGCGCGACCACGGTCGGCGCGATCCGGGCGGCCCGCTGGGCGGCGCCGAAGGCGGTCACCTCGTCGGAGACGATCCGGGTGACCTGGTCGACGTCGCCGGCGCCGGGGCTGGCGGCGTGTGCGTGGGAGAGGCTCTCCAGGTCGACCAGCAGGGCGCCGGGCAGCTCGTGCACGGTGTGGTCGACGTCGCGCGGCATGGCCAGGTCGAGCAGGGCGAGCGGCTCGGGCGAGCGGCGGGAGGCGACCGCGGCGGCCACGTCCTCGGCCCTGATCACCACGCCGGCCGCGCCGGTGCAGGAGATCACCAGGTCCACGTCGGCGAGCGCCTCCGGCACCTTGGCGAGGTCCAGGACCCGGGCCACGTCCGGGCCGAGGATCTCGACCAGCCGCTCGGCGCGGGCCGGGGTCCGGTTGGCGATCAGCAGGTCGGTCACGCCGGAGCGGACCAGGGTGGCGGCGGCCAGCGAACTCATCGATCCGGCGCCGACCACCAGCGCGCGCTTGCCGGCGATCTCGCCCGCGCCAGCCGCGACCTGCTCCAGGCCGAAGGTGACCAGCGACTGGCCGGCCTTGTCGATACCGGTCTCGCTGTGCGCCCGCTTGCCGACCCGCAGCGCCTGCTGGAACAGCTCGTTCAGGCCGCGCCCGGCGGTGTGCTCCTCCTGGGCCTTGGCCAGCGCGTCGCGCAGCTGGCCGAGGATCTGGCCCTCGCCGACCACCATGGAGTCCAGACCGCAGGCCACCGAGAACAGGTGGTGGACGGCGCGGTCCTCGTAGTGGACGTACAGGTGGGAGGTCAGCTCCTCCAGGTCCACCCCGCTGTGGTGGGCCAGCAGCAGTGACAGCTCGGCGACGCCGGCGTGGAACTTGTCCACGTCCGCGTACAGCTCGATCCGGTTGCAGGTGTTCAGCAGCGCGGCCTCGCCCACCGTCGCGGTGGCGGCCGCGTCGTGCAGCAGCCGGGTCGGTACGTCACCCGTCAGCGCGGCGCGCTCCAGCACCCCGACCGGGGCCGTGCGATGGCTCAGCCCTACGACGAGAAGGCTCATGCCCGCCCCCCACAGCTCTCGGTGTTCATGCGGGCATCACCGCGGAGAGATCCCCGTCGCCGCCCTTGGCGGACTTTCCCTTGGCCTGCTCGGCCTGGTCCTTGGCCGTCGACTCGACGGCGCCCCGGGCCTTGCCGCTGCCGCCGGCCGCACGGCGCAGCTTGGCGGCGGCCGCCCGGACCGGACCGGGGGCGCGGTCCAGCACCGACTCGGCGCGGTCGTCCGGCTCCTCGCCGGCCTTGCGCTGCTCGTGGAAGGCGAGGATCTGGAGCTCGATGGAGAGGTCCACCTTGCGCACGTCCACGCCGTCCGGAACGGTCAGCACGGTCGGGGCGAAGTTCAGGATGCTGGTGACGCCGGCCTCCACCAGCCGGTCGCACACCTGCTGGGCGGCGCCGGGCGGGGTGGTGATCACGCCGATGGAGACGTGCTGGCTCTCGACGATCGACTCCAGCTCGTCCATGTGCCGCACCGGAAGTCCGGCCGCGGTGGAACCGACCACGTGGGGATCGGCGTCCAACAGGGCGGCCACCCGGAAACCGCGGGAGGCGAACCCGCCGTAGTTGGCGAGCGCGTGGCCGAGGTTCCCGATGCCGACGATGACGACCGGCCAGTCCTGGGTCAGGCCCAGCTCGCGGGAGATCTGGTAGACGAGGTACTCGACGTCGTAGCCGACGCCGCGGGTGCCGTAGGAGCCGAGGTAGGAGAAGTCCTTGCGCAGCTTGGCCGAGTTCACACCGGCCGCGGCGGCCAGCTCCTCGGAGGAGACGGTCGGCACCGAGCGCTCGGAGAGCGCGGTGAGGGCCCGCAGATAGAGGGGCAGGCGGGCGACCGTCGCCTCCGGGATGCCCCGGGCACGCGAGGGTCGGCGCGCGGCGCCCTGGTCGGGCGTCTGCGAACTGCTCTGTGGTGATCGGCCGATTGCCACGGTGCTCCTGTGGGTGAAGCTGGGCTTTGGCAGCCAGGCTATGCGTTTGTGAACGTGTGCACAAAGATGGTGTCCGTTTTGTCCCCGCACAGTGATGCGCATCACGCCATCGAACCCATAGCACCGGAGTGGGTCAGCAGCACCTCCGGGGCCTCGGAATCCGGCAGCCAGGGGCCGTACGGAGCCTCCCGGCGCAGCAGCGGGACGGCGGCCGCGGACGGGCGGGAGCGGGCCCGTCCCAGCCGGGGCCAGGGCACCCGGGCGGCCTCGCGCAGCGGGCCGGTCCAGTCGTCCGGCGGGCAGGACGGCGCGTCCAGGCAGTGCAGCAGCAGCTCGGCGGTCACCCGGGCGTCGCCCAGCGCGGTGTGCGCCGGGTACCAGCCGAGGCCGGCCGCCTCCGCGCAGGCCGCCAGGCCGTGGCCGCGGGCCTGGGGCAGGTGGGCGCGGGCCAGCCGCATCGTGCACAGCAGCGGGACGGGCGGCAGCGGCACCCCGATCCGGGCGAACTCGCGATCGAGGAAGGCGTGGTCACAGCTGACGTGGTGGCCGACCAGCACCCGGCCGGCCAGCAGCTCCAGCAGCCGCGGGGCGATCTCGCGGAAGCGCGGGGCGCCCTCGACGTCGCACTGCCGTATCCGGTGCACATGGGTCGGGCCGACCGGGCCCAGCGGATCCAGCAGGGTGGCGAACTCCCCCTCGGGGCGCAGCCGCTCGTCGAGCAGCACCACCGCGACCTCGACCACCCGGTGCCGCCACGGGCTGCGGCCGGTCGCCTCCACGTCCACCACGGCGAAGCCCCGGGGGCTCCCGGACGGGACTCCGGGCGTGCCTGGGACAGGGCCGGGAAGCATGGCGCACTCCTCGTGTGCTCAGCCCCCCACGGGCGCAAACGCGTTCGATCGTAAGCCGACCAACCCGCCCCACCCCAGGCCGGAACGGCGTGTCTTCGGCAACGATTCGGCGAACCGACCCCGCCGTTCGGCGGGGTCGGTGTACGGACGAACGCCGGGTCAGAAGCCGCTCAGCCGCCCAGCGCGCTGCGCAGCCGGCGCTCGTCGACCCGCCAGAAGTCGTGCTGGCGGCCGTCGATCAGGGTGACCGGAATCTGCTCCCAGTAGCGGCGGAACAGCTCCTCGTCCTGGGTGATGTCCCGCTCCTCGAAGGACGCGCCCAGCTCCCCCGTCACCCGGAGGATCACCTCGCGCGCCTCGTCGCACAGGTGGCAGCCGGGCTTGCCGACCAGGGTCACGGTCCGGTCCGCGGGCCGGGGGCTCTTACGTCGCAGCAGTGGGCTCACCGCCCCATTCTCCGCCATCGCGCCCACCCTCTCCGGGCGCCGGCACCCGGGGGAGCTGTTCACCTCGCGGGCACGGCTCCGTCACGGCCGCCAGGCGGCCGGCTGGCTATCCTCGATGACATGGCCGTGCTCAGAAGGCTCACCCAGGCAAGGCGTTCCAGCAGCGAGCGGAGCGCCCTGGCCGGCGAAGCCGCGGCCGAGGCGGCCGAGGCCGCGCTGCGGGCCGAGCCCGGGCCGGCACCCGCCCCGGGGCCGGAGGGCGACGCCGGAACGGACGGCGCCGGGACAAAAGCGCCGGCCGCGGGCAAGTCCGGCAAGGCCCCCAAGGCCCCGGCCGGGAACCACACCCCGGACCAGGACGACCCCCACGCCGCCGCCTTCTTCGACTGCGACAACACCATCCTGCGCGGCGCCGCGATCTTCTACCTCGGCGTCGGCCTCTACCGCCGCGGCTTCCTCACCCGCCGCGACGTCGCCCGCTTCGCCTGGCAGCAGGCCTGGTTCCGGCTGCACGGCGCCGAGGACCCGGAGCACATCTCGGACGCCAAGCAGTCCGCCCTCGGCATCGTGGCCGGCAAGCCCACCGCCGACCTGGAGGCGATCTGCGAGGAGATCTTCGAGGACGTCGTGGCGGACAAGATCTGGCCCGGCACCCGCGCCCTGGTCCAGATGCACCTGGACGCCGGCCAGCGGGTCTGGCTGGTCACCGCCGCCCCGCTGGAGGTGGCCCGGATCATCGCCCGGCGGCTCGGCATGACCGGCGCGCTGGGCACCGTCGCCGAGGCCACGGACGGCCACTACACCGGCCGGCTGGTCGGCGACCTGCTGCACGGTCCGGCCAAGGCCGCCGCCGTCCGCGCGCTGGCCCGGCGCGAGCGCCTCGACCTCGACCGCTGCGCCGCCTACAGCGACTCGGCCAACGACATCCCGATGCTCTCGCTGGTCGGCCACCCGTACGTGGTGAACCCGGACGGCGCGCTGCGGCGCCACGCCCGCGCCCAGGGGTGGCGGGTGCGGGACTTCCGGACCGGGCGCAAGGCGGCCCGGGTGGGGCTGCCGGCGGCGGCCGCGCTCGGGGTGCTGGCCGGCGCGACGGCGGCCGGGGTGGCGCTGAACCGACGGCGACGGCGCGGCTGAGACCGCCCGAAGGCCGCCTGGGGGCCGCCCGGGGGCCGCCCGGGCGGGCTCGCCCTGACGAGTGAGCGGGCGTCAACACGGCCTCTGACCTGGCCCCTCTTACGGGCGAACTCCCCCGCACCGCACGGCAGTCCGGGCCGCCTGCGCGAATCTGTCGCCGGGAGACCGGTTCTGATCGTTCGCCAGTCCGGGAAAGTCGGGGATTGCCGAGCCCCAAGGCTGGGAAACCGCCCCCCAGGCCGCCGAATTGGTCACCCTGGGCGCCCGTTCGATCACGTTGAGCCGGATGAACGATGACAGCTCCGGTCGGTATCAGCCGAATATGCACAACAAATGGATCCCAAACGACCACTTCGACCACACGGTGTAGCTGTCATTGCACAAAGCGTTATTCTCTCCTGGATGCACGCCACCACGCGTCCCGCTCGAACGGACGCCGCGGGGGTGCTCTCCGCGCAGGCGGAGGTGATCCGTCCACAGTTCTGCCTCTGGGAGTCCCGTGTACCCACCCGTCCGGAACGACGCGCCTGCACCCTCCCGCCCGTCGTCCGCGCCCCTGCGCCCCCGCATCGGCCTGCGCGGCCGGCCGACCGTCGAGCGGCAGATCTCCACCGGCCTGGACCTGTTGCGCACCCTGCTCCGCACCCAGCTCCCCACCTCGCCCCAACCGGCGCTCGCCGGCGGATCGTTCGGCCAGCCCGCGACATCCGGCCCGGCGCTGCGCACCACTGCCGCCGGCTCGGCCGGCACCGGCTCACGCGGCCGCACCGGCAGCGCGGGCACCGGCCGGGGCCGCACCCGGACCGCGCCCAGCCCCGGCTACGAGACCGAGCACAACCCGATCATGGAGCTGGTCGAGCGGGCCCAGGCCGGTGAGAGCGAGGCCTTCGGCCGGCTCTACGACCACTACGCGGACACCGTCTACCGGTACATCTACTACCGGGTCGGCAGCCGGGCCACCGCCGAGGACCTCACCAGCGAGACCTTCCTGCGCGCCCTGCGCCGGATCGGCACCTTCACCTGGCAGGGCCGGGACTTCGGCGCCTGGCTGGTCACCATCGCCCGCAACCTGGTCGCCGACCACTTCAAGTCCAGCCGCTTCCGGCTGGAGGTCACCACCGGCGAGATGCTCGACTCCAACGAGTGCGAGCGCAGCCCGGAGGAGTCGGTGCTGGAGTCGCTCTCCAACGCCGCCCTGCTGGACGCGGTGCGCCGGCTCAACCCGCAGCAGCAGGAGTGCGTCACCCTGCGCTTCCTGCAGGGGCTCTCGGTGGCCGAGACGGCCCGGATCATGGGCAAGAACGAGGGCGCCATCAAGACCCTCCAGTACCGCGCCGTCCGCACCCTGGCCCGGTTGCTCCCGCCCGACGCGCGATGAGCCGCGCCGCGGACGGCACCGGCGCCATACGCCCTACCGGGCCGTCATCGTTCGCGCCCGGCCGACACGTCAGGGTGAACGGTCGATCCGATGATCAGCCGTGCGTAACCGACCGCCCGCACCGCTCGTTTTCCAGCGTGCAAGCCCCCACCAGGCGTACGGTCAAGTCGAATTGCGGCCTATCACCCGATGGAGTGGCTTTGGCCAGCCGGGGCAACCGTCCGGCAGGCCGGGGTGTCGACAACGACGAAGGGAGGTGTGGCCCGTGACGGCAAACGTGCTTGAGCACCGGCGGGCGAAGGCCTTCGCCGAGGCGCTGGAGGCCCACCAGGCGGAGCAACGCGCTGCGGCCAACACCGAATCGGACAGCGCCGCTGTCACCGGCGCCGGTCCGGTCGCGATGGCCGAACTGGTCGGTCTGACCGATGCGCTGGGGGCGCTGCCCGGGCCGGTGCTGGACCGGGAGGTCCGCACGGTCCAACGCGCCCAGCTGATGGCCGCGTTCGAGCAGGCCTTCGCCGGCGGGACGGGCACCGCGGTGCCCCGCCAGCGCCGCCACCGGGCGATCCGGACGGCGCCGCGCGGCCGCTGGAGCCGACGGTTCGCGATCGGCGGGCTGGTCGCCGGGCTCGCCGTCGGCAGCCTGGCCGGCGCCGCCGCGGCCAGCTCCAACGCCCTCCCCGGGGACACGCTGTACGGCCTCAAACGCGGGCTGGAAGGGCTCCGGCTCGACCTCGCGGGCTCCGACTCCGAACGCGGCGAACTGCTGCTCGACAACGCGGCCACCCGGCTCGGCGAGGCCAAGACGCTGGTCGGCCGCGCCGGCCCGGCCGGCGCCCTCAGCCCGGCCACCGTCGAACAGGTCCGCCGCGCCCTGGACGACATGCACGCCGACGCCCTCAAGGGCCGCGAACTGCTGCGCTCGGTCTACCGCAGCAACGGCTCCCTCGACCCGATGCGGGCCCTGGCCGGCTTCGCCCACGACGAGGACGGCCGGTGGAGCGAGCTGCAGGGCAAGCTGCCCGTCCAGCTCACCCGGCAGGCCGACCTGGTGAACCGGCTCTTCGACGACATAAGCGAGGACGTCGCGCCCCTGCGCCTGGTCCTGCCCCCCGCCCAGGGCGGCGGCGCGACCGGCACCGGAGCGGGCGACGGCTCGGCCCACTCGACCGGCGGTTCCCCGGCCGGCTCCCCGGCGGCCGGTTCCGGCACCACGGCCGGCGCCGGAGCCCCGGGCTCCGGCGCCGCCGGCAACCGCCCCGGCGCCACCGAGCACCCCCCGGCCTACCCCGGCTCCGGCGCCTCCGGCAACGGCGGCAAGGGCGGCGTCCTGCCGGACACCCTGCCCAGCAGCGCCCCGGACGCCGTCAACGGCCTGGTCGGCGGCCTCACCAACGGCCTCACCGGCACCAGGCCCTCACCGAGCGCCGACGCGGCCCCGCCGCAGGCGCCGCAGCAGGCCGCGCCCAGCGCCCCGAACGCCGCCCAGCCGCAGGGCGTCGAGGTGCCGCCGCTGCTCCCCGACCTGCTGCCCGGTCTACGGATCCTGGGCGGCTGACAGCAGGGCGGTGGGGGCCCGGCGGAGTGCGATATCCGCCGGGCCCTCGCCGTGTCCGGGGCCGGTCCGGGCGGCGCCGCTCGGCGGGCGTCCGTCATCGGCGGGGGTCCGTCAGAAGAACACCGAGCGCCGCTGCACCAGCAGCTGGTAGAGGCTGTGCTGGATGGTCTCGCGCACCTCGTCGGCCAGGTCGAAGACCAGCATCGGGTCGTCCGCCGCCTCCGCCGGGTAGGCGTCGGTGGCGATCGGCTCGCCGAAGCGGATCGTCCACTTGGTCGGCAGCGGCAGCATCCCGAGCGGGCCCAGCCAGGGGAAGGTCGGGGTGATCGGCACGTACGGCAGGCCCAGCAGCCGGGCCAGCGTCTTCACGTTGCCGATCATCGGGTAGGTCTCCTCGGCGCCGACGATCGAGCAGGGCACGATCGGCACCCGCGCCCGCAGCGCGGAGGCGACGAAACCGCCGCGGCCGAACCTCTGGAGCTTGTAGCGCTCGGAGAACGGCTTGCCGATCCCCTTGAAGCCCTCCGGCCAGACCCCGACCACCTCGCCGCGCTCCAGCAGGGCCTGGGCGTCCTCGTTGCAGGCCAGCGTGTGGCCGGCCTTGCGGGCCAGCTCGTTGATGCCGGGCAGTACGAAGACCAGATCGGCGGCGAGCATCCGCAGGTGCCGCCGGGCGGGGTGGTGGTCGTGGATGACCACCTGGGTCATCAGGGCGTCCAGCGGGATCGTCCCGGAGTGGTTGGCGACGACCAGCGCACCGCCCTCGGCCGGGATGTTCTCCACGCCCTGGACGTCGATCCGGAAGTACTTCTCGGCCAGCGGACGCAGCAGCGAGAGCAGCACCTCCTCGGTGAGCTCCCGGTCGAAGCCGAACTCGTCCACCTCGTAGTCGCCGGTCACCCGGCGGCGCAGGAAGGCCAGCCCCTCGGCGGCGCGGCCCTCCCAGCCCTTGCCGAACAGCCGGGTGGCGGCCTGGCCGAGCGGCCCGGACAGCGCCCCGCCGACGGCCTCGGCGAGCCGGTCGGCCGGTTTCGGCCCCTCGGGTGAGGTCCAGCTGGGGGCGGACTCGATCGGGATGACCCTGGCCTCGCCCGGCGCGTTCTCGGCTGCGGCACTCATCGCGGGTTCAGCTCCTCGGTCGGCGGGGGCGGTTCGGCAGGGCGTCCGGTCCGGTGGCGGGCCCAGCGGCGCGCTCCGGGCCGAGCAGGGCGGTCAACCGGTCGGCGACGGCGGCCAGCCGCTCGGGCGGCAGCAGGCCCGGGCCGCGGGCGGCGGCGAAGTCGGCGAAGGCCTCCGGCGTGCTGAACGCCGGACGGTAGCCGAAGGTGTCGCGCAGCCGCGCGGTGTCCACCACCCGGCCGTGGGTGAGCAGCCGCAGCTGCTCGGGCGAGACGTCCACCAGCCGGCTCTGCCGGGCGAGCACGGCCATCCAGCTGACCGCGGGCAGCAGCAGCGGCAGGGTGGGCCGGCCGAGCCGGCGGGCGCACTGGGAGAGCAGCAGGACGCCCTCCCCCGCCACGTTGAAGGTCCCGGTGTTGACGGTGCCAGGCGCGGGCTCGTCGGCGGCCCGGCAGAGCACCGCGACGGCGTCGTCCTCGTGGACGAACTGCAGCCGCGGGTCGTAGCCGAGGACGGTCGGCAGCACGGGCAGGGCGAAGTACTCGCTGAGCGGGGTGTCCGCGTCGGGGCCGACGATGTTGGCGAAGCGCAGCACCGTCACCGCGACGTCCGGGCGGCGGCGGGCGAAGCCGCGCACGTAGCCCTCGACCTCCGACGCGTCCTTGGCGAAGCCGCCGCCGGGCGGGTCCTTGGGCTGCATCCGCTCGCTGAACACCGCCGGGTCGCGGGGCGCGGAGCCGTAGACCCCGGTGGTGGACTTCACCACCAGCCGGCGCACCCCGGGGGCCTTCTGGCAGGCGCCGAGCAGCTGCATGGTGCCGATCACGTTGGACTCCTTCACCGCGGAGCGGTTGGTGGAGCCCAGGCCGGTGGCGCTGACGCTGAGGTGCACCACGGTGTCCACCCGGTGCTCGGCCAGCACCCGGGAGAGCGCCGGACGGCGCAGGTCGAGCTGGTGGAAGCGGTACGGGGCGGCCGGGCCGGCCGGTTCCCCGGGCGGCAGCCGGGGCGGCTGCACGTCCACACCGACCACCAGGTCGACGCCAGGACGGCGGCGGACCTCGGCGGCGAAGCGGGCACCGAGATGGCGTGCCACGCCGGTGACGAGCACGACCATGCCCACGGTGATGCCCCCATTTCCCGGCCCCGGCGGCCTGCGTGCACCGTACCGCGCCGCCCCGCCGGGCCGTGAAACGACACCGCCCGCCCAGGCCGTGACGGGCTGGGCGGGCGGTGGAAGCGCTGGGCGCGCCAGGCGCGGCCGGGGGCGCTTACTTCTTGTTGCGACGCTGAACGCGAGTCCTCTTCAGAAGCTTGCGGTGCTTCTTCTTGGCCATACGCTTGCGACGCTTCTTGATGACAGAGCCCACGGAACAACCCTCGCTCACTGAGACTCTCGCCCGTGAGAGACGGAGTCCATACGACTGACGTGAGGGCCTAGCCTACCTTCCGGTTGCCCGGGGCTGTAAATCGCGCCCCCGGCAACCGGAGAACTCGGGGGAAATCCCCGGCGAACGGGTGCGGGGCCCACCGGTGTGGACCCCGCACCCGCGCGCCCGCGCTACGCGCTCTCGAGCCGCACGTAGGACTCCTTGAGGTACTCGTGCACCGCCTGCTGGGGCACCCGGAAGGACCGTCCGACCCGGATGGCCGGCAGCTCTCCGCTGTGCACCAACCGATACACCGTCATCTTGGACACCCGCATGACCGCGGCGACCTCCGCCACGGTCAGGAAGACGACTTCCTGAAGGGGGCGCTCGACGGAACTCATGACCATCACCCGACCCTTACCCGTGTGCAAGGCACCGGCTTCCCCTCCGGTGACTCCACCGGCACACGTGTATCCCCAGAGTAGTTATGGGTGGTACCAGTGGGAAGAGGGGAAGTGCAGTCCTCGTACGGTGAGAGATAGGACTGTTGCAGTACGTAGCCGACCGGCGGATGGCACCGCTCGGCGTACGCACGGCCCCGCCGGGACGCGGCCCGGGCGCGGCCGGGAAGGCGGATTCAGGCCAGCAGTCCGTGCAGCGGGAACACCGCTCGCCGGGTGGCGAGGATGGCCTGATCGAGCCGGTCGGCCGGATCGTAACCCGAGTCGAAGTCGCGCCAGACCGGGCGGGCGCCGTCGGTCATCCGCAGCGGGGCCGGGCGGCGGGTGCGGCGGTAGACCTCGGCGCGCCAGGACTCCGGGGTCTCGGTGGCCGGGTCGACGGGCCGGGCGGCGGCGGTGGCGACCAGGTGGGTCCAGGTGCGCGGGACGACGTCCACCACCGCGTAGCCGCCCCCGCCGGTGGCCACCCAGCGGCCGCCGGCGTACTGGTGGGCGAGGTCGTGCAGCGTCTCGGCGATCAGCCGCTGGGCGTCCACGGTGACGGCGAGGTGGGCGAGCGGGTCCTCCAGGTGGGTGTCGGCGCCGTGCTGGGTGACCAGGACCTGCGGCCGGAAGGCGTCGAGCAGTTCGGGCACCACGGCGTGGAAGGCGCGCAGCCAGCCGGCGTCGCCGGTGCCGGCGGGCAGCGGGAGGTTGGCGGCGGAGCCGGGGGCGTCCTCGCCGCCGGTCTCGATCGACCAGCCGGTCTGCGGGAAGAGCGTGGCGGGGTGTTCGTGCAGCGAGACGGTGAGCACCCGGGGGTCGTTCCAGAAGGCCGCCTGGACGCCGTCGCCGTGGTGCACGTCCACGTCCACGTAGGCGACCCGCTCGGCGCCGAGTTCCAGCAGCCGGGCGACGGCCAGCGCCGGGTCGTTGTAGACGCAGAAGCCGGAGGCCTTGCCGGGCATCGCGTGGTGCAGCCCGCCGGTGAAGTTGACGGCGTGCGGGGTCTCGCCGCGCCAGACCGCCTCGGCGGCGGCCACGGACTGGCCGGCGATCAGCGCGGAGGCCGAGTGGATCGCCGGGAAGGACCAGTTGTCGTCGGTGCCGAGTCCGTGCAGGGGGTCGGAGCGTTCGGGGTGGGCGGCGGCATTGCGGACCGCCTCGACGTACTCCCGGGTGTGCACCAGCCGGAGGGTGGACTCGCCGGCCGGCGGTGCGGCCCGGACGGTCACCCCGGGCCCGCTGCTCAGCCCGAGGTCCTCGACCAGGCGCATGGTGAGGGCCAGCCGGGTCGGGTCCATCGGGTGGCCGGGGCCGAAGTCGTAGGCGGTGACGGCCTCGTCCCAGAAGAGGTGCAGGCCGCAGGGGGTGTCACGCTCGGCTTCGGGCATGGCCTCCACCGTAGCGGGTGGCGGTGGCCGGACCGCTGCCAGGGCACGCCGGGCCGGTGCCCGGCGGCGGCCGAGCGGGGCGGGTGCGCGATGAGACCACGGACGTTGTGGGGCGGCTGTGGAGGCGGGTGTTGAGGCGGTACAGACAAAAGCTTTGAGACTCCATATCCTCTCCGCCATGAAGCCATTCAGCGTGCAACGCCTTGGGGTAATTCTCGCTGCAATACTGGGATTTGGCGTCTTCTTTGCCGCCCAGCCGGCCTCCGCCGCGGTCGCCGGCACCACCTTCGCGGTCGACAAGTCGGCGGCCAAGGCGGGAGACCAGCTGACCCTGACGCTGTCGCTCACCAACAGTGAGAACAGCCCCATCTACTTCGCCTACGAGTCCGTCCAGCCGACCTGGCCGGCCAACACCCAGGCCGGAGCGTTCACCATCACCGGCTGCACCGGCGACACCTCCGACTGCGTGACCAACGGGAACAGCGCCAACTTCCACTTCAACGCGCCGATCGCGCCCGGGGCGACGAAGAGCGTCACGCTCACCGTGAAGATCACCGACACCCCGGCGTGGGGCACCGCGCCGTACACGCTGAACTGGGCACCGTACGTCTACTACGAGTTCGGCCAGGTCGGCGGCACCACCACGGCCAAGGACCAGACCTGGACCTACGGGGTGCCCGAGCTCCAGACCGTGATCAGCTGACCCCACGTCCCGTCGACCGCCCCCGCCGTCACCCGACGGCGGGGGCCGGGGCGTGTCGGCGGCAGTCGAGGGCGATGTGAAGGCGTTGCAGACAAGTCCTTCACAGGTCCCTATCCTCTCCGCCATGAAGCCATTCAGCGTGCAACGCCTTGCGGTAATTCTCGCTGCGATACTGGGACTTGGCGTGGTCTTCGCCGCCCAGCCGGCCTCCGCCATCCCCCAGATCGGCGGCACCGCGTTCTCCGTCGACAAGAAGACGGCGGCGCCGGGCGATCAGCTGACCTTGACCCTGTCGCTCACCAACACCGAGCCCAACGCCATCTCCTTCGCCTACCTGTACGTCCAGCCGACCTGGCCGACCAACCAGCGGGCCGACGTGGTCACCACCACCGGCTGCGGCGGCGAGAGCGTCGACTGCTCGTACGGCGGCTTCAACAACGGCGCCGCCTTCCACCTCACGACGCCGATCCCGCCGGGCGCCACCCGCACCGTCACGGTCACCGCGCGGATCACCTCCACACCGACCTGGACCGGGTCGTACACGCTGAACTGGGCCCCGTACGTCTACGCCGAGTACGGCTCGGACGCCCCGGGCTTCAACAAGGACGGCCTCTGGGCAGGAGGACTGCCCGAACTGGAGACCGTGATCAGCTGACCCCACGTCCCGTCGACCGCCCCCGCCGTCACCCGACGGCGGGGGCCGGGGCCGGAACCGGCGCCGGGGCGAAGCGCTCGGCCAGCGGCAGGACGGCGAGCACCAGCAGCATCGGAGCGAGCAGCGCCCAGCGGTACGAGCTCGCGTCCGCGATCGCCCCGACCAGCGGCGAACCGAGCAGGAAGCCCACGTAGTTGAAGAGGTTGAGCCGGGCCACCGCGGCGTCCGAGTCGGCCGGGAAGAGCCGGCCGCCGGCCGCGAACACCTGCGGGATGATCGCGCAGATGCCGAAGCCCAGCACGGTGAAGGCGGCGACGCCCGCCCAGGCGGCGGGCGCGACCGCGGCCAGCCCGAAGCCGAGGGCCGCCAGCGCGGCGCCGGCGCGGACCACCGGGACGGCACCGAAACGCTGCACCGCGCGGTCGCCCAGGGCCCGGCCGAGCAGCATCGCGACCATGTAGCCCAGGTAGGAGAGCTTGGCGAGGTCCTCCCGGCTGCCCAGCCCGTCGGTCAGGTACTTGACGCTGTAGTTGGAGACCGAGGCGTCCGCGATGTACGCGAAGGCCATCGCCAGGCAGAGCGGCAGCAGCGGACGCCAGGGAACGGACCGCGCGGCGGCCTCGGCGGCCTCCCGGACGGCGTCGCCGAGTTCGGCCGGTCCCGCGAACCGCGTGCCGGTCAGCAGGGCGAGCGGGGCGATCACCGCGGCGGCCGTGCCGAACAGCACCGGCAGCCCCAGGTCGTAGTGCGAGCCGAGGCCCGCCAGGGCCGCGCCGAGGATGCCGCCGAGGCTGAACGCGGCGTGGAAGCCGATCATGATCGAGCGGCCGTAGCGGTGCTGGAGCCCCACCCCGAGCATGTTCATGCTGGCGTCCAGCGCACCCACCAGCAGCCCGAACGCGCCCAGCGCCAGCGCGAGTTGCCACAGCGTGCCGCCCAGCCCGGCGGCCGCCAGGCTGAGGCAGACGGCGGGCTGGACCACCCGCAGCACGGCCCGCGCGCCGGTGCGCCTCACCAGTTGCTCGGAGGCGATCGACCCGACTCCGGCGAGCACCGGCACGGCGGCCAGGAAGACCGGCAGCAGCCCGTCGCTCAGCCCGTACCGGTGCTGGATCTCCGGGATGCAGGTGACCAGCAGGGCGAAGACGGTGCCCTGGAGCAGGAAGCTGACGGCGAGTGCGGCCCGCCCGGCCCGCAGGCCGGGCGCCACGGGGGACGGGACGGGCCGTGCGGACGGTGCGGCACTCACGCGGACCTCCAGGCGGACTCCACACGGACCTCGCTGACGTCGCCGGCCCCACTACCGACCGGTAGGACGATGTTGGCGAGAGCGTAGGGGGTGCGCCGCGATTACGGGAGGGGTCGCGCAGCGGTCACTTTCCGCCCGAGGCCAGCTCCCGGGAGCGGTCCCTGGCCGCCTCCAGGGCACCGAGCAGTGCGGCCCGCACCCCGTGGTTCTCCAGCTCGCGGATCGCCGCGATGGTGGTGCCGGCCGGCGAGGTGACCGCCTCGCGCAGCTTCACCGGGTGCTCGCCGGAGTCGCGCAGCATCACCGAGGCGCCGATCGCGGACTGCACGATCAGGTCGTGCGCCACCTGCCGGGGCAGGCCGAGCAGGATGCCGGCGTCGGTCATCGCCTCGACCAGGAAGTAGAAGTAGGCCGGACCGGAGCCGGACAGCGCGGTGGCCGCGTCCTGCTGCGACTCGGGCAGCCGCAGCGCCTTGCCGACCGAGCTGAAGATCTCCTCGGCGCGCGCCAGGTGCTCCTCGCCCGCGTGCGAGCCGGCCGAGATGACGCTCATCCCCTCGTCCACCAGGACCGGGGTGTTGGGCATCACCCGGACCACCGGGGTGCCGGCCGCCAGCCGCTCCTCGAACCAGGCGGTGGGGACGCCGGCCGCGGCCGAGATCACCAGCCGGTCCGCACCGACGTGCGGGGCCAGCTCGTCCAGCAGGGTGCCCATGTCCTGCGGCTTGACCGCGAGGATCAGGGTGTCGGCGAGCTTGGCGGCCTCGGCGTTGGAGACGGCCACCACGCCGTAGCGGGCGGCGAGTTCGACCGCGCGCTCGGGGCGGCGGGCGGTCACCAGGACGTCGGCCGGGTCCTTGCCTGCCCGCAGCAGACCGGAGAGCAGGGCCTCGCCGATCTTGCCGGTGCCCAGGAAGGCGATCTTCTGTCCGTGTGTTGCGCTGCTGCCCATGGTCCGCTCCTTGCCTCGGTACTACGGCCTTGCCCCGGTGCTGCGGCCATCCTCGCACCGCCCGGCGGCGTACGCGGGGACCGTCCGTTCCGTGGTCGCCACGGACCGGAACGGCCTTGCCCCTAGGGAGGAAAGTCGGGGGTTTCCCCTATGGCCTCCGCGCTCCGGCAGGCGCACCGTGGAGCCATGGCACACGACGAAATGTCCCGACGTGAGAACCGGCAACTCGCCGTCGCCTCGGCGACCGTGGGCCCGTGGCGGACCGCCGCGGGGGTCGGTGCGGTGGTGGGGGCGACGGCCCTGGGGATCGAGGCGATCTCCGGGAACTGGTCGCTGAGCATGCTGGCCTCACCGGCCGGCTGGGGTCTGTTCTTCTTCTTCCTGGTCGGCACCGTCGGCGGCCGGCTGCGGCACGACACCACCGACCGGCGGCTGCGCCGCTGGGCGGACGAGCACCCGTGGCAGTCGGCGCTCCCGGCGGCCGGCGGACTGCTGGCCCTCAACACGCTCGCCCAGCTGTTCCTCGGCGACGAGGGGCTGTTCGGCGCCTTCTTCGTCTCGCTGCTGCCGGCCGGTCTGCTGCTGGCGATCGCCGGGGTGGTCGGCTCGGTCAAGCAGGCCCGCGGCAAGGGCTGAGCGGGACGGACCCGGGCGACGGACCGTCCCGGGCGGAGGCCCGGCCCCGGGCGACGAACGGCCCGGGCGGCGGCGGTTCCGGACGACGGACGGACCCGGGCGGCGGCGCGGTTCCGGACGAACCGGGGTGAACTGTCACCCGATCCGCACGAGTTCACCACGTGGTGTGCCCCCGATCGGCGCACCGTCACCCCCCGTCGTCATACTGGCGCGATGCCGATAGCCGAAGATCCGGAACCGCGCCCCTCCGGGGGCGACGAGCCGGGCGGGTCCGACCCGTCCGGGACGGGCGAGAAGGACCCGTTCGCCGACCTCGTCCTGGACGAGGAGTTCATCAGGGGCGCCGCCGTCAAGGAGCAGAGCGGGCGCACCCGCATGCTGTCCGCCCGGTGGAAGCACACCCCGCCCGTCGACCCGGGCGGCCGCCGCTCGGTCAACGACGGCCCGCAGGCGTCCAAGCGCCGGTTCGGCCGCAAGCCGAAGCCCGCCGCGCCCGACCCGTGGGGCAACCCGCGCCCGCGCCGCCGGCTGGAGTGGCGCGCGCCGCTGTTCGTCGCGCTGGCCGTCGCCGTGGTGCTCGCGGCGCTGAACGTCGACGCGCTGCGCGACTGGTACTCGTTCCGCTGGGGTGCGGGCGCCGCGGCCCAGCACTCGCCGGTGCCCACCGTCGCCCCGGAGACCGCCAAGCCGACGACCGCGCCGCCGAAGACCCGTGAGGAGCAGCCGACCGTGGACCACCCGTGGGCCGGCTCCCCGGCCGAGGGCTGGCCGAACGGCGCGGAGGCCTTCGTGCTCCCCGAGGCCAAGGCCACCGGCGTCTTCTCCGCCGACCAGGTCGCCGCCCAGCTGCAGCTGGTCAAGGACTACCTGACCGCCGCCGACCTCGACCCGAAGACGGTCGGGGGCGGCCGGCCGGACGCCGCGCTCGCGCTGCTGCTGCGGGAGGAGCGCGACGGAGCGGTGGCCGCTCTGGACAACCCGTCCGAGAAGAACGACCCGACCAGCTGGTTCAGCCGCTTCGACCCGCGCGACGCCATTCCGGTGGGCGACGTGGTCAAGGTGCAGGGCCGGATGACGTACGAGGGCGACGGCGACAAGGGCGTCCTCGTCCACACCGACTTCAGCTTCGTGTACGCGCTGCGCCCCGGTCCGGACGCCGCCAAGCGGGCCATGTCGCCCAAGCCGCCGACCGGCGCCCCGCAGCCGACGAAGCCGACCGCGCCCCAGGACGGCGCGGCCAAGCCGGCGGGCCTGCTCACGCCGAGCGGCGACGTGTCCGGGGACACCTGGACCACCCGCACCATCGTGCGCCGGGTGGAGACGTTCCGTTTCTACGACCCGGGCCGCTACCCCGTCGATCCGAGGAAGATCGCGTTCGGCGAGAGCCAGACGGACCCCGCCAACTCGGCCTGTGGCGTCTACGACGGCTACTTCCACCCGCAGTTCGACCAGTTCGCCGAGCTGCAGTCGGACGCTCCGGGCTCCCGGCCGACCGGTCCCGAGGTCGACCCGTACGACCGCAGCAAGGACATCCAGCCGGCCGACGAGTGCGGATCCGTCAGCCGGACCTGACGATCAGCCCTTGCGCTTCCCGCCGGGTCGGCCGCTGCGGCCGGCCCGGCGCTTCTCGTACTGCTCGACGGCCCGCTGGTGGGCGGCCCGCCGGACCGCCTCGCCCGGGGCCTCGACCAGGCTGCGGGCGAAGTAGGCGAGGAGCGAGCCGGCCCCGCCGATCATCCACACCGCGCCGAGCGACTTGTCCTCGGCCATCCAGCCGGTCAGCTTGTCCTTGCCCTCGGTGAGCACCTTCCAGGTGCGCCGCACGGCCATCATCGAACAGACCACGATGGCGGCGGTCAGCAGCCCGTTGAGGAAGCCGCCGTTGTCGGAGAGCGCGACGCCCTCGACGCCGAAGCGCAGCAGCAGCACCGCGGCGGCGGCCGCGACCAGGGAGCCGACCGACACGGCGACCCGGCGCAGCCAGTAGCCGTTGTCCCGGTTCAGCCAGGTGGTGCCGAACCAGCGGATGGGCTCCGGCTCGGGGGCGCCGGCGGGAGTGGGGGCGGGGGTGGGGGGCTGCTCGCTCACACCGTCGATTATCACCCGACCGCCGCACACGGCGGAGGAGCCGTCCCGGCCGGCGGGACGGCTCCTCCTCGTTCCGTACGAGGTGCCCCGTACGGGCCCGTACGGGCTCAGCCCAGCTTGGAGACGTCGCGGACGGCGCCCTTGTCGGCGGAGGTGGCCATCGCGGCGTAGGCGCGCAGGGCCTGGCTGACCTGGCGGTCGCGGTTCTTCGGCCGGTAGCCGCCTGAGGCCTCCAGGGCGCTGCGGCGCTCGGCCAGGACCTCGTCCGGGACCTCCAGGGAGATCCGGCGGCCCGGGATGTCGATGGCGATGGTGTCGCCGTCCTCGACCAGCGCGATGGTGCCGCCGGAGGCCGCTTCCGGGGAGGCGTGGCCGATGGACAGGCCAGAGGTGCCGCCGGAGAAGCGTCCGTCGGTGACCAGCGCGCAGGCCTTGCCCAGGCCCCGGCCCTTCAGGAAGGAGGTGGGGTAGAGCATCTCCTGCATGCCCGGGCCGCCCTTGGGGCCCTCGTAGCGGATGACGACGACGTCGCCCTCCTTGACCCGCTTGGCCAGGATCGCCTCGACCGCGTCCTCCTGGGACTCGACCACGACGGCCGGGCCGCTGAAGGTCCAGATCGACTCGTCCACGCCGGCGGTCTTCACGATGCAGCCGTCCTCGGCGAGGTTGCCGTACAGCACGGCCAGGCCGCCCTCGACCGAGTAGGCGTGCTCGACGCTGCGGATGCAGCCCCCGGCGGCGTCGGTGTCCAGCGACTCCCAGCGCTCGGACTGCGAGAAGGCCTCGGCGGAGCGGACGCAGCCGGGGGCGGCGTGCCACAGCTCGACGGCCTCGGCGGAGGGCGAACCGCCGCGCACGTCCCAGGTCTTGAGCCACTCGGCGAGCGAGTCGGCGTGCACGGTGTGGACGTCCTCGTTGAGCAGCCCGCCGCGGTACAGCTCGCCGAGGATGGCCGGGATGCCGCCGGCCCGGTGCACGTCCTCCATGTAGTACGAGCCGTTCGGCGCGACCTTGGACAGGCAGGGCACCTTGCGGGAGATGGCGTCGATCGCCCGCATGTCGAAGTCCAGTTCCGCCTCCTGGGCGGCGGCCAGCAGGTGCAGGATGGTGTTGGTCGAGCCGCCCATGGCGATGTCCAGGGCCATGGCGTTCTCGAAGGCGGCGCGGGTGGCGATCGCCCGGGGCAGGACGGAGGCGTCGTCCTGGCCGTAGTGGCGGTTCGCGATCTCGACCACCGTCCGCCCGGCCCGCTCGTACAGGTCCTTGCGGGCGGTGTGGGTGGCGAGCACCGAGCCGTTGCCGGGCAGCGAGAGGCCGATCGCCTCGGTCAGGCAGTTCATCGAGTTGGCGGTGAACATGCCGGAGCACGAGCCGCAGGTCGGGCAGGCGTTCTCCTCGATGATCGCGATGTCCTCGTCGGAGACGTTCTCGTTGACCGCCTGGGAGATCGCGTCGACCAGGTCGAGCTTGCGCACGGTGCCGTCGACCAGGGTGGCCTTGCCGGCCTCCATCGGGCCGCCGGAGACGAACACGGTCGGGATGTTCAGGCGCAGCGCGGCCATCAGCATGCCCGGGGTGATCTTGTCGCAGTTGGAGATGCAGATCAGGGCGTCCGCGCAGTGGGCGTTGACCATGTACTCGACCGAGTCGGCGATCAGGTCGCGCGAGGGCAGCGAGTAGAGCATGCCGCCGTGGCCCATCGCGATGCCGTCGTCCACGGCGATGGTGTTGAACTCGCGCGGGATGCCGCCCGCCCGCTTGATCGCCTCGGAGACGATCCGGCCGACCGGCTGGAGGTGGGTGTGGCCGGGGACGAACTCGGTGAAGGAGTTGGCGACCGCGATGATCGGCTTGCCGAAGTCCTCGCGGGCTACGCCGGCCGCCCGGAGAAGCGCCCGGGCGCCTGCCATGTTGCGACCGTGGGTGACCGTACGGGACCTCAGCTCGGGCACTGTGCTCCACTCCTTCGGGGCTCTCGCGGGCACCCCGCTGCTGGGAGGGTTCGGGGCCCGCTGTGGGTACCGAGCCTACGCCCGCCGTCCGGCCGGGTGGACGGTCCGTCCGCGATGCGGGCAGGCGGCAGGGCGGGCAGGCCGTGGGGTGGGCAGGCGGCAGGGCGGGCAGGCGGCGGGGCGGCGGCTCAGTGCCGCACGACGGCCACGGTGAGGTCGAGGACGTACGGCTCGACCACCTGTCCGTCCGGGAACTCGGCCAGCAGCGCCGCGCGCTCGCCGGCGAGCAGCGGCTCGCGCCGCTCCGGGGTCAGCGAGGCGAAGTAGGAGCGCGAGGTGAGGTTGTCGACCACCTGCTCGACGGACACCCGCCGTTGCCAGCGCAGCCGGGTGCGGCGGACCTCCAGCCCGGCGGCGGCGAAGGGGGCGGTCAGGTCGGCCACCCGGCCGTAGCCGTGGTAGCGGCCGGACAGCTCGACGGACAGCCGCTCGTCCCGGGCGCGCACCCACGGGACGGTCTCGTCGAAGAGGTTCCACCAGGTGGCGAGGGCCCCGCCGGGCCGCAGTACCCGGACCGCCTCGGGGACGGACCGCCCGGGGTTTGTCCAGTGGAAGGCCTGGGCGTAGGTGATCAGGTCCGCGCAGTGGTCGTGGAAGGGCAGGTCGTCACCGCCGCCGCGGACCAGCGGGAGCTGCGGGGAGACGGCCTGGAACTGCGCGGCCATCCCGGCGGACGGCTCGACGGCGACGACGTCCGCGCCACGGGCGGCCAGCAGGCGGGTGGCGATGCCGGTGCCGGCGCCGACGTCGAGGACCCTGGCCCCCTTGAGCCCCCGGCCCCAGAACCGCTCCAGCTCGTCGAACAGTTCCTCCGGGTAGCCGGGGCGGCCGCGGTCGTACTCGGCGGCCACCGCGCCGAAGCTCCCGGCCAGCTCGCGGAAGTTGCGGAGTCCACTGAACTCCCGGCTCTCCTTGCCATCTTGACTGTTCGTCACTTCTCTCCCTCAGCAGGGCGGTCGGCGGTTCGCACCCGCTCCGGCCGGACGGCTCAGCGCACGTGCGACGGGGTGGCCAGGTGCAGGCGGGTGAAGGCGAGGGCCTCGGCCAGGTCGGCCTCGCGTTCGGCGGGCGAGGCCGAGCGGCGGGTGTTGACCTCCAGCACCACGTGGCCGTCGAAGCCGGTGCGGGCGAGGTGCTCCAGCAGCTCGGCGCAGGGCTGCTTGCCGCGGCCGGGGATCAGGTGCTCGTCCTTGCCGGAGCCACTGCCGTCGGCCAGGTGGACGTGGGCGAGCCGGTCGCCCATCCGCTCGACCATGGCGAAGGTGTCGATCCGGGAGGTGGCGGCGTGCGAGAGGTCGATCGTGAAGTGCCGGTACTCCTCGTCGGTGACGTCCCAGCCGGGGGCGTACGCGAGCATCTCGCGGTCGCGGTAGCGCCACGGGTACATGTTCTCGACGGCGAAGCGGACGTCGGTCTCGCCCGCCATCCGGTTGATGCCCTCGACGAACTCCCGGGCGTACTGGCGCTGCCAGCGGAACGGCGGGTGGACGACCACGGCGCTCGCGCCGAGCTTCTCGGCGGCCGCCCGGGCCCGGACCAGCTTGGTCCACGGGTCGGTGCTCCACACCCGCTGGGTGATCAGCAGGCAGGGCGCGTGCACGGCCAGGATGGGCAGTCGGTGGGCGTCGGAGAGCCGGCGCAGGGCGTCGATGTCCTGACTGACCGGGTCGTTCCAGACCATCACCTCGACCCCGTCGTAGCCGAGCTTGGCGGCCAGCTCGAAGGCGACGGCGGTACTCGCCGGGTACACGGAGGCGGTGGACAGCACCACCTTGGTGTCGGGGATGTGCAGGGCCGGATGCCGGGGCAGCACCAGCCGGTCGGTGGTGCGCAGCAGCGGCGGGCGGGCGGCGTCGCGCTTGGCGGCCTTGACCGAGCGGACGGACTGGACGGCGGCCTTGGCGGCGCCGGCGGCCCGGGCGGTGCGGGTCTCCTTCGGGGCGGACTGCTGCGCGGCGGGGGTCCCGGCGGTGGGCTGGTGCCCGGGGGCCGGCTTCGACCTCTTCGCGGCGTTCGCCGTCTTGGCCGTCTTGGCCGTCTTCGCCGTCTTCGCCGTCTTGGCTGCGGCGGTCGTGGCGGCGGTCGTCTTCGCCGCTGCGGTCTTCGCGGTGCGCTGGGCGGCCTTGACGGCCTTCGCGGCCTGCTTGGCGGCCTGGGCGGCGGTGGCGCCCGTGACCGCCTTGCCGAGTCGGCGGCGCGGACCGTCCGGCCGCGACTGCCCGTTCCCGGGAGTGCGGCCCTCCTGCGTTCCGTCCTCGTCCGCTGGTTGCACCACGGGAGACAGCGTAAGCGGAGCACGCGGCGAACGGGACGGGATGACCGGCACAGTGACCATCGGCACGTTGTCCCGGGCCCGGGCGGTCGGCGGTCCTCCGGGGCGCCCCCGGCTCCGGGGCGGGGCGGACGGGGGCCGGGCGGCCGCCTGGCGCGGCCGGGGCGCGGACTACGGGCCGCGCGCCCGGCTTACGAGGTGAGCGCCGGGCGGCGGCGGTCGGCCGAGCCGTCCATCGCGTCCAGGCGGCGCAGGATGATGCCCTCGCGCAGCGCCCACGGGCAGACGTCCAGCTCCTCCAGCCCGAACAGGTCCATCGCGGCGTCGGCGACCAACGCGCCGGCCAGCAGCTGCTTGGCCCGCCCCTCGGAGACGCCGGGGATCCGGGCGCGCTCGGCGACGGTCATCGCGGACAGCCGGGGCAGCCAGGAGGCCAGCCCGCTGCGGGTGAGCCGGCGGTCGGTGTACGGACCGGCGTCGGCGGGGGCGGCGCCGGTCATCCGGGCCAGCTGCTTGAAGGTCTTGGAGGTGGCGACGGCGTGCCGCGGCGGGCCGAGCCGGGTGATCTCGCCGATCACCGTGGCGAGCTCGGCCCGGATGTGGCGTCTCAGCTCGCGCAGCCCGTCCGGGTCGGCGACGTCCCCGGGCAGCCAGCGGGCGGTCAGCCGGCCGGCGCCCAGCGGCAGCGAGCAGGCGACGTCCGGCTGCTCGTCCAGACCGCAGGCGATCTCCAGCGAGCCGCCGCCGATGTCCAGGTTGAGCAGCCGGCCCGAGGACCAGCCGAACCAGCGGCGGACGGCCAGGAAGGTGAGCCGGGCCTCGTCCTGCCCGGAGAGCACGCGCAGCTCGACACCGGTCTCGGCGGTCACCCGGCGCAACACCTCCTCACCGTTGGCGGCCTCGCGCACGGCGGAGGTGGCGAACGGGAGGATGTCGACGACGCCCTTGTCCTCGGCGACCCGCAGCGAGGAGGCGACGTGGCCCACCAGCCGCTCGATGCCGGCCTCCGTTATCGCGCCGTCCGCGTCCAGCAGCTCGGCCAGGCGCAGCTCGGCCTTGTGCGAGTACGCGGGCAGCGGAGCAGCGCCCGGGTGGGCGTCCACCACGAGGAAGTGGACCGTGTTGGAACCTACGTCGAGCACACCGAGTCGCATAACTCTCCACGCTACGCGATCCGGGAGCCGCCGAGCGGGGGTGTGACGGTAGTCGCGCTGGTCCGGGACCGGTCGGCGGGCGGCGGAGCGGGGGGCCGCCGGCCCCGGGCGCCCCTCACAGCGGGCCGTCCCTCACAGTCCGTCCCTCACAGCAGTCCGTCCCACAGCTGCTCCACGATGACGGCCCACCAGTTCTCCGGGTCCGCGAAGACCGTGCCGTCCACCGCCGCCAGCGCCAGCTGCAGGGCGTCCACCGCCCCGCCGGCGGCCACCGGGTCGAGCCCGCGCAGAGCGGGCCACCAGCCGGCGAACACCTCCAGGCAGCGGACGAAGGCGCGCAGGTCGGCGTTGCAGTGGCGGGCGGTCGCGTAGTCCGGGTCCACCGCCCGGACGGCTCCGGCCACCGGGTCGAGGGCCAGCAGCGCCCAGCCGTCCGTCCCCAGCAGCAGCTGCCCGGCGAGCGCCAGGCGCTCCCGCTCGGCCACCCTGGTGCCGCGGCCCAGCTCGGCCAGGTGCCCGGCGAGCGGGGGCAGGACGCCGCCCTGGCGGGTGCCGTCGACGATCGCGTCCGGCCCGGGGTGGTGCAGGGCGAAGAACCCCGGCACGGCCATCGGGACGCCCACCGTCAGCAGCAGCGCGGCCGCGTCCCCGGGCAGCTCGGCGCGGGCGACGTCGGCCGGCTCGAAGCGCTGGACGCCCGCCGGGCCGAACCGCTCCGCGAGCCGGGCGGCGAGCGCCGCGTCGGGCTCGTCGGGTGCGGGGCGCACCGTGCGGGGGAAGGGCACCCGGTTGCGGGCCGGACCGTCCGGCGACGCGGGCAGCGCCCGTACGGCGGCGGCCCGGTGGTCGAAGCGCGGGCCGTACGGGAGCTCGAAGTCGATCCGGGCGTGGGGCAGTTCGGCGGCCAGCGCGTACGACCAGTAGCCGCCGGGCAGGGCGCTCGGCCGCAGGTCGGTCCGGACGGCCAGCACGTCCCCGGCGGCGATGCCCTGCTCGCGCAGCCACCACCAGCCGCGCAGTGCCGGGTGCGGCAGGCCCGCCGCGGAACGCAGGGCCAGCGACCGCTCCTCGCCGGTGCCGTCCCGGTAGGTCAGCTCGGCCCGGGCACCCCGGCCGGTCGCGGGCGGGAGGGTCGGGTCGTAGCCGCCCGCGCCGACGAAGTCCCGGTACAGCCCGACCACTTCGTCCACCGGCACCGAGGGCCACACCGTGAACCGTCCGCTCTCCCGGTCCACCACGGCGCAGGCCGCCCCCACCTCCTCGGGCGCCCGCCGCTCCCCTGTCCGCGGATCCACCACCACCCGGGCGGGCTCGGCCCACACCACCCAGCCGAGCTCGAACTCATGGGTGCACACCCGCCGCACCGCCCCGGCCCCCTGCGGCAGATCCCCGTTGATCCACCGGTGCCCCGCCTCCACCGCCTGCGCCCGCGCAATCACCCGACCACCCCGTCCGTCCACTCCCAGCCCCATCCCGACCTGACCCGCGACCCTACGCCCCCATCACCACCTCCTGCGCGAGAAGTGGGAGTGTCATGGATCAGGTGGACACCCTGATCAAGGGAGACACCGATCTCGTGGTTCCCGCCGGGGTGGGGGCGCGGGGAGTCGGGGGCGGCTTACCGGTGGGGGCGGGTCAGGGGGTGGGGGTGAGGGGGCGGCCTTCGGGGGTGAGGGCGATGGCCCAGAGGCCGTGGGTGGCGGGGTGGAGGGGGATGGGGGCCTGGCGGGCGAGTTGGTGGTCGAGGTAGGTGACGGTGTCCTGGTGGTTGACGGCGTTCCAGGCGTGCGGGCGGCCGTAGGCGTCGAGGGTGAGCAGTACGGCCTGGGAGCCGTGGCCGGCGCGGCGGAGGTCGTCGGCGAGGCGGTCGAAGGCCGGGCCGCCGTCGCCCAGGTCCCGGAAGCGGGCGCCGAGTTCGCGTTCCGCGCGGTCGCGGCCGCCGCGTTCGCCGGCGTCGCCCTCGGTGGGGATGCGCGGGGCCGCGCAGGTCGGGCGGCCGGTGTAGCACTCGACCGCCGAGAGGGCGATCTCCAGGCTGTTGTTGGCCCGGCCCGGCTCGCGGTGGCCGCCGTCGTTGACGACCTCCGCCCAGCCGCCGACCGCCGGGTCGGGGTGGCGGACGGGCAGGCCGTCCTCATCCCGGGGCATGCGGCGTTCGACCTCGGCCTGGTGCTCCGGGTCGACCGGCCCGAGCCCGCCCGGCAGGCCGTACGGTCGGCTGTCGGTGATGCTGCGCGGCCGGACCGCCGGGTCCTGCGGCTGGGCTCCGCGCCGTGCCCGCAGCGCGAGTTGGAGGGCCATCGCGTGGGCGGTCGCGACCGGCACCGCGCCCCAGGCGAGGGTGGGGTCGGCGAGGCCCGCCGCGTTCTCCCGCCGCCGGGCCTCCCCCGGGTGCGGCTCGGGCCGGCCGATCACCGGGGTGGTCCCGACGATCGGGGGTGCGGCCGGAGGCGGCGGGGCGGCGTGGACCGGCGGTCCGACGACCGGGTTCGGCGCGGCGCCGGCCGGGGTCCTGGCCCCCGGAGCGCCGGGCTGCGGCCCGCCGACGGCCGTACCGCCGCCCGCCACACCACCCACCACACCACCAGGGCTGCCGGACGCGCCCGCCCCGACGCCGCTGCCGAACGGAGCCGCCACGTTCACGGGCCCGCCGCCGCTGCCCGCCAGCGGCCCGGGCCCGACGGTGCCGACCGGCCCGGGCACCGGGTACCCGCCGTACCCGCCGCCGTACGCCGGGGCCGCGAACTGCCCGGGCGCCGCGACCGGCCGGACCGTCGGCGGGGCCTCCGGTGCCGGGCCGTGCGAGGGACCGCCGGCGGACGGCGCCGTGACGGGCGCGACCGGCGCACTCACCGAGTCCGTCCGTACGGTCACCGGCCCGCCGCCACCGCCCCCGACCGCACTGCCGTGCGAGGAGGCCGCGGGTGCCTGGAGCGGGTAGTCCCCGTCCGACCAGCCCACCGACCCGCCGCCCTGCCGGACCGGAGCGGCACCGGACGGCACCGACGGCACCGAGTTACCGCCGCCACCGCCGCCCGCCGCCCGGTGCTGTCCCGCCGAGCCCCAGAGGCCACCCCCGCCCCCAGCCGCCACCGCACCCGAGCCCGCACCCGGACCCGAGCCCGCACCCGCCGAAGCGCCCGCCGCCACCGCCACATCCGGCCCGCCGACCACCGCCCCCGGGTCCGCCACCGCGACCGAGGCCACCGTCACGGCCCCCGGCACCTTCGGATCCGCCGGCCCGTCGGGCGTCCCACCCGCCGACGGCCTGTCGCTGCCGGGCTTGTCGCAACCCGGCCCGTCCGCCCCGGGCGTGAGCCCGGCGATCGGCACCCCGCGGACCGCCTTGCCGTCCTCGTCGGTGAGCACCGGCCGCCCGTGCTCGTCCAGCCGGACGGCCAGGTCCGCGACCCCGACCACCGGCTTCCCGTCCGGCCCGGGGACGACCAGCAGCCCGGCGGCGTCGGCCACCGGCGTGCCGTCGGCGCGCAGGATGACGGGCTGCCCGTCCGGGCCGAGGACCGGCTTGCCGTGCTCGTCCACCTTGACCGTGAGCCCGGGTACGCCGACCAGCGGCTTGCCGTCCTTCCCGGCGAGCAGGACCAGCCCGGAGCCGTCCGCGCCGAGCACGCCGGGTTCGCCGAGGGCGGCGGGCAGTCCGGCGGCGAGCGGGTCGAACGCGCCGGCGCGGTACGAGGCGGCGGTGATCCCCGTGCCCTGCGCGGTGCCGAGCTTCAGCAGGGCGACGGCGGCGGGCTCCTTGAGCGCGCCGGACAGGCCGTCCTTCATGGCGCGGCCGAGTTCGGCGAGCAGTCCGCCGATCTTCAGCGCGGCGGCCTCGACGGCGACGGCCGCCACCCCCGCCGCGACCTGCTCGGCGGCGGCGTTCTTCAGCTTGGTGGCGAGGCCGCCGACGGTGGTCTCCAGTCCGCCGACCACCCCGCTCTTCGTCGGGTCGCCGTCGACCGCCGCGGCTGCCCGGCCGGCCGCCTCCCTGGCCTTGGCCGCCTGCTCCTCGGCCTGCTGGAGCTCGGCGGCGAGCTGCCGCAGGGTCGCGATGATCTCGGCCTTGCAGGTGTCCACGGCCCGCGCGGCGGTGTCGAAGGCACCGGCGACCAGCCCGACCGCGCTGTGCGCGTCGTCCAGGTGGCCCCTGCCGCCGCCGCTGAAGCCCTGCCAGTACGCGCCGAAGGCCTCGACCGCGTGGCCGGAGTTGTCGGCGGTGACCCGCCGGACGGACTCGCCGCAGCGCCGGGTGAGCCGGTCGGCCTCCTTGCCGAACTCACGCCAGACCCCGGCGGCCTTGCGCAGGCCCTCCTCGTCGGCCTGCGGCCACTGCTGGCCGGTCCTGGCCAGCACCGGGGCCAGTTCCTCGGGCAGTTTCCTGGACACGCGCTTCCCCCTTCGAGCCGGTCCGCCTTCGAACCGGTCCGTCTCGGACCGCTCCGTCCCGGAGCCGGTCCGTCCTGGAGCCGGTCCGTCCTGGAGCCGGATCGGTCAGACCGACTTGTCCCCGGGGACGACGGGAACGGCCCCCGGGGTTGCCTCGGGCAACGTCGAGTACACCGCGGACGTCACCGCCGACACCCCCGAACCAGCCGACACCCCCGGGCCCACCGGCACCGCGGTGGCCCCGAACCCGCTCGCCGCCGAGCTGTCCGTGTCCGCCGTCCGCGCGGCCATCGTGTGCAGCCCGGCCCCGACCCCGGTCACCCGACCGGCCAACCCCCGCAGCCCGCCGACGAGTTCGCCGCGCGCCTGCCCGTACACGGTGGCGAATCCGCTGCCCGGCTGGTCCGCGCCCCAGGGCGCGCCGATCGCGGCGAGCCCCTCCTCCAGGGCGGTGACGGCCTTCGCCAGTTCGCCGCCGAGCTTCTCGAACTCCCGCCCCTCACCGTGCAGTTCCCACGGCCTGAGGACGAACTCCCCACCCGCGCGGCCGGACGCCCCGGTGCTGCCGCCTGCCATCCCCGTACCTCCCCGTAGCGGGCCCGTAGCGGACCGGCCGCCATCCTAGGCACGCCGCCGGGCCCGACCGCACGCCCCGCCGGACCTCTTCACCCCGCCTTCACCCCGACGTCCCCACGGCCGGGGGCCGCCATCCGCCCCGCCATCCGCCCCGCCCGCGGAACCGCCCCCGGTACCGCCGCCGGAAGCACCCCCGGAACCGCGACCGGTCCCGCCACCGCGCCACCACCCCCGAAAGCTCTACCCTTGCTGAGTGGCACCAGCAGAAACGTCCAAGAAGAAGGCCAAGGCGAAGCCCAAGGCCTCCCCCGCCCCCGTCGACCTCGCGATGCCGACCCTGCGCCGCGAGATCCCGCGCGACGAGGTCCCGCTCGACTTCCCCCGCGCCTGGGTCGAGTTCGCCGACCCCGCCGACGAGGAGCAGGTCTTCCGCTGCGACCTCACCTGGCTGACCTCCCGCTGGTCCTGCGTCTTCGGCCAGGGCTGCCACGGCATCCGCGAGGGCCGGGGCGAGTCGGACGGCTGCTGCACGCTGGGCGCGCACTACTCGGACGAGGACGACGAGCAGCGCGTCCTGGGGCACGCGGCCCGGCTGACCCCCGAGCTGTGGGAGAACTTCGCCGAGGGCACCGACGCCGAGGGCCGGATCAGGTCCGACGGCGGCATCACCATGCTGGACGAGGACGGCGACCGCCAGACCCGCCGGGTCGGCGGCGCCTGCATCTTCGTGAACAGCCCGGACTTCGCGGGCGGCGCCGGCTGCGCCCTGCACTCGCTCGCGCTCAAGGAGGGCCGCGAGCCGCTGGAGACCAAGCCGGACGTCTGCTGGCAGCTGCCGATCCGCCGCACCTACGACTGGATCGACCGCCCCGACGACACCCGTTACCTCCAGGTGTCGATCGGCGAGTACGACCGCCGCGGCTGGGGCCCGGGCGGCCACGACCTGCACTGGTGGTGCACCGGCGCCCCGGCGGCCCACCAGGGCGCGGAGCCGGTGTACGTCAGCTACCGCCCCGAGCTCACCGAGCTGATGGGCAGGGCCGGCTACGAGGTGCTGGCCCGGCTGTGCGAGGAGCGGATCGCCACCAAGGGCGACCGCAAGGTGGCCCCCCACCCGGCCGACCCGGTCAAGAAGCCCAAGAAGGCCTGACGGGGGTCCCAGGGCGTCCGGCCCACCGGACGTCCTGGTCGGCCGGAGCCCGGAAACCCGAGGCCGGGGCCGGGGCCCTACTTGTCGATGTCCCCGACCACGAAGAACATCGACCCCAGGATCGCCACCATGTCCGCGACCAGCGTCCCCGGCAGCAGCTCGGTCAGCGCCTGGATGTTGTTGAAGGACGCCGAGCGCAGCTTGAGCCGCCACGGCGTCTTGTCGCCGCGCGAGACCAGGTAGTAGCCGTTGATCCCGAGCGGGTTCTCGGTCCACGCGTAGGTGCTGCCCTCGGGTGCCTTGAGCACCTTGGGAAGCCGCTGGTTGACCGGGCCGGGCGGCAGCGCGGCGAGCTTGTCGAGGCAGGCGTCGGCGAGGTCCAGCGAGTTGAGGGTCTGCTCCAGCAGGCACTCGAAGCGGGCCAGGCAGTCGCCCTCCTCGCGGGTGACCACGGTGAGCACCTGCCGCAGTTCCTCGGAGCCGTACGCGAGGTACGGCTCGTCGCGGCGCAGGTCGAGGTCCAGGCCGCTGGCCCGGGCGATCGGGCCGCTGACGCCGTACGCCTCGGCCTGCGCCCGGGTGAGGACGCCGACGCCGGCGGTGCGGGCGCGGAAGATCTCGTTGCCGAGGACGAGGTCCTCGAAGACCGGCAGCTGCGAGCGCACGGTGGCGACGGCGGTGCGGACCCGGCCGAGCCAGCCGGCCGGCAGGTCCTCCTTGAGGCCGCCGACCCGGTTGAACATGTAGTGCATCCGGCCGCCGGAGGCCTCCTCCAGCACGTGCTGGAGGTCCTCGCGGCCGTTGAAGGCGTGGAAGACGGGGGTGATCCCGCCCAGCTCCAGCGGGTACGAGCCGAGGAACATCAGGTGGTTGAGCACCCGGTTGAGTTCGGCGAGCAGGGTGCGGATCCACACCGCCCGCTCGGGGACCTCCATGCCGAGCATCCGCTCGACGGCCATGACGACGCCGAGTTCGTTGGAGAAGGCGGAGAGCCAGTCGTGCCGGTTGGCCAGCATGATGATCTGCCGGTAGTCGCGGGCCTCGAACAGCTTCTCGGCGCCCCGGTGCATGTAGCCGATCACCGGCTCGGCGCTCACGATGCGCTCGCCGTCGAGCAGCATCCGCAGCCGCAGCACGCCGTGGGTGGCCGGGTGCTGCGGGCCGATGTTGAGCACCATGTCGGTGGTGCCCGCCGCGCCGGTGAAGTTCTCGGCTCCCGCCCCGATGCCGACCGTGGTCTCCCTCATGCCCCCAGAGTCTGCCATCCCGGCAGGCCCGCCAAGCTCACCGGTTCCGGCATGCGGACGGCCTGCACCAGCCACCCGAAGGCGCCGAGGCCGCCCGGGTCGGTCAGCTCGGCCCCCTCCCCCGCCCCACCGAGCGCCCGCAGGTAGCCGGCCGGGTCGCTGGAGGCCAGCGCGAGCGCCGGGCGCTCGCCACTCACGCCGAGCGCGCGCAACGCCTCCCGCTGGGTTGTCCACAGGCTGTGGAGACCGGGCACGGCGGCGGAGTCCAGCGCGACGTGCGCGGTGACGTCGCAGGAGCCGTCCGGCACCGGGGCCACCTCCCGGCCGTCCCGGAAGCCCGCGTACGTGCCGAACGGCGGGCGCCGCCCGGCGGTGTGCCCGTAGTCGACGGCGACGGCCAGCCCGCGCTCCAGCCCGGCCACGGCCCGCGCCCAGGCGGCGTCGCGGGGAGCGCCGAACTCCACCACCTCGCCGGGCTCCGCGGCCGGCCACCAGCGGCCGGCCCAGGCCGCGTCGGCCGCCGAGACCGGCTCGCCGAGGCGCTGTTCGCCGGTCCCGGTGTCCACCTCGAGGTAGCGCAGCACCCCGTCCTCGTCCACCTCGCCGGCGTCCAGCGGGACGTTGTCCAGCCACTCGTTGGCGAACAGCAGCCCGGTCACCCCGCGCGGCGGCTCGTCCGTCCACAGGGCTGTGGGCGGCAGGCCGGCCGGACGCCCGGCGATCTCCACGCCGTACGGGCGCAGCCGCGCCAGCACCGGCGCGGGCAGTTCGGCCAGGACCCCGGTGAGCAGTTCGCCCCGCCCGGCCCCCATGTCGACCAGGGCCAGCTCCTCCGGACGGCCGAGGGCCTCGTCAACCTCCAGCAGCAGCCGGGCCACCGCCCGGGCGAACCTCGGTGAGGCGTGCACGGAGGTGCGGAAGTGCCCGGCCGGGCCCTCCGGCCTGCGGTAGAACCCCTGCCCGGGGTCGTACAGGGCCTGTTCCATGGCGGGCGCCCACCGCATCCAAGTCATGGGGCCGGACGCTACCCGGCGGGGGAAGGACCCTCCCAATCGGATCAGGTGCTTCTCCGACCTACGGAGTAGGGCGGATCGCCCTACTGGCGGACCTTGGCACACCGGGCGACTGCCTACGCTGGACACGTGCATCGACTCAACGCCTGGCTCCGCCGTCACCCCATGGTGGTCGACGCCGCCTGGGCGGCGATCGTGCTGTTCTTCGGCCTGCTCCCGAACGGGGCCAACGTCGACGAGGGCTGGCGCTTCGACGCCTCGATCGCGCTCGCGGTGCTGCTGCCGCTGCTGATGGTCTTCCGGCGGCGCTTCCCCGACCTCACGGTGGTCGCCGCCACCTGCGTCGGCGTCGGCCAGGTGATCGCGGGCGTCGCACCGGGCTTCTCCTCGATCGCCTACCTGGTCTTCGGCTACACGGGCGCCGCCTTCGGCCACAAGTGGACCTCCCGACTGGCCCTGGCGGCCGGCCTGTCCGCCGGGCCGCTGGTGTTCTGGCAGATGAAGCCGGTGAAGACGGTCTTCGACGGGGCCGGCGACGCCCACACCCGCCCGTACGGCTTCGGCGAGGCGGCGATGATCACGCTGCTGATGAGCACGCCGTTCATCCTCTGCTGGGCCTGGGGCCGGCTGACCCGGGTCCGCCGCGCCTACCTGACCGAGCTGGAGGACCGCGCCGCCCGGCTGGAGCGCGAGCGGGACGCCCAGTCCAAGGTGGCGGTCGCCGCCGAGCGGGCCCGGATCGCCCGCGAGCTGCACGACGTGGTCGCCCACAACGTCTCGGTGATGATCGTCCAGGCCGACGGCGCCGCGTACGTCCTGGACAACTCCCCGCAGCAGGCGAAGGAGGCGCTCAGCACGATCGCCTCCACCGGCCGCCAGGCACTGGTCGAGATGCGCCGGCTGCTGGGCGTGCTGCGCACCGCCGACACCAAGGCCGAGGAGTACGTGCCGCAGCCGGGCGTCGAGGAGCTGCCGGAGCTGCTGGAGCAGGTCCGCACGGCCGGGCTCGACGTGGACTACGCCACCTCCGGGCAGCCGCGCGAGCTGCCGCGCGGCGTCGAGCTGACCGTCTACCGGATCGTCCAGGAGGCGCTCACCAACGTCCGCAAGCACGGCGGCCCCGACGTGCACGCCCGGGTCGCGGTCGACTTCGGCGAGCGCGAGCTGGCCGTCCTGGTGGAGGACGACGGGCGCGGCAGCACCGACGAGCACCTGGCCGCCGGCGGCGCGGACGGCCTCGGCCACGGCCTGATCGGCATGCGCGAACGCGTCGGCATGGTCAGCGGCAGCCTCGACGTGGGCCCCCGCCCCGGCGGCGGCTTCCGGATCCGCGCCGTCCTGCCGCTCAAGGCGGCCCACTAGCCCAGTCCGCCGTCCACCCCTCCAAGGAGTCCCACCTTGACCATCCGCGTGATGCTCGTCGACGACCAGGAACTGCTGCGCACCGGTTTCCGGATGATCCTCCAGTCACAGGGCGACATCGAGATCTCCGCCGAGGCGGGCGACGGCGCGCAGGCCCTGGAGAAGCTGCGTCACACCGAGGTGGACGTGATCCTGATGGACGTCCGGATGCCGCGGCTGGACGGCGTGCAGGCGACCCGCCGGATCTGCCTGGCCGAGGACGGCAGCCCGCTGCCGAACGCCCCGCACGTGCTCATCCTCACCACCTTCGACCTGGACGAGTACGCCTTCGCCGCGCTCAAGGCCGGCGCCAGCGGCTTCCTCCTCAAGGACGTCCCGCCGACCGAGCTGGTGGCCGCGATCCGCGCGGTGCACGGCGGGGACGCGGTGGTCGCCCCGACCACCACCCGCCGGATGATCGACCGCTTCGCCGAGGTGCTGCCCACCCCGCAGAGCGCGCCCGGCTCCGACGCCCTCGGCCCGCTGACGGAGCGCGAGCGGGAGGTGTTCCTGCTGGTCGCCCAGGGCCTGTCGAACGGCGAGATCGCGGCCCGGCTGGTGCTCTCGGAGGCCACCGTGAAGACCCACGTCGGCCGGATCCTGGCCAAGCTGGGCCTGCGCGACCGGGTCCAGGCCGTGGTCCTGGCGTACGAGGCCGGGCTGATCCGGGCCGGGGCCGCGGACTAGCCACCTCGGGCCCGGGCGGGCCGCGGCGGCGCCCGTACACTGGGGCGGTACGTCCGGTACCCGTCGCGGACCGGAACGGTCATTCAGGACAAGGGTGGACATGAGTTCGTCCGACTTCAGCGAGTTCGCCCCGTTCGGCGACCCCGGTGACCCCGGCAACCGGCCCGCCCGGCTGGCCGTCGGCGTGGTCGGCACCGGCCGGGTGGGCCCCGCGCTGGGCGCGGCGCTCCAGCTCGCCGGGCACACCGTGGTCGCCGCCTCCGGGGTGTCCGCCGTCTCCCGCCGCCGCGCCGAGGCGCTGCTGCCGGGCGTGCGGATCGTCACCCCGCCGCAGGTCCTGGCCGCCGCCGACCTGGTGCTGCTGACCGTCCCGGACGACGCGCTGGCCGACCTGGTGGGCGGCCTCGCCGCCACCGGCGCCGTCCGCCCCGGGCAGCTGCTGGTGCACACCTCCGGCGCGCACGGCGTCGGCATCCTGGAGCCCGCCACCCGGGCCGGGGCGCTGCCGCTGGCCCTGCACCCGGCGATGACCTTCACCGGCACCTCGGTGGACCTGGCCCGGCTGGCCGGCTGCCCGTTCGGCGTGACCGCCCCCGAGGAGCTGCGGCCGGTCGCCGAGGCCCTGGTGGTGGAGATGGGCGGCGAGCCCGAGTGGGTGCCCGAGGAGGTCCGCCCGCTCTACCACACCGCCCTCGCCCACGGCTCGAACCACCTGGTCACCCTGGTCGCCCAGGCGATGGACCTGCTGCGCACGGCCGGCGTCGCCGAGCCGGGCCGGATGCTCGGCCCGCTGCTGGGCGCCGCCCTGGACAACAGCCTGCGCTCCGGCGACGCGGCCCTCACCGGTCCGGTCGCCCGGGGCGACTCGGGCACCGTACGGCGCCACCTGACGCAGCTCAGTACGGTGTCCCCGGACATCCCGGCGGCCTACCGTGCGATGGCCCGCGCCACCGCACAGCGGGCGCTCGCCAACGGGACGATCGACGAAACGTCGGCGGCGGCGCTGCTGGACGTACTGAACGAGGAGAAGCCCTAGATGGCACGCGGTAAGCAGTCGAACAAGCCCCAGCGGACGCCGAAGGTCCACCGGGCCGTCGTCACCCGCACCGTGGACGAATTCGAGGCTGCGTTCTGGCCGGACGAGCAGCCGGTGGACAACGCCGTCGTGATGACCATGGGCGCGCTGCACGAGGGCCACGCCGCGCTGATCCGGGCTGCCCGCAAGCAGGTCGGCCGGGACGGCCGGGTCGCGGTGACGGTCTTCGTCAACCCGCTCCAGTTCGGCGCGGGCGAGGACCTGGAGCGCTACCCGCGCAGCCTCGACGAGGACGTGCGGCTGGCCGAGGAGAACGGCGCCGACGTGGTCTTCGCGCCGTCCGTCGAGGAGGTCTACCCGAACGGCGAACCGCAGGTGCGCCTGGTGGCCGGCCCGATGGGCGAGCGCTACGAGGGCGCCACCCGGCCCGGCCACTTCGACGGCGTGCTGACCGTGGTCGCCAAGCTGCTGCACATCACCGACCCGGACTTCGCGTTCTTCGGCGAGAAGGACGCCCAGCAGCTGGCGATCATCCAGCGGATGGTCGCCGACCTGGACTTCGACGTCGAGATCGTCGGCGTGCCGACCGTCCGCGAGGAGGACGGCCTGGCGCTGTCCTCGCGCAACCGCTACCTCTCGGCGGAGGAGCGCGCCCACGCGCTCGCCCTGTCCAGGGCCCTGTTCGCCGGCCGGGACGCCGCCGCGCAGGGCCCGAAGGCCGTCCGCGAGGCCGCCTCGGCCGCCCTGGACGGCGCCGAGGGCGTCACCCTGGACTACCTCGCCCTGATCGACCCGCACGACTTCTCGGAGGCGGCGGACGACTTCCAGGGCGAGGCGGTGCTGGCCGTCGCCGCGAAGGTGGGCCCGACCCGCCTGATCGACAACGTCCGCATCATCGTTCGCTGAGACACCGGCAGCGACACCCGCAGCAACACCCCCCTTCAGGCATGCACTCACAGGAGGCGTGACCCGCAATGCTCCGCACCATGCTCAAGTCCAAGATCCACCGGGCCACCGTGACCCAGGCCGACCTGCACTACGTGGGATCCGTCACGGTGGACGAGGACCTGCTCGACGCCGCCGACCTGCTCCCCGGCGAGCTGGTCCACATCGTCGACATCAACAACGGCGCCCGGCTGGAGACGTACACCATCGCCGGCCCGCGCGGCTCCGGCGTGATCGGCATCAACGGCGCCGCCGCCCGCCTCGTCCACCCCGGCGACCTCGTCATACTCATCGCCTACGGGCAGATGGACACGGCCGAGGCCAAGGGCTACGAGCCGAGGATCGTCTTCGTGGACGAGCGGAACCGGATCACCGGCCTGGGCGGGGACGCCGCCGAGGCCCAGGAGGGCACCGGGCTGCTCCGGGGGGACAGGGCGTACGGTGACGGCAACGGCGCGGCCGACGCCGCCTCGCGCTGAAGGAGCCACCCACCCATGTCCACGCACCGCCTCACCGCCCCGGCCCCCGGCTGGACCGCCACCACCGACGTGGTCGTGGTCGGCTCCGGGGTCGCCGGTCTCACCGTCGCGCTCAACGTCCGCAAGGCCGGCCTGCGGGCCATGGTGGTCACCAAGGCGATGCTGGACGACGGCTCCACCCGCTGGGCCCAGGGCGGCATCGCGGCCGCCCTGGGCGAGGGGGACACCCCCGAACAGCACCTGGACGACACCCTGGTGGCCGGCGCCGGGCTCTGCGACGAGGAGGCCGTGCGCACCCTGGTCACCGAGGGCCCGGACGCCGTCCGCCGGCTGATCGCGGTCGGCGCCGCCTTCGACCGCGGCGCGGCCGGCGAGATCCTGCTGACCCGCGAGGGCGGCCACCACCGCAACCGGATCGCGCACGCGGGCGGGGACGCGACCGGCGCCGAGATATCGCGCGCCCTGGTCGCCGCCGTCCGCACCGACCCGGCCATCGAGCTGATCGAGCACGCGCTGGTGCTCGACCTGCTGACCGACGCCGAGGGCCACGCCGCCGGGCTCACCCTGCACGTGATGGGCGAGGGCGCGCGCGACGGCGTCGGCGCCGTCCGGGCCCGCGCGGTGGTGCTCGCCACCGGCGGCATGGGCCAGGTCTTCTCGGCCACCACCAACCCGGCGGTCTCCACCGGCGACGGCGTGGCGCTCGCGCTGCGGGCCGGCGCCGCCGTCACCGACCTGGAGTTCGTCCAGTTCCACCCGACCGTGCTCTGGCTCGGCCCGGAGGCCGAGGGCCAGCAGCCGCTGGTCTCCGAGGCCGTGCGCGGCGAGGGCGCCCACCTGGTGGACGCGGACGGCGTCCGGTTCATGCTCGGGCAGCACGAGCTGGCCGAACTGGCCCCGCGCGACATCGTCGCCAAGGCGATCACCCGGCGCATGCAGGAGCAGGGCGCCGAGCACATGTTCCTGGACGGACGGCACTTCGGCGCCGAGATGTGGGAGCGCCGCTTCCCGACCATCCTCGCCTCCTGCCGCGCCCACGGCATCGACCCGGTCACCGAGCCGATCCCGGTCGCGCCGGCCGCGCACTACGCCTCCGGCGGCGTGCGCACCGACCCGCACGGCCGCACCAGCGTCCCCGGCCTGTACGCCTGCGGCGAGGTCGCCTGCACCGGGGTGCACGGCGCCAACCGGCTGGCCTCCAACTCGCTGCTGGAGGGCCTGGTCTTCGCCGAGCGGATCGCCGCCGACCTGGCCGCGCGGCACGGGGCCGGCGAACTTCCCGAGCGCACCGTGGACGTCGAGGCCGCCCGGTCGGCGCACGCCGTCCCGCTGCCCGCCTCCGAGGCGCGCGCCGAGATCCAGCGGCTGATGTCGCGCGGAGCGGGCGTGCTGCGCTCGGCCGCCTCGATGGCCGACGCCGCGGCCGGCCTCGCCCTGATCGCCGAGCAGGCGTACGCGCACGTCTCGGAGGAGAAGCCGGCCGACCCCCGGGTGGAGACCTGGGAGGCCGCCAACCTGCTGCTGGTCGCCACCTCCCTGGTCGCGGCCGCCGCGCAGCGCGCGGAGACCCGCGGCTGCCACTGGCGCGAGGACTTCCCCGAGCGCGACGACGCCCACTGGCGGCGCCACCTGATCACCACCCTCGCCGCCGCCGGCGGCCCGGTCAGCACCCCTGAGGAGCAGTAGAACCATGACCCACTCCCACGAGGAACTCCCGATGGCCGGCGGCTGCGGCGACGGCTGCGCCTGCGGGGACGGCGAGGGCTACGAGACCGGCCTGGACCCGCAGCTGGCCGAGTTGCTGGAGCAGGCCGGGCTGGACCCGGTCGAGGTCGAGGACATCGCCACCCTGGCGCTGGCCGAGGACCTGGCCGGCGGCGAGGACGTCACCTCGGTGGCGACCGTGCCCGCCGAGGCCGTCGCGACCGCCGACTTCACCGCCCGCCAGGCCGGCGTGGTGGCCGGCCTGCGGGTCGCCGAGGCGGTCGTCTCGCTGATCTGCGAGGAGGAGTTCGAGGTCGAGCGGCACGTCGAGGACGGCGACCGGGTGGAGGCCGGCCAGGTGCTGCTCTCCGTCCGCTCGCGCACCCGCGACCTGCTGACCGCCGAGCGCAGCGCGCTCAACCTGCTCTGCCACCTGTCCGGCATCGCCACCGCGACCCGCGCCTGGGCGGACGCCCTGGAGGGCACCGGCGCGGTGGTCCGGGACACCCGCAAGACCACCCCTGGCCTGCGCGCGCTGGAGAAGTTCGCGGTGCGCTGCGGCGGCGGGGCCAACCACCGGATGGCGCTCTCGGACGCCGCGCTGGTGAAGGACAACCACGTGGTCGCGGCCGGCGGCGTGGCCGAGGCCTTCCGGGCCGTCCGGGCCGCGTACCCGGAGCTGCCGGTCGAGGTCGAGGTGGACACCCTGGAGCAGATCCCGCCGGTGCTGGAGGCCGGGGCGGACCTGATCCTGCTGGACAACTTCACCGTCGGTCAGCTGAAGGAGGCCGTGGCGCTGGTGGCCGGCCGGGCGAAGCTGGAGGCCTCCGGCGGACTGACCCTGGCCAGCGCGCGCGAGGTCGCCCAGACTGGTGTCGACTACCTGGCCGTGGGCGCGCTCACCCACTCCTCGCCGATCCTGGACATCGGCCTGGACCTGCGCGCCTGACCGTCAGCGGTCGAGCACAGACCCGTCCCGACTCGCAGAAAGCGCCCCATGCTCCTCACCATCGACGTCGGCAACACCCAGACCACGCTCGGCCTGTTCGACGGCGAGGACGTGGTGGAACACTGGCGGATCTCCACCGATCCGCGCCGCACGGCCGATGAACTGGCGGTGCTGCTGCAGGGGTTGATGGGCAACCACACCGCGGTCCGGGAGGCCGCGGTGGAGGGCCTGGCGATCTGCTCGTCCGTCCCCGCCGTGCTCCACGAGCTCCGCGAGGTGACCCGCCGCTACTACGGCGACGTCCCCGCGGTGATCGTGGAGCCCGGCGTGAAGACCGGGGTGCACGTCCTGATGGACAACCCCAAGGAGGTCGGCGCCGACCGGATCGTCAACGCACTGGCCGCCAACCACCTGTACGGCGGCCCGTGCATCGTGGTCGACTTCGGCACCGCGACCACCTTCGACGCCGTCAACGCGCGCGGCGACTACGTCGGCGGGGCGATCGCCCCCGGCATCGAGATCTCGGTCGAGGCGCTCGGCGTCCGCGGCGCCCAGCTGCGCAAGATCGAGCTGGCCCGCCCGCGCAACGTGATCGGCAAGAACACCGTCGAGGGGATGCAGTCCGGCATCCTCTACGGCTTCGCCGGCCAGGTCGACGGCCTGGTCGAGCGGATGGCCCGGGAGCTCGCCAAGGACCCGGACGACGTCCAGGTGATCGCCACCGGCGGTCTCGCCCCGCTCGTCCTCGGCGAGGCCACCACCATCGACGTGCACGAGCCCTGGCTGACCCTGATCGGCCTGCGCCTGGTGTACGAGCGCAACCGGCCCGCCGCCGGCTGAGCGGCGCTCAGCTTCCGGGGGCCGGGAAGGCGGGCAGCGTGACCGGTCCCGACGCCGGCCCCGCGTAGGGGTACACGATGCCGCTCCACGCGGACTCCCCGGGGAGGGGCAGGGGAGGAGCCGGCCGGAGGGTCATCCCGGACGGCGACGACAGCGGGAGGGCCGCTCCCGGGGTCGGCTTCCCCGCCCGCGAGTCCTTGATCGCCGTCGCGACCTCCTTCCAGCGCGGGTCCTTCACCACCGCGGCGAGCTGCTCCGGCGTCAGCGGCGGGTCGGCCCGGGTGATCGGGGCGCCCTGTTCCAACGGCTTGCGGTTCCACTCCTGGAGCATCATCTGGTAGCCGTCCCCGGCCAGCTTGGCGGACCAGGCCTTCGACCCCTCCGGCTCGCCGCTGCGCGTGCCGGCCTGGTAGACGGTCAGCCGGGTGCCGTCCGGAAGGACCGACGAGGAGCAGGCGTCCGCGGTCGGCTGCCCGGCCGGCAGCTCGGTCGGCACGCCGGCCGGGCAGTCCATGTCGGCCCCCTTGCCCCCGAATTCGATGATCCAGAACAGGTACTGCACCGGGCCGTGGCCGTCGTCCAGCACCAGCCGCAGCTGCGGGCTGCCGCCCTCGGCGCCCCGGGCCTCGCCCACCGTCACCGCCCCCTGCGGCAGCAGTTCGGTGAGCATCCGCAGGAACTCGGGGCCGGAGACCGGGGCGGCGGACGGGTGGCTCGACGCCGTACCGCCCGACGCCGCGCCGACCACCGCCGCGCCCGGCCCGGGCAGCAGGCCACCGAGCGCGGCGCCGCCCACCCCGGCCAGGGCCAGGGCGGCGGCGCCCGCCGCGGTGCCCACCCGCCGCCGGCGGCGCAGCCGGCGGCCGTACGACCAGCCGGTGTCGACCAGCCGGGTGCCGTCGGTGTCGTAGGCCCCGCCGGCCCGGCCGAGGGCCTCGGCGAAGGCCCGCTCGAACCGCTCGTCGGGCAAGTCGTGCTCTGCGGACATGCTGAACCAACCTCTCTACCATATGAGTTGACGTGACGAACGGGCGGCCCTGCGGCTTCAGCGCCCGGCCAGTTCGCCGATGCCGTCGCCGAGCACCGTCCGGATCCGGCCGAGCGCGCGGTGGGACTGGGTCCGGACGGCGCCCGGGGTGAGCCGCAGGACGGCCGCGGTCTCCTCGACGCTGCGGTCCTCCCAGTAGCGCAGGACCAGTACGGCCCGGTCGCGGGGCGCGAGCCGTCCGAGCGCGTCCACCAGGGCCAGCCGCAGGTCCGGGTCCCCCTGCGGGGCCGCGCCGTCCGGCACCTCGTCGACCGGCCGCTCGCCGCTGGAGCGGCGGCCGCGGTGCGAGAGGAAGGCCCGGACCAGCACGGTGTGCGCGTACCCGGTCGGGTTGTCGATCCGGCGCTTGGCCCCGAACCACGAGGTGCGGTGCCACTGGGCGTAGACCCGCCCGAGCGCCTCCTGCACCAGGTCCTCGGCGAGGTGGGTGTCCCCGCCGGTGAGCAGGCAGGCCGACCGGTAGAGCGGTCTGGCGCGGGCGGCTGCGAAGGCCTGGAATTCCTCGTCCCGCCGCCCGCCCCGGGCCGCCTTCCCCTGACCGTCCGGTTGCATCCTGCCCGGCCCCCTCGCTCGTTCTCCCCTGACACCTGGATGACCAGGTGGCCCCCCGACGGCGTTACAGGTGGCGGCGAAAGGCTTCTTCGCCGGGCCGAACGTGGGTGGTTCGGCGCGACGTTACCGACAAATCGGATATTCCTCACGTAGTGTCAGCCCATGCCTACGCCACACGGATCGCGCGGCGGCATGGCCTTCAGCGCCGACGAAGTCCGCGTGCTGCGCCGCGCCCTCGCCCAAGCCCTGCACCCCGCCGTCCCCGTCCACCTCCAGGGGCCCGACCGGCCGGCGTTCGCCGGGCCGGGCGCCGAACTGTGGGCGGAGGACGTCCAGGACGCCCTGCGCCTGACCGAGGCGATCGACGAGGCCGTCCAGGAGGGCGGGCGGCTGCGCGCCTTCCTGCTCGCCGACCTCGGACGCTACCGCTCCGCCCTGCCCGGCAGCGCCCCCGGCTATCTGCAGCGGCTGGAGGAGGCGGTGACCGACGGATACCTGCCCGGCCCCGAGGACCTCACCGCGCTGCGCGGACTGACCCGCCAGCCCTGCGGCCAGGGCGAGCGGGCCCGCCGCTCCCGGCTCGCCGGGCGCTGCCACGCGCTGGCCGAGGCCGCCGTCCGCGAGCGGCTCGCGCTCCACACCGGGGCGCCCCGCCACCTGGTGGCCGTACCGAGCCCCGCCGCACCGCCGAACAGTCACCCCACCCCTGTAGGAGGACGGATCCCCATGAGCAGCACCGACTCCCGCCCGGAGCAGCCCGCCGCCGCGACGAACCCGCCGCCCCGTCCGCACCGGATGCCCACCCCCGCCGAACTGTTCGGCCGCCGCCCCAAGCCCCCCACCCGACCGGCCCCGCCGACCGACCGGACCCCCGAGGACACGGAGGACGTCGAACTCGCCACCGGCACCGGCTGAGCCGACCGCACCCCCCGGAGGGGAGACCGCCCGTCGCGGTCTCCCCTCCGTCCGCATGCCGGTCCATGTGTCGACAATGCCGTCGTCCCGCCGGCCGCCGCCGGTCACGTCTTCATAACTTCCCCCGCTGACCAGGCCGTTCGGTCCCGACCTGGGCGAATTGATGACGGATCAACCGGGTTGACGGACGTTCGACGATCCCTAGGGTGCGGATCCTCATCACTCCATTCGCGGGGGATTCACATGCACTCGACTCGCACGCGCCGGTTCCTCGGCGCGGGCACGGCCACGGTCGTGGCCGCCCTGGCCGCCGGCACCGCGGCCCTCCCGGCGCACGCCGCCGGCACCCAGCTCAGGATCTTCCCGACCGGCACGATCCAGATCTCGACCCAGCCGGCCCCCCAGCCCCAGTTCGGCGAGAACATCCACCTGCGGATCGGCCGGACCGGCACCGGCGTCGTGAACGGCGTCAAGCTCGCGTTCGACACCACCGGCATCGACGGGCTGGCCACGCTCAGCGTCCCGGGCTGCGCCACCGCGGGCAAGGTGATCACCTGCGACCTCTGGCGCCTCGACCTGGAGAACATCAACATCACCAACCACCCGTGGCTGAGTGCCGTCGCGGGAGTCCGCCCCGGCTCCACCGGGACCGTCCACGCCACCCTCAGCGCACCCGGCGCCGAGACCGGCGAGGCCGACATCCCGGTGGAGATCGGCGGCGCCGGCTTCCGCACCAAGGCGCCCTCGGAGCAGCTCGGCGTCAAGGTCGGCAGCACGCTCCCGTCGACCCTCGAGTTCGCCAACCACGGCGAGTCCGCGGCCCGGCGGGCGGTCGTCGAGGTCTACCTGACCCCCGGCCTCGACGTGGCCACCTGGCCCTCCAACTGCGAGTACGCGAAGGACAAGGGCGACTGGGCGGGCCGCGGCTTCGGCCGCCCGATGCCCACCGTGCACGGCATCTGCACCGTCGACGGCGAGATCGCCCCCGGCCAGGCCGTCAAGCTGAACGGCCTCGACCTCACCGTGGGCGCGGACGCCCGCTACGCCTTCGCCGGCTACTCCGTCTTCCCCGCCGAGGGCATGTACGGCAGCGGCGCCGCGGACCTGCGCCGGCAGCTGTCGTTCCAGCGCGGCACGGGCGCTCCCGCCACCCTGGTGAAGACCTCCGGTGAGGGGATCCCGGACGGTCTCGACATCAACGCCTACTCCACCGAGCAGGAGGTCCTCGCCGACAACAGCGCCGACTTCGCGGTGAACGGCTCCTGGGCTCCGGACGCCTCCGGCACCACCGGTACCTTCACCCTCGGGGCCGTCAACAACGGTCCGGCCTCGGTCATGGACCGCAGCGGCGGCGAGGCCGCGCCCAACCTCACCGTGCAGTTCCCGGAGGGGGTCACCGTCACCGGCCTGCCCGCGACCTGCCGGCCGAACGACTACGTGCTCGGCCAGAAGTCCGACAAGCCGCTCAACAAGTTCTCCTGCGACGGACTGGGCGACTTCTTCATCCCGGCGGGCGCCACCAACTCCCACAAGCTGACCCTCTCCGTCCCCGAGGGCACCGGCGAGCTGACCGCGACGGTCTCCCTGCAGAACATGACCAGCGAGTACGAGCCGGGCCACCCCAGCGCTGTCATGGGCTGGGACCACAACCCCGCCAACGACCTGCTGAAGGTGGACCTGCGGGCCGCCCCTGGCAGCACGCCCGGCACCGGCGGCACGCCCGCCCCGACCCCCACCGGGGCGCCCACCGAGGCGCCCGTCACCGAGCCCTCCCCCGCGCCGACCGGCACGGTCGTCCCGGCCGGCCTCACCGGCAGGGACTCCGCCGGTCCCGACGCGCAGGCCGACCCGGGCACCGGCGGCACCCGCTCCGGCTCCACCGTGCGCACCGGCTCCGGCGCCGACCGGGCCACCGGCGGCAGCCTGGCCAGCACCGGAACCTCCGCCGCCCTCCCGCTGGCCGCGACGAGTGCCGCCGCCGTGCTGCTCGGCACCGCCGGTCTGGTCACCGCCCGCCGGCTCCGGGCCCGCCGCGACGGCTGACCCCGCCGCACCGAGGGGAGACCGCCGTCGCGGTCTCCCCTCACGGCAATCCCGGCGCGGAGCACCACGTGTGGCTGGCTACCCTTGTGGGGTGAGCGATCAGAGCCTTGTTCCCGCGACCGACGACCTTCCCGAGCAGATGCGCGTCCGGCGCGAGAAGCTGGACCGGCTCCGGGCGGCCGGTGTCGACCCGTACCCGGTCGGATTCCCCCGCACCACCACCATCGCGGACCTGCGCACCAAGCACCCCGACCTGGAGCCGGACACCGCCACCGGCGAGCGGGCCGGCGTCACCGGCCGCGTGATCCTCTCGCGCACCGGCGGCAAGCTCTGCTTCGCCACCCTGCGCGACGGAACCGGCGACCTCCAGGTGATGTTCTCCCTGGACAAGCTGGGCGCGGAGCGGCTGGCGGCCTGGAAGGCCGACATCGACCTCGGCGACCAGGTCGGCGTCGAGGGCGAGGTGATCACCTCCAAGCGCGGCGAGCTGTCCGTGATGGTGGACCGCTGGGAGCTCACCGCCAAGTGCCTGCGCCCGCTGCCGGACAAGCACAAGGGCCTGACCGACCCGGAGGCCCGGGTCCGCCAGCGCTACGTGGACCTGATCGTCAACCCCGAGGCCCGGGAGATCCTGCACCTGCGCAGCAAGGTCGTCCGCTCGATCCGCCGCACCTATGAGGACCGCGGCTACATCGAGGTCGAGACCCCGATGCTCCAGCCGGTGCACGGCGGCGCCAACGCGCGTCCGTTCAAGACGCACATCAACGCGTACGACATCGACCTCTACATGCGCATCGCCCCCGAGCTGTACCTCAAGCGGCTGGTGGTCGGCGGCGCCGAGAAGGTCTTCGAGATCAACCGCAACTTCCGCAACGAGGGCGCGGACTCCACCCACAATCCGGAGTTCACCTCGCTGGAGTCGTACGAGGCGTACGGCGACTACGACACCCAGGCCGAGCTGATCCGCGAGACGATCGTCAACGCGGCCCGGGACGCGCTGGGCACCACGGTGATCAGGGGCGTGGACGCGCACGGCGTCGAGCACGAGATCGACCTGGCCGAGCCGTGGGAGGAGGTCCGCGTCTACCCGGGCATCTCCGCCCGCCTGGGCGCCGAGGTCACCCCGGAGACCAGTGTCGAGGAGCTGCGCAAGCTGGCCACCGAGCACGGCATCCCGTTCGAGAAGGACTGGGGCCACGGTCAGATCGTCCTGGAGATGGTCGAGCGCCTGCTGGAGGAGAACGCCGTCCGGCCGACCTTCATCAAGGACTACCCGACCGAGGTCTCCCCGCTGACCCGCCAGCACCGCTCGCAGCCCGGCGTTGCCGAGAAGTGGGACCTGGTGATCTTCGGGACCGAGATCGGCACCGCCTACTCCGAGCTGGTCGACCCGGTCGAGCAGCGCGCCCGCCTCACCGCCCAGTCGCTGCTGGCGGCCGGCGGCGACGTCGAGGCCATGCAGGTGGACGAGGACTTCCTGCGCGCCCTGGAGTACGCGATGCCCCCGACCGGTGGCCTCGGCCTCGGCGTGGACCGCCTGATCATGCTGCTGACCGGCAAGAACATCCGGGAGACGGTGCTCTTCCCGCTGGTGAAGCCGGAGCCGAAGGCTTCCGCCCCGACGGCGGAGAAGACCGAGGAGGAGTGACCTGATGGACTACGTCAGCGCGATCGTGCCGCCGCTGGTCATGGCGATCGGCTTCGGATTCCTGGTGCGGGCCATCATCCGCAGCCAGGGCGGGGCCCAGCGGGCCAAGGAAGACCTCGACTGACGCCGTCAGCCGCCCGAACGACCGGCGCGCCGCCATTCCCGATTCCCGGGGGTGGCGGCGCGCCGGTTTGGCGCACTTCACAAGATTTGCCCCATTCACTCCCTATCCTGGCCGCACTATGGTCCGGCAACTCGGCGAACTTGAGAACGCCATCATGACCCGGGTGTGGCAGTGGAACCGACCGGTCACGGTTCGCGAGGTTCTCCTGGATCTGCGGTCGGAACGCGAAATCGCGTACACCACGGTGATGACCGTCCTGGACAAGCTCCACAGAAAGGGCTGGCTGCGCCGCGAGCGGGTCGGCCGGGCCTATCGATATGAACCGGTCTCCTCGCGTGAGGCGTACACGGCGGCCCTGATGAACGACGCCTGGGCCACCAGTGACAATCCGGCGGCGGCCCTGGTGCACTTCTTCGGCCTGATGTCCCCCGAGCAACGCGAAGCGCTCCGGGACGCCTTGCGGGTGGCCGCACTGTTCCCGTCCGATCCGCCCGGCGCGGATTCCGCGGACGACGGACCGGATACCGGTGGGACGGAACCGGGAGCGGCGCGATAACGTCCCGACCATGGAGGTCACCATCCGCCGGGCGCGGACCACGGACGTGCGGGCAGTGCGCGGGCTCATCGACGCCTACTCTCGCGACGGCATTCTGCTGGACAAGCCCACAGTCACACTGTTCGAATCCGTCCAGGAGTTCTGGGTCGCGGAACGCGACGACAACGGCGCGGTGGTGGCCTGCGGTGCACTGCACGTGATGTGGGAGGACCTCGCCGAGGTCCGCACGCTCGCCGTGGATCCGGTCGTCCGGGGCCACGGGATCGGGCACCTGCTGCTGGAGAAGCTGGTGCAGACGGCACGCTGGCTGGGCGTCCGTCGGATTTTCTGCTTGACGTTCGAGGTCGCGTTCTTCGCGAAACACGGTTTCGTCGAGATCGGCGAGGTCCAGGAAACCGATGATGGTACGACAGACCCGGCGGCGATCGCTACGGATGTCTATGAAGAACTCCTCCGCTCGTACGATGAAGGCGTCGCCGAGTTCCTCGACCTGGAGCGGGTGAAGCCCAACACACTGGGCAACTCGCGCATGCTGCTGCACCTCTGAGCCGCTCCACCCGGGTCAAGGGTTTGTGTTTTCCGGAGAAAGGCGCTTTCCTTTCCTTAGGCAATGGGTCGTTTAGCGGAAAGGGAAGCCCGTGGCACAGAGGGTGCAGGTCATTCTTGAAGACGATCTCGACGGCGGTTCGGCGGACGAGACGGTGACGTTCGCGCTCGACGGCGTTGCCTACGAGATCGACCTGAAGAGCGCGAACGCGGACAAGCTCCGCGGTCTGCTGGCGCCGTACGTCGAGAAGGGCCGCAAGCAGAGCGGCCGGCTCGCCGGTGCCCGCCGCCCGGGCCGCGGCGGTGCCGCGCGTCCGTCCGGCGGCGGTGCGCCCGACACCGCCAAGATCCGCGCGTGGGCCAAGGAGCAGGGCCTGGAGGTCAACGACCGCGGCCGCGTTCCGAGCAACGTCCGCGAGGCCTACGAGAAGGCCAACGCGTCCTGATCCCGGCGCCGCAGGCCCGCCGGAGCGGGCGCGGGGCCCCGGCGGCCGGAGACGGCACCGCCATCACACGCACGGGGCGCGGAGGGTCTCCTCCGCGCCCCGCGGCGCGTGCCCACCGGGGCCGCGCCACCACCGGTACCGAGGGCCGCGCGGGGCGCCGGCTCGGGCGGCGGAACAACGACGGCCTGTGCGACGCTGTAGGGGCGAAGCGGCAACGCGGACACCTCCGGGCGGTGCACCCGGGCCCCGGCCGCCGTCGAACCGCCGTCTCCACGGCCCGACTTCTCGCCAGGCGAACACCGCCACCGCGGAAACTGCGCGAGAAGCGCCCCGATACCGGGTATGAATGCAGGTGGACGGGTTCTTCGGCCCGTCCAGGGGCAGTAAGTGCGACCGGCCGGAGCCGTTCCGGCCGCGCCCCGGCGGCACGTGTTCGCCGATGGCGTAGCGGAATCCGGTGCATCCGGCCCGTCTGCGGGAACACCGTTTCCCAGCATCAGGTTGAGATTGGTGTCGGCTGGTCGCGCAGCATCTCGCTCCTCTACCGGGGAGTGAATCCGTGGGCCGCGCCGCTGAGCGGGACTAGCATGCGGAAGGACAGGGCGGGGACGGACCCCGAACTGCCCGACCGCTCTGAGGAGCGATAAACGATGTTCGAGAGGTTCACCGACCGCGCGCGGCGGGTTGTCGTCCTGGCTCAGGAAGAAGCCCGGATGCTCAACCACAACTACATCGGCACCGAGCACATCCTCCTGGGTCTGATCCACGAGGGCGAGGGCGTCGCCGCCAAGGCCCTGGAGAGCCTCGGGATTTCTCTTGAGGCCGTTCGCCAGCAGGTCGAGGAGATCATCGGCCAGGGCCAGCAGGCCCCGTCCGGCCACATCCCCTTCACCCCCCGGGCGAAGAAGGTCCTGGAGCTGTCGCTCCGCGAGGCGCTTCAGCTCGGCCACAACTACATCGGCACCGAGCACATCCTGCTCGGCCTGATCCGCGAGGGCGAGGGCGTCGCCGCCCAGGTCCTGGTGAAGCTGGGCGCCGACCTCAACCGGGTGCGCCAGCAGGTCATCCAGCTGCTCTCCGGCTACCAGACCGGTGGCGGCGGCAAGGAGTCGGCCACGGCCGGCGGGCCCGCCGAGGGCACCCCGTCCACCTCGCTGGTCCTGGACCAGTTCGGCCGCAACCTCACCCAGGCCGCCCGCGAGGCCAAGCTCGACCCGGTCATCGGGCGCGAGAAGGAGATCGAGCGGGTCATGCAGGTGCTGTCCCGCCGCACCAAGAACAACCCGGTGCTGATCGGTGAGCCCGGCGTCGGCAAGACGGCCGTGGTCGAGGGCCTGGCCCAGGCGATCGTCAAGGGCGAGGTCCCGGAGACGCTCAAGGACAAGCAGCTCTACACGCTGGACCTGGGCGCCCTGGTGGCCGGCTCGCGCTACCGCGGTGACTTCGAGGAGCGCCTGAAGAAGGTGCTCAAGGAGATCCGCACCCGCGGCGACATCATCCTGTTCATCGACGAGCTGCACACCCTGGTCGGCGCGGGCGCCGCCGAGGGCGCGATCGACGCCGCCAGCATCCTCAAGCCGATGCTGGCCCGCGGCGAGCTGCAGACCATCGGTGCCACCACCCTGGACGAGTACCGCAAGCACCTGGAGAAGGACGCCGCGCTGGAGCGCCGCTTCCAGCCGATCCAGGTCGCCGAGCCCTCGCTGCCGCACACCATCGAGATCCTCAAGGGTCTGCGCGACCGCTACGAGGCCCACCACCGGGTCTCCATCACGGACTCCGCCCTGGTCGCCGCCGCCACCCTGGCCGACCGGTACATCTCGGACCGCTTCCTGCCGGACAAGGCGATCGACCTGATCGACGAGGCCGGCTCCCGGATGCGCATCCGCCGGATGACCGCGCCGCCGGACCTTCGCGAGTTCGACGAGAAGATCGCCGACGTGCGCCGCGAGAAGGAGAGCGCGATCGACGCGCAGGACTTCGAGAAGGCCGCGTCCCTGCGCGACGACGAGAAGCAGCTCCTGCAGGCCAAGGCCAAGCGCGAGAAGGAGTGGAAGGCCGGCGACATGGACGTCGTCGCGGAGGTCAACGAGGAGCTCATCGCCGAGGTCCTGGCCACCGCCACCGGCATCCCGGTCTTCAAGCTGACCGAGGAGGAGACGTCCCGCCTGCTGCGCATGGAGGACGAGCTGCACAAGCGCGTCATCGGCCAGAAGGACGCCATCAAGGCGCTCTCCCAGGCCATCCGGCGCACCCGTGCGGGCCTCAAGGACCCGAAGCGCCCCGGCGGTTCGTTCATCTTCGCCGGCCCGTCCGGTGTCGGTAAGACCGAGCTGTCCAAGACGCTGGCGGAGTTCCTGTTCGGCGACGAGGACGCGCTGATCGCGCTCGACATGTCCGAGTTCTCCGAGAAGCACACCGTCTCCCGGCTGTTCGGCTCCCCGCCCGGCTACGTGGGCTACGAGGAGGGCGGCCAGCTGACCGAGAAGGTCCGCCGCAAGCCGTTCTCGGTCGTCCTCTTCGACGAGGTCGAGAAGGCCCACCCGGACATCTTCAACTCGCTGCTGCAGATCCTGGAGGACGGTCGCCTGACCGACTCCCAGGGCCGCGTGGTCGACTTCAAGAACACCGTCATCATCATGACGACCAACCTCGGCACCCGGGACATCTCGAAGGGCTTCAACCTTGGCTTCGCGGCCACGGGTGACACCCAGACCGGGTACGAGCGGATGAAGGCGAAGGTCGGCGAGGAGCTCAAGCAGCACTTCCGCCCCGAGTTCCTGAACCGTGTCGACGACATCGTGGTGTTCCACCAGCTGTCCGAGGACGACATCATCCAGATCGTCGACCTCATGATCGCCAAGGTGGACGAGCGGCTCAAGGACAAGGACATGGGCCTGGAGCTCAGCGTCGAGGCCAAGAAGCTGCTGGCCAAGCGCGGCTACGACCCGATCCTGGGTGCCCGTCCGCTGCGCCGCACCATCCAGCGCGAGATCGAGGACCACCTCTCCGAGAAGATCCTCTTCGGCGAGCTGCGGGCCGGCCACATCGTCGTCGTCGACGTCGAGGGCGAGGGCAAGGACGCCAAGTTCACCTTCCGCGGTGAGGAGAAGTCGGCCGTCGCGGACACCCCGGCCGCGGTCGCCTCGTCCGGTCCGGACCTGACGAAGTAACCCAACTTTTAACAGACAACTTCACAGCCACCGAGCCCCCGGCGTTCACGCCGGGGGCTCGATGCGTGCGCCTCCCACCAGGGCCGGAGCCGGTGCGGGCCGGGATGGCTGGCTCCCACGCTGGCTGGTGCGGGTGCGCCCGGTTTCTCAGCAAGCTTTAACCAACATACGGTTGACAGACGGTCAGGTGATGGGAAGTCGCGGAGCATAGCGCCGTGGCCATGTCATGGTCAAGGTCTATCTTTTCTGTGCACGCTTGTATCAAATGACGTCCACCTGTCTTTCATTTTGGTTTGCCGGGCTTTGGCCATGCGCTTGGCCCCGGTCGGGGAGGACGTCACAACGTTGAAGAACACCAGGAAAACCGCTGCGGCCTCGACGGCCGCGGCGGTCATAGTCGCGCTCGGTGCGGGCCTGTTCCCGGGCACCGCCGTCGCCGCCGGCTCGGCCCCGGTCCCGAAGGACCCGGCCGACGCCGTTCAGAACACCGAGCACAACATTCCGGGCCCGCTGACCGCGAAGGTGGAGGCGGAGCAGAAGGCCGCCACCGAGAAGCTGCTCAACGGCACCGCGCAGATCGAGCAGCACAACGGCAGCACCAGTGTGAAGCTCGGCAAGGACAAGTACGTCGAGCTCGCCCGCGAGCGCACGGACAAGATCTTCACCATCCTCGTCGACTTCGGTGACCAGGTGGACAACACCACCAAGACCGCCGACGGCAAGGTCAAGTACGGCGGCGAGCCCGGCCCGAAGCACAACGAGATCGAGGCGCCGGACCCGGCGACCAACAACTCGACCGCCTGGCAGGCCGACTACAACCAGCAGCACTTCCAGGACCTGTACTTCGCCAAGGACAAGCCCTCGCTGAAGACCTACTACGAGAAGCAGTCCTCGGGCCGCTACTCGGTCGACGGCGTGGTCTCGGACTGGGTCCGGGTGCCGTGGAACGAGGCCCGCTACGGGTCCGACTACTGCGGCTCCAACGTCTGCGCCAGCGCGCAGGACCTGATCCGCGACGCCGTGGACATCTGGTACAAGGACCAGCTGGCCAAGGGTCAGACCGAGGCGCAGATCAAGGCGACCCTGGCCCAGTACGACCAGTGGGACCGCTACGGTTCGCACCACGACGGGAACTTCAACCAGCCCGACGGGTACATCGACCACTTCCAGATCGTGCACGCCGGCGAGGACAAGTCGGCCGGTGGCGGCAAGCAGGGCACCAAGGCCCTGTGGGCGCACCGCTCGTACGTCTACGGCAACCTGCAGGGCACGGCCGGCCCCGAGGGCAACAAGCTCGGCGGCGTCCAGGTCGGCAACAGCGGCCTGTGGATCGGCGACTACACGATGCAGCCGGAGAACGGCGGCCTCGGCGTCTTCGCCCACGAGTACGGCCACGACCTCGGTCTGCCGGACCTCTACGACACCGCCGGCAAGGGCATCGACAACTCGGTCGGCTTCTGGTCGCTGATGTCCTCCGGTTCCTGGCTCGGCGAGGGCAAGAACAGCATCGGCGACATGCCGAACGACCTCGACGGCTGGAGCAAGTACCAGCTCGGCTGGCTGAACGTCGACCGCGCCAAGGCCGGCACCGAGTCGACCCACCACATCGGCCCGGCGGAGTACAACAGCAAGCTGCCGCAGGGCCTGATCGTCGACCTGCCGAAGAAGAGCATCACCACCGACATCAACAAGCCGTTCGGCGGCACCGGTGAGTGGTGGAGCGGCAGCGCCGACAACCTGAACGTCACGCTGACCCGCGACATCGACCTGACCGGCAAGGCCAAGGCCGGCATCAACGCCAAGGCCTGGTACGAGCTGGAGCAGGACTTCGACTACGCGTTCGGCGAGGTCTCCACCGACGGCGGCAAGACCTGGACCGTCATCGACGGCACCTGGAACGGCACCGCACTGCCGCGCGAGAACGGCCGTCCGGCCATCAGCGGCCAGGTGGCCGCCTGGGGTGACCTGTCGTTCAACCTGGACGCCTACGCCGGCCAGAAGATCAAGTTCCGCTACCACAACACCACCGACGGCGGCCTGCACTACCGCGGCCTGACGCTGGACAACATCGCGGTCGTCGCCGACGGCGCCACCGTGTTCAGCGACGACGTCGAGAAGGCCGACAACAGCTGGGCGGCCGAGGGCTTCACCCGCTTCGGCGGCTCGTACACCAAGGACTACGCGCAGTACTACATCGCGGAGAACCGGCAGTACGTGTCCTTCGACCAGACGCTGAAGACCGGCCCGTACAACTTCGGCTTCGCCGACAAGCCGAACTGGGTCGAGCACTACTCGTACCAGCCCGGCCTGCTGATCTGGTACTGGGACCAGTCGCAGACCGACAACAACGTCAGCGCCCACCCGGGCCACGGCCTGGTCCTGCCGGTCGACTCGCACCCGGCTCCGCTGAAGTGGACCGACGGCAGCCTGATGCGTCCGCGCATGCAGGGCTACGACTCCACCTTCGGCTCCCGCCGCACCTCGGGGCTGACCCTGCACAAGGCCGGCGTCGAGACCGTCATCCCGAAGGCCAAGGGCGTCGACGAGTTCAACGACCTGAAGTCCTGGTGGAACAAGGACAACCCGTACAGCGGTGTCGACGTCCCGAAGACCGGGACCAGCATCGAGGTCGAGAACGAGTCCTCGAACTACCTGGAGACCTGGATCCGGGTCCGCCCGGTCGACAACTGATCGCCACCCCGGTAGCGATCGGCCTGTGACCAGGCAGCTCTGACAACTCCACGTCCGGCCCGTCCCCGCAGCGCGCGGGGGCGGGCCGGACGCTTTGTCGGATCCGGTCGGGGTCGGGCCGGTCGGGGGCGGGCCGGACGCTTTGTCGGATCCGGTCGGAGTCGGGCCGGGGTTCAGGACCGCCCGGCTCCGGGGCCGGCCGACAGCCGGTCCAGGAAGGCGGCGACCGCCACCGCGACGTCCGCGCCGGTCCAGTCGAGGGCCGGCGCGGCGACCGTGACCTCGGTCATCGAGAACCCGGGCGACCCGCACTCGCGCCAGGCGCCGAACAGCCCGATCCCGGTGTCCTCGGCCAGCCCCAGCCCGGCCTCCTCCAACTCCGCGGCCGGGTACGGCAGCCAGAGCTGGAACTGGTGGGTGTGCGGCGGGGCCGGCTGCACCCGGGCACCGGGGACGGCGGCGACCGCCCGGGCCAGCGCCCCGGCGACCGTCCGGGCGTGCGCCACGTACCCGGCCAGCCGCGGCAGTTCGCGCTCCAGCCCGGCCAGGGCGGCCAGCGCGAACGGCCACTGCTGGTAGAGCTGCCCGCCGTAGCGGTGCCGCCAGGCCCGGGCGGTGCGGACGAAGCCGCGCGGGCCGGCCAGCGCGGCGCCGCTGATGCCGCCGAGCGCCTTGTAGAAGGAGACGTAGACCGAGTCGGCCAGGGCGGCGACCTCCGGCAGCGGCCGGCCGAGGGCGACCGCGGACTCCCAGATCCGGGCGCCGTCCAGGTGCAGCGCCGCACCGTGCTCCTCCCGCACCACCGCGGCCAGCTCCACCAGCTCCGCCCAGCCGGGCAGCACGAACCCGGCGTCGCGCAGCGGCAGCTCCAGGCTCAGCGCGGCGTACGGCTCGTCCAGGGCGCGCAGTTCCTCGGCGGTGGGCTGGCGCGGCGCGGTGGTCGGCCAGAGGCTGCGCAGGCCGGACAGGACACCGAGCGCGTGCCGCTCGTGCCGGTCGGTGTGGGCCAGCGGATGGGTGACCACGGCGCGCAGCCCGGCGGCCTCGGCGTGGATCCGCAGCGCGGTCTGCTGGGCCATCGTGCCGGTCGGGAAGAAGGCCGCGTCCTCGGTGCCGAGCAGCTCGGCGACCCGCTGCTCCAGGGTGCGAACCACGCCGTCGCCGTACTGGTCGGGGCGGCCGTCCAGGTCGGGGGCGGTGTGGGGCTCGGGAGCGGCGTGCGGCTCGGAGGTGCCCCCGGGCTCGCCCGGGGGCCGGCCCGCCAGGTCGGCGAGGCGTTCGCGGATGCTCTGCGGCCGGGCCCCGGACAGCAGCCGCTCGCAGCCGCGCAGGGCGGCGAAGCGGCGGTCCGGCAGGCTCGGGCGGTCACTGGCGTCGGGATCTTCGCTCCTGTTGCCATACATGGCTCGATGGTCCCGCAGCGGGCCGCACCGGTCAGCGGTGCGGGCGGAAAGCGGTCCGAGTCCGCCAAACCCCGGCCGCGCGTGGTGCTGGTCACAGGCCTCCGGCGCGGTACGACCGGTGGTAGTAGTGGAGCCGGAGGGATCGGCGGACCACTGCGAAGCCGTCATGGACGATCGGATCGCATGATCACTACTCCATCGGTTGGAATCTCCGACGCCACGCTGACTACATGCCGTAGTACGTCACCGCGTTTGGGACTCCGCTCAGTGACCGTTAAACCTGAGTGGTCCCCCGCTCAGCACGCTCCCGAACGGGCCCTTCGTGCTGCCCTCGTACGATCCGTGAGGTACGGCAAGCGATGTCCACCATCCCGCCCGTCGGGCCGGCCCTCCGCCGGCTCGCCGCCCGAGCGGTGGCCCAGGCCGCGGCCCAGGCCGCCGTCTGGCGGCCCCGGATCGGCCACGCCGTCCGCACCCAGGCCGCGCCGCTGCGCACGCTCGGTTCGCCCCGGCACACCACGCTGCCCGGCAGCAGCCAGCGCGCCGAGCACGACCACGCGCTGATCTCGGCCGGGGCCGCCGCCGTGCTGCTCGCCGGCGTGCTGCTGGTGGCCACCCCGGGCACGGCCTCGGCGCAGACCGTACGACCCACCACGCCGGGCAGCTCGGCCTTCACCGTGCCGCGGGCGGAGGTGCCCAACGCCGGGCTGGTCCAGGTGGCCGGCCCCAGCCCGTACAAGCTGCCCGACGACGGGGCCTCGGCGCAGCAGTCCGTGGGGGTGGCGGCCAACCTGCTGCCGCTCGTACCGCCGCCGCCGGAGCCCGAGGAGGAGCCCGCCGGAGAGCCGGCCCCGGAGCCCGAGCCCGCGCCCGAGCCCGCACCCGAGCCGGCTCCCGGGTGGTCGGCGCCGGTGCCGAACGCGCCGACCAGCAACCCGTACGGGAAGCCCGACCGCCACTACGCGGCCGGGTACCACACCGGGGTGGACTTCGCGGTGGCCCCGGGCACGCCGCTGCTGGCGGTCGGCGACGCGACGGTGGTGTCGGCCGGCTGGGACGGCGCGTACGGCAAGGAGGTCGTGCTGCGGCTGGCGGACGGGCACTTCGCGCAGTACGCCCACATGTCCTCGGTCTCCGTCTCGGCGGGCCAGCAGGTGTCGGCGGGCGAGCGGCTCGGGTCGTCCGGGAACACCGGCAACTCGACCGGCCCGCACCTGCACTTCGAGATCCGCACCAGCAACCGCTACGGCGCGGTGGTCAACCCGATCGCCTACCTCGCGGGGCACGGCGTCACGGACTTCTGAGCCGCCCGACGGTCGTCAGCCGACGCTGGGGGCGGGGTGGCTGATCCGGGCGCCGATCTCCAGCGCGATGTCCCGGGCCGCCCCGATCGCCTCGTCCAGCTCGGCCGGGGGCGGCTGCTCGCCCCACACGTTCGGGGCGTGCTCGCAGTCCGCGTTGTCCTGCTTGACCAGGAACAGCGACGAGTGGACGGTGAACAGCGCCATCGCGGCCCGCAGCCGGTCGTGGAAGTCCGCGCCCGGCCCGTGCACCAGCTGCATCATGGTGATCATGCGGTCCTTGAAGGCCAGCCCGGCCGGGGACTCGCGCAGCGCGGGCTGGTTCTCGTGGAAGAAGCGCAGCAGCGGGGCCCGCTCGGCCATCCCGTCGGCGAAGCGGCGGATCAGCTCGTCGCGCATCTCCGGGCTCCAGCTCTGCTTGCGGCCCCACTCGATGGTGTCGTCGATCGGCGCGGCCATCCGCTCGACGATGCCCAGGACGATGTCGTCCTTGGTCTTGAAGTGGTAGTAGAGCGCGGCCTTGGTGACGCCCAGGCGGTCGGCGATCTCGCGCAGTGAGGTCTGCTCGTAGCCCTGCTCGGAGAAGAGCTCCAGGGACACCTCGATGATGCGAGCCCGGGTGTCGCTACGGGGGCTGTGCGGAGTGCCCATGGCCTGCCTCATGACTGCGTCGGTGACTACTGCGGACCCCGGGGCGGTGTCCGCCCCGGGCTCATTCTCCCTGCCCAGAAGGCCGGTCGGGAAACTGGCTTGACGACCGGCTAGTGAACAACCTACCGTGCCGACGGTCGATAAACTAGCCGGGCGACAAGTAAGTGAGCCGCCCCACGGCACCACGCTCCGCCCGCACCACCCTCCGGGAGACCCCACCTCATGTCACAGTCCAAGACCGCCGGCCCGGTGCCGGAGGGCAAGACGGCCGAGGAGGAGCAGCCGCGGTCACCGCGCGAGATCCGCCTCGTGATGGTCGGCCTGGTCGTCACCATGCTGCTGGCCATGCTCGACAACCTGATCGTCGGCACCGCGATGCCGACCATCGTCCACGACCTCGGCGGCGCCGAGCACCTGTCCTGGGTGGTCACCGCGTACACCCTGGCCACCGCCGCCTCCACCCCGATCTGGGGCAAGCTCGGCGACATGTACGGCCGCAAGGGCACCTTCCTCACCTCGATCGTGATCTTCCTGGTGGGCTCGGCGCTGTCCGGCCTGTCGCAGACCATGAACGAGCTGATCGGCTTCCGGGCCGTGCAGGGCCTGGGTGCCGGCGGTCTGATGGTCGGCGTCATGTCGATCATGGGCGCGCTCGTCCCGCCGCGCGACCGCGGCAAGTACCAGGGCATGTTCGCCGCGGTGATGGCCCTCGCCACCATCGGCGGCCCGCTGGCCGGCGGCTTCATCACCGACCACCTGAGCTGGCACTGGACCTTCTACATCAACCTGCCGCTCGGCGTGATCGCGCTGGCCGTGGTCGTCGTCACCCTGAAGCTGCCGAAGGTCCGCAGCAACGCCAAGATCGACTACCTGGGCGCGATCCTGCTCACCACCGGCATCACCTCGCTGGTGCTGATCACCACCTGGGGCGGCCAGCAGTACGCCTGGGGCTCCAAGGAGATCCTCGGCCTGGCCGCGCTCGCCATCGCCTCGCTGATCGGCTTCTGTTACGTGGAGCGGCGGGCCCAGGAGCCGATGCTGCCGCTGGGCCTGTTCCGGAACCTGAACTTCACCCTGGTCTCGATCATCGGCTTCATCGTCGGCTTCGTGATGTTCGGTTCGACCGTCTTCCTGCCGCTCTACCAGCAGACGGTCCAGGGGGCCTCGGCGACCAACTCCGGGCTGCTGCTGATGCCGATGATGTTCGGCATGCTGATCATCTCGCTGGTGGTCGGCCAGGCCGTCACCAAGACCGGCAAGTACCGGATCTTCCCGATCATCGGCACCCTCGTGATGACCGGCGGCCTGATCCTGCTCTCCACCATGGGCACCGAGACCAGCAGGTTCACCTCGGCCTGCTGGATGATCGTGCTGGGCGCCGGCATGGGCTTCCTGATGCAGGTCACCATGCTGGTCGCGCAGAACAGCGTCGAGCTCAAGGACATGGGCGTGGCCAGCTCCACCGCCACCCTGTTCCGCACCATCGGCGGTTCCTTCGGTGTCGCGCTGTTCGGCGCGCTGTTCAACAACCGGGTGACCGACACCATGAAGGAGCGGCTCGGCGAGCAGGCCGTCACCGGTGGCGGCGCGCAGGATCCGAGCCAGATGACCATGGACGACCTGCGCAAGCTGCCCGAGGCCGTTCAGGACGCCTACCACCACGCGGTGTCCAACGGCATGCACACCGTCTTCCTGTGGGGCGCCGGCGTGGCCGTGATCGCGATCGCCGCGGCGGTGTTCCTGCGTGAGGTGCCGCTGCGCGGGACCGGCAAGGACGAGAAGCAGGCCGAGGCCTCGCTGGAGACGGCGGCCGTCTGACGGCTCCGCCCCGTACGGCGCCCCCGGGAGGTTCGCCCTCCCGGGGGCGCCGTCGTTCCGCGGGCGTCGTGGTTCCGCGGGCGCCGTCGTTCCGGGGGCGGGCGGCTGCGCGCGGGCCGTGGGGGCCACGGGGCCTGGCGGGGGCCGGGTGGGTTCGGCGCGGGAGGTGCCCGCTACTGGGGCAGCCGGTAGACGCCCTGCTCGACCGGCTCGACCAGGCCGTCCGCCACCAGGCCGTCCAGTGCCCGGGCCCGCTGCACGGCGTCCGGCCAGACCGCGTCCAGCCGGGCCTGCGGCACCGTCCCGTGCGCCTCGCGCAGCACCGCGAGCAGCTTGCCGCGCACCTGGCGGTCCGTGCCCTCGTAGGACTGGCCGCGCCGGGCCGGGCCCTCGTACGGCGGGCGGCCGGCCCGCTGCCAGGCGCAGGTGGTGAACAGCGGGCAGTCCCCGCACTCCGGGCCGCGCGCGGTGCAGACCAGCGCGCCCAGCTCCATCACGCCGACCGCCCAGGTGGCGGCCGTCTCGGCGTCGTCCGGCAGCAGCGCGGTGGCGGTGCGGCGCTCGGCGGCGGTGGTGGCCTGGGCCGGGTACTCGACGCCGGTCACCGCGCGGGCGAACACCCGGCGGACGTTGGTGTCCAGCACCACGTGCCGCTGGCGGAAGGCGAAGGAGGCGACGGCGGCGGCGGTGTACTCCCCCACCCCGGGCAGCGAGAGCAGGGTGGCGTGGTCGTCCGGAACCTCGCCGTCGTGCTCCTCGGTGATCGCCACCGCGGCCGCGTGCAAGCGCAGCGCCCGGCGCGGGTAGCCCAGTCGGCCCCACATCCGGACGGCCTCGCCGGGCGCCTCGGCGGCGAGGTCGGCCGGGGTCGGCCAGCGGGTGAGCCAGGCCTCCCAGGCGGGCAGCACGCGCTTGACCGGGGTCTGCTGGAGCATGAACTCGCTCACCATGACCGCCCAGGGCGTCGCGTCGGGGGCGCGCCAGGGCAGGTCCCGCTTGCTCGCCTCGTACCAGTCCAGGACGGTCGAGTGGAACAGCGGCAGGGGCATCGGCGGCCGGACGGCGCCGGCGGCGGGGGCGGTGATGGCAGTCATGGCCCTTCGATCCTCCCACGCCCGCCGACCGGGCCGAAGCGGACCGGGGTGGTCCGGATCGCCCCCGGGACCCGCCGGAAATCGTCCGGTCGGGGCTCGCTCGAACGGATCAAATGGCGGATCATGTGAAGGAAGGGGCGACGGTGCGGTGTTGGTGAGTCAATCGCCACACACAGTCTCGTAGAGTTTGGTCGTGCCTTCTCTGCGTCAACCAGTCGGACCACTGCCGGCCTCGATCTACTGGCGGCGGCGCGTCGTCGTGCTCGTCGCCGTCGCGGCGGTCGTCGCGCTGATCGCGTGGCTGATGATCGATCAGGGCGGAGGGGGTGACGGCGGCTCACAGGGCAAGGCCGCACAGGCCGTTCCGTCCGAGTCCCAGAACCAGACACCGGCCCAGGCCATCACGCCCGGCACCTCCCCGAGCGGCCCCGCGGCGCGCCCGGGCGGCGGCAACGGGGGCGGGCCGGTGGCGGGCGGCGGCGGAACCGAGGTCAACCTCAGCGGTGGCACCGGCGCCGGCGCGGCCAACCCGGCCCCCGGTGGCGGCGCGGCGCCGGCCACGGGCGGCGGCACCGGTGGCGGCGCCGGCGGTACGGGCGGGGCCGCTCCGGCGGTCAACACCCCCGAGATCATGGCGCTGCCGGTCTGCGCCTCCTCCCAGGTGGCGCTGGAGCTGGCCGGCACCCAGAACTCGTACCAGCCGAAGGACAAGCCCCGGCTGGCCCTGACGGTCAAGAACTCCTCCGGCAGCAACTGCCGGGTGGACCTCGGCCGCACCGCCTCCGTGATCACGGTGAGCGGCAGCAGCAACGACCGGGTCTGGTCCTCCGGCGACTGCCCGGCCGACAAGGGCAACATCTGGGTGCAGCTCGGCGCGAACGGCAGCCAGACCGAGACCTTCACCTGGGACCGCAGCCGCAGCAAGCCGCAGTGCGCGACCGCCGACCAGACGCCGCCGCCGGCCGGCACCTACGTGGTGCTCGCGGAGCTCACCGGGGTCGCCGGGGACAAGGTCTCGGCCCGGGCCTCGATCCGACTGGACGGCTGAGCACCGGTCAACTCCCCTCGGAGCCCCCGTCCGCCGCGCGGCCGGGGGCTCCGTCGTGCTCCGTCGTGCCGCGGGGTTGCCGGCAAGGTGGGGTGGGGATGTGCGACGGCCCCCGGGGAGGTGCTCCCCGGGGGCCGTCGCCGTGTTCGTCCGGCGTCAGTAAGGCCGCCCGTGCGGTCAGACGTAGCGTTCCAGGATGGACGATTCGGCAAGGCGGGACAGGCCCTCACGGACCGAACGGGCGCGGGTCTCGCCGACGCCCTCGACGGTCTGCAGGTCGTCGATGCTCGCGGCGAGCAGCTTCTGGAGGCCGCCGAAGTGTTCGACCAGGCGCTCTATGACCGTGTTGGGCAGGCGCGGGATCTTCGCCAGCAGGCGGTAGCCGCGCGGCGAGACCGCGGCGTCCAGCGACTCCGGCGAGCCCGAGTAGCCGAGCGCCTTGGCGACGGTCTGGAGGTCCAGCAGCTCGGCGTGGGTGAGCGCTTCCAGGTCGGCCAGCACCTCGGTGACCGTCCGGCCCTTCTTGGCGGCCCGCTCCGGGAAGTAGTCCCGGGCGACCAGCTCGCGCTCCGGCTCCACGCCCGCGATCAGCTCGTCCAGCTGGAGCGAGAGCAGCCGGCCGTCGATGCCGAGCTCCAGCACGTAGCCGGCGATCTCGGTGGCGATCAGCCGGACCATCTCCAGGCGCTGGGCCACGGCGGTGACGTCGCGGACCGTCACCAGGTCCTCGATCTCCAGGGCGGAGAGCGTGCCGGCCACCTCGTCCAGGCGGAGCTTGTAGCGCTCCAGGGTGGCCAGCGCCTGGTTGGCGCGGGACAGGACGGTGGTGGAGTCCTCCAGCACCCGGCGGGTGCCGTTGACGTACATCGCGATCAGCCGCATCGAGTGCGAGACCGCGACCACCGGGTAGCCGGTCTGCCGGTTGACCCGCTCGGCGGTGCGGTGGCGGGTGCCGGTCTCGTCGGTGGGGATGGTCGAGTCCGGCATCAGGTGCACGCCGGCCCGGACGATCTTGGTGATGTCCTTGTCGAGCACCACCGCGCCGTCGAGCTTGCACAGCTCGCGCAACCGGGTGGCGCTGAACTCGACGTCCAGGACGAAGCCGCCGGTGCACAGGGACTCGACGGTCTTGTCGAAGCCCAGCACGATCAGACCGCCGGTGTTGGCCCGCAGGACCCGCTCCAGGCCGTCACGAAGCGCGGTACCGGGCGCGATGGCGGTGAGGGAGGCCCGCAGCAGGGCCTCCTCGCGGGAGGCCTTGTCCGCCCCCCGGTCGCTGGCTGCCACGTGACTCCTCCGGTCGACCCGTGCCGCGCGCCTCACGCCGTGCGCCGGTCCGCGGTCTGTTGCTCTGTCGCTCAGTACCGCTCGGTACTGCCTTCTGGCCAATGAGACTGGGGAAAGTCTAACTGTGTGTGGCCTCGGCAGGGCTTGGGTCAGCGCAGTTCGTCGGAGTCGAGCGGCTCCCAGCCGTCCATCAGCTCCTCGGGGTACGCCGCCGGACGCTCCGCGCCCCGGGCGGAGCGCGGGGCCGGCGGCGCCGACGGTGCCTCACCGCGCTGTTCGGTGCGCGGCTTGGCGGCGGAGCGGCGGCGGCCCGGGATGGCCCGCAGCGCCTCGCCGATGTCGGCCACCTCGACCACCTTCATGCCCGGCGGGACCTTGCCCGGGTCCGGCGGGACCAGCGCGTGGGTGAAGCCCAGCCGGTGCGCCTCGGCGAGCCGCCGCTGCACCCCCGTCACCCGCCGCACCTCGCCCGCCAGGCCGACCTCGCCGATCGCCACCAGGTTGCTGGGCAGCGGGGTGTCGGTGGAGGAACTGGCCACCGCGAGCGCCACCGCGAGGTCGGCGGAGGGCTCCGTCAGCTTCACCCCGCCGACCGTCGCGGTGTAGATGTCCTGCTTGCCGAGCTTCACCCCGCCGTGCCGCTCGACCACGGCCAGGATCATCGCGATCCGGGGGGACTCCAGGCCCGAGGTGGTGCGGCGCGGGGAGGGGATCTGCGAATCCACCATCAGCGCCTGCACCTCGGCCACCAGCGGGCGCTTGCCCTCCAGGGTGACGGTGAGGCAGGTGCCCGGGACGGGCTTGTCACGCCTGGTCAGGAAGAGGCCGGACGGGTCGGCCAGGCCGACGATGCCCTCGTCGTGCAGCTCGAAGCAGCCCACCTCGTCGGTGGCGCCGTAACGGTTCTTGACCCCGCGGATGAGGCGCAGCCGGGCGTGCCGGTCCCCCTCGAAGCTCAGCACCACGTCCACCAGGTGCTCCAGCAGGCGCGGGCCGGCGATCTGGCCGTCCTTGGTGACGTGGCCGACCAGCAGGGTGGCCATGCCGCGCTCCTTGGACGCCCGGATCAGCGCGCCCGCCACCTCGCGGACCTGGGCCGGGCCGCCGGGGGCGCCGTCCAGCTCGGCGGAGGCGATGGTCTGCACCGAGTCCAGGATCAGCAGGCCGGGGTTGACCGCCTCGATGTGCCCGAGCACCGCGCCGAGATCCTGCTCGGCGGCGAGGTAGAGGTGCTCGGAGAGGGCGTTGATCCGGTCCGCGCGCAGCCGGACCTGGCCGGCCGACTCCTCGCCGGTGACGTAGAGCGTGCGGTGCTGGGCGGTGGCCGCCTTGGCGGCGACGTCCAGCAGCAGGGTGGACTTGCCAACGCCGGGCTCGCCGGCCAGCAGCACCACCGCGCCGGGCACCAGGCCGCCGCCGAGCACCCGGTCCAGCTCCGGCACGCCCGTCGAGCGGGCCGTCGCGACCTGACCGTCCACCTGGGCGATCGGGCGGGCGGGCGCACTGACCGGGCCGGCGGCCGTGGTGCGGATCGGCACCGCGCCGTACTCCTCGACCGTGCCCCAGGCGTTGCACTCCGGGCAGCGGCCGACCCACTTGGGCAGCTGGTTGCCGCACTCGGTGCAGCGGTACGCCGGGCGGGGCTTGGCGGTGGTCTTGGAACGCGGAGGCATGCGGCCCACCGTAGCGCCTGGGTCCGACAGTGCCCGGGCGGACGGCGGCGGGGCCGTCGGCCCGGCTGTTCGGCGGGCTGTCGGCGGGCTGTCGGCGGGCTCGCGGTGCGGGGAACGTGCGTCCGGCCGTGTGTCCGACCGTGGCATCCACACAGATGGGCGATGTTGTTACCCGAAAGAAGTACATACGCCTCGAATGGTCGGGGTCAGCCGGCCGCGTTCTCTACGGTCGGACGGGTGACGACGAGAACTGTTGGGCAGGCCCGGGCGGCGCGGGCCGCATCCGCGCTCGCGGCGTACGACCGGCAGGTGGACGGCCTGTTCACCTACTGCCTCTCGGTGCTCTGCGAGCACGACGCGGCCGCCGACGCCCTGGGCGAGGTCCGCGAGCTGGCGCGGCTGCACGGCGCCCGGCTGGCCGAGCCCGGGCTGCTGCGCGCCTGGCTGTTCTCGCTGGCCCGGTACTGCTGCCTGCGCCGGCTGGCGGGCGGAGGGGCCGGGGCGACCGGGGCGGGCACCGGGCGGGCGGCCGGGGTCGAGGGGGGCCGGGCCGGGGCGGGTGAGGCCGAGGCGGCCCGGCGGCGGCGCGAGCTGGCCTCACTCGCCTGGCCCGAGGCCGCCGGCACCGACCCCGAGCAGCGCGAGGCGCTGGAGCTGTCCGTCCGACACCGGCTGACCCCGCTGGAGGTGGCGGCGGTGCTGGGCCTGCCGTTCGAGCGGACCCGCGCGCTGCTCGCCGGGGCCGAGGCCGAGGTGGCCAGGACCAGGGCGGCGCTGCTGGTGCTCGGCGTGGGCAGCTGCCCGGAGCTGGACCGGCTCGGCGGGGCCGGAGCGGAGTCCTGGCGGGACTGGGTGCTCGGCCCCGCGCTGCGGCGGGAACTGGTGCAGCACGTGGTGGACTGCCCGACCTGCCGGGGGACGGCGGAGCGGGTGGCGGCGAGCCGGGCGGCGGAGGGCTCGGCTGGTGCGGCTGGTTCGGTGCGTGCCGTCGGTTCGGCGGGGCTGGCGGGGCTGACGCTGCTGCGGGCGCCCGCGGTGGCGGGCCGGGAGGTGGCGCTCCGGGAGGTGGCAGGCCGGGTGGCGGAGCCGGGTCCGCGGTTCGACCAGGGCGGCTTCCCCCGGCACCGGGCGCCGGACGCGGGGCGCGGACTGGCGGTGCGGCGGCGGGTGGTGACCACCGGGGTGCTCGCGGCCGTACTGGCGGCACCGGTGATCGCGCTCTGGGCCGGGCACCGGGGCGGTGGCGGGTCGGGGTCGGGAGTCTCGGTGTCGGCGGTGCGGGTGGACGAGGCCGGCCGGGCGGGCGGCCGGCGGCCGCAGCCCACGGTGGACGGCCCGGCGGGGCCGGGTGCGTCCGGCACGCCCGGGACGGAGCTGGCGGGGACCGGGGGCGGGCTGGTCTGGGGCGGTGTCGGCGCGGGCGGTTCCGGCGCGGGCGGTGCAGAAACGTTGCTTCCCGGATTTCAGCGACTCAGTTTCCAGGGCGCGGTGATCCCGGTCCCGGCCCACGGCGCGGCCCCGCTCGGCAGCCCGACCCTGGCCGCCGCACCGGTCCCCTCGGTCGACCGGGCCTCCACGACGGACGCCGGCGGACCGGCCCCGGCCGGGCTGCTCACCGTCGAGGCCGGCGAGTACGGCAGCCGGACTGTCCTCACCCTCACCAACTCCGGTACCACGGAGATCCGTTGGCACGCGGTGACGGACGCCGGCTGGCTCCGGCTCAGCCGCGACTCCGGCACCCTGGCGCCCGGCCAGCGGATCACCGTGATCGTCACCGTGGACGAGGACCAGGCGCCGGCCACCCACTGGACCGCCCGGATCGCGCTGCCGCCCTCGCAGGCCGTGGTCACCCTGGAGGGCGGGCCGCACAGCCGCGGCGGCGCCACCTCCGCCCCGGCCGACCCCTCGCCGTCCTCCACACCGGCGCCGACCGGTTCCGCCACCGCCACCGCCACCGCGACGGCATCGCCCGCCCCCGCACAGACCCCCACGACACCACCCGCCTCGGACGCCTCACCGCATCCGACGGCCACCGCAACCGCCTCCCCGTCGGCCCCGAACTAGGCGGAGCTGTCGCCGGGTCGACTGCGCGAGACGTCGACCCGGCCGACTCCCCCAAAGCCCCGGACCAAGGACGCACGAGAAGTCGGCCCAACCGACTTCTCACGTACGCAACAGAGCCGGCCACCGCTCGAGTTCGTCGACCGGCCGCCGGCTCCCTGGCCGGGGCGCGCGAGAAGTCGGCCCAGCCGACTTCTCGCGCAGGCGGCCGGGCGTCAGACGCGGTGGATCGGGGGGATCTGGTAGGTGCCGTCCAGGACCGGGGGCTCGGGCTGGTAGATGCGGAGGATGGGGCGGAACTCGGCGGGTGGGGTGGGGAGCCAGTTGGCGGCGGCGGTCGGGTCCTCGGGCTGGTCGTGCTGGAGGGTCAGGGTGAGGGAGCCGTCCTCGCCGTGGACCAGGCCGGGGGTGCGGTCGCCGATCGAGTAGCGGTCGATCGGGTTCTCGACCAGGTGGTAGTCCGGGACGGAGTACATCGTGATGGACCAGAACGCCCCGGTCGGGGGCGGCTGGTCGAAGTGCAGGGTGTAGTTGTGGAGGCCGGTGAGGGGCCGGCCGTCGGAGTCGTCGTAGGTCATCGCGTACGAGGCCTCGTACGCGTGGTTGCCCCACAGCCCGGCCCGGGCGGCGGCGGCCCGGCTGAGGTAGGCGGCGCGGCGGTCGGGGATGCGCCACTCGGGGTCGTCCAGGGTGCCGGGGCCCAGGTGGTCGGTGTTGTAGTCGAAGAGGTGGAGCGCGCTGCGCCACTCGCCGGGCGGGTGGTCCTCGGGCGGGCGGCTGGCGTCCTCGACCCGTTCGCGGCCGGCGGCCAGGCCCTTGGCCAGTGCCAGCGTCCACTCGGGGGCGGCGGCCCGGTACGGCGAGGCGCCGTCGTCCAGCAGGCCGAGCGGGGCGAAGCGGCGCTGGTACTCGATGTCGGCGGTGGCGGGTGGGAAGGCCTGCATCCAGACCCGCAGCCGTTCGAAGAAGGCCAGCCGCTCGGGGACTGCCTCGTCCGGCTCGGGCAGTCCGGCGGCCAGGCCGCCGGGTTCCAGCGGCTCCAGTTCCAGGGCGGCCTGGAGGGCCCGGACCCGGGGCAGGTCGTCCGGGCCGGCGCAGGCGAAGCGGCCGACGAGGGTGCCGACGGTGGTCGGCAGCTCGATCACCCGGCTCGGGTCCGGCGGGGTGCCGTGCCAGTCGGGCGGGACGATCAGCCAGGTCTGCGCGTCGGTGCCGGTGGCCCGGCGGCCGAGGTAGGCGACGTTGTCCGTCCAGGCGTCGATGATCTGCAGCACGTAGTAGGCACCCTCGGTGTCCGGGACGCGCAGCACCTGGGGGCCTTCGGAGAGGTCGAGCTGGGCGATCGAGTAGATCGTGTCGTTGTTGACCGAGACGAAGCGGTCGGCCGGACCGGCCAGCCGGGTGGCGTGGCTGATGTGGTTGAACGGCGCCGCCGGCAGGGTGCCCAGGCCACCCCGGGCGAAGCGCTCGACCATGGTGAGGCCGGCGACCAGCGGGTAGCCGTAGACGTACGCGTCTGCGGCAAGGGCCTCCAGCTCGGGCTGGTTCATCGCGGGTCCTTCGTCCGGGGCGGGCACCGGGCCGGGGTGCGGTCGCCGACCGCGGCACGGGCGGCACAGGCGGCATGGGCGCACAACCGGCACAAGCCGTACAGATCGGATGCTAAGGCGGCCCCGGAGGCGCGGCACGTCGGACCGGACGCTGTCCCGCGCCGCCGACCCGACATCTGCCGACCGCTAATCCGGGCGTACGGGCCGGGCGGACGAGGCAGGGTCTTCGCCATGAAGATCCTCCTGCTTGGGGGCTCGTCCTTCCTCGGACGGGCCTACGCTGCCGAGGCCCTCGCCCGGGGCCACCGGGTCACCACCTTCAACCGCGGCCGCAGCGCCGCCGACCTGCCCGGAGTCGAGGCCGTCCGGGGCGACCGCGACAGTGCCGAGGACCTCGCCCGGCTGGTCGACGGCCGCAGCTGGGACGCCGTCGTCGACACCTCCGCCCAACAGCCCGCCCAGGCCGCGCTCAGCGCCCGGCTGCTGCGCGAGCGGGCGGGCCACTACACCTTCGTCTCCTCCGTGCACGCCTTCGCCGACTGGCCCGCCCGGGTGGTCGACGAGGACTCCGCACCGCACCCCTGCCCCGCCGACACCCCGCCCGGCCAACCGCCCGGCAACGCCCTGAAGGCCGGCTGCGAGCGCGCCGTGCTGGCCGGGTTCGGCACCGAGCGCGTGCTGGTGCTGAACAGCGGGCTGCTCGTCGGTCCGTACGAGTGCGGGGGCCGGCTGCCCTGGTGGCTGGAGCGAATGGCCCGCGGCGGGCGGGTGCTCGCGCCGGGGGATCCGCGGCGGACCATGCAGGTGATCGACGTCCGGGACTTCGCCGCCTTCGGGCTGGACCTGCTGACGACCGGGACGGCGGGGCGGTTCGTCACCACGGCACCGCCCGGTCGGCTCCGCTTCGGCGAGTGGCTGGAGACCTGCCGGGAGCTGGCGGGCGCCGCGGACACCGAGCTGGTCTGGGTACCGGACGGGCCGCTGCTCGCCGAGGGGCCGGACCAGGTCAGCGCATGGACCGAACTCCCCCTGTGGGCACCGGATCTGCCCGAGCTGGCGGGCGTCTGGCTGGCCGACACGAGCCGGGCGGAGGCGGCCGGGCTGCGCTGCCGACCGTTCGCCGAGACGGCGCGGGACACCTGGGAGTGGCTGCGGGCGCGCGGGCCGGCCGAGGACACCGACGCCGAGGGGCGCAAGGGGCAACCGGGGGCGGCGGTGCGGCATGGCATCGAACCCGCCAAGGAGCAGCGGCTGTTGGCGGCCTTCGGCTGACGGCGGGCCGCCTCGGAGCGCAGACGCCCCGGGGCGCGGCAGGAGTGGGAGGTCGGCCCAGCTGACTTCCCACTCCCGATGATGCTTCCGAGCAGCGTGGGTAGCGGGCGCCCGCTCCGTGCGTGCGGCGGGCGCCTCCTCAGCGCGTCCGGCGGGCGCCTCCTCAGTGCGTGCGGCGGGTGACCAGTTCGGCGAGCGTCAGCAGCTCGTCCGCCACGGCCGGCTCCGGCACCGCGGCGGCCAGCTGCGCCATCGCCGCGGCCATCCGCTCACAGGACTCGCCCTGCGCCCAGCCGCGCCCGCCGGCCGCCTCGACCGCCGCCGCGCACAGCGCCAACTCCTCGGCGTCCAGCGGGCGTTCGATCGCGTACAGTTCGGCCAGCCGCTTGCCCTCGGCGGTGCCGGAACCCAGCGCCGCGACCACCGGCAGCGACTTCTTCCGGGCGACCAGGTCCGCGCCGACCGGCTTGCCGGTGACCGCGGGATCCCCCCAGATGCCGATCAGGTCGTCGATCAGCTGGAAGGCCAGGCCGATCTCCCGGCCGAAGCCGTCCAGCGCCTGGGCCGCCTCCTCGGAGGCGCCGCCGTACAGGGCGCCCATCGCGCAGGCCGCGCCGAGCAGCGCGCCGGTCTTGGCCTCCGCCATCGCCAGGCACTCGGGCAGCGAGACGTCGTTGCGCCGCTCGAAGGCGCAGTCGATCTGCTGGCCCTCACAGAGCTCGACCACGCAGTCCGCGAGCCGGCGGATCGAGCCGTGGGCGGCCGGGTGGCCGTCCTCGGCGAGCAGGCGCAGCGCGAGGGAGTGCATGGCATCCCCGGCCAGGATGGCCTCGGTGGTGCCGAACACCCGCCAGGCGGTGGGCCGGTGGCGCCGGGTGTCGTCGCGGTCGATGACGTCGTCGTGGAGCAGGGTGAAGTTGTGCACCAGCTCCACCGCGGCGGCCGCGGCGACGGCCTCGTTGGGCTTGCCGCCCAGGGCCTGGGTGGCGGCGAGGACCATGGCCGGCCGGATCGCCTTGCCGGCGGAGGCCTCGGCGGGGGTGCCGTCCGCCTCCCACCAACCGAAGTGGTAGCCGGCCACCTTGCGCATGGTGCCGGGCAGCGAGTCGACGGCGGCCCGCAGGACCGGATCGACCAGGGCGCGGGTCCGGGCGAGGATGTCCGCCGCCTCGTGCCCCTCTTTGTGGTCCCGCTCCAGCGTGGGACTCGTCATGGGTGTTTCCCCCTGTCGGGCGCCTGTCGTGGGACGGCCCGCCGACGGCGGGCCGGGGTTGCGCTGCGGTGCCGGGCGCGGTCACGCACCGCCCATGGCCGCCCTCGGGCGGGGCGAGCCTGGCCGGTGCGCACCGGTGCGCACCCGGGCGGGCGCCGTCCGGCCTGGGCCGATGGGTGGCCCCGCCGGACGGGCGGCCCTGCGGCCGGCCCCGCGAGCCGTCAGTACTGCGCGATGTCCACGTTCTCCAGGACGCCGACCGCGTCCGGCACCAGAATCGCGGCGGAGTAGTAGGCGCTCACCAGGTAGGAAATGATGGCCTTGTCGTCGATTCCCATGAACCGCACCGAAAGGCTCGGCTGGTATTCGTCCGGAATTCCGGTCTGGTGCAGGCCGATGACGCCCTGGTTGTCCTCGCCGATCCGCATCGCGATGATCGAGCTGGTGCCCCCGACGATCGGGATCTTGTTGCACGGGAAGACCGGGACCCCGCGCCAGGACATGACCTGCCGGCCCTCGACCTCGACCGTCCCGGGGTAGAGGCCGCGCTTGTTGAGCTGCCGGCCGAAGGCGGCGATCGCCTTGGGGTGGGCCAGGAACATCCTGGTGCTGCGGCGGCGGCTGAGCAGCTCGTCCATGTCGTCCGGGGTGGGCGGGCCGGAGTGGGTCTGGAACCGCTGGTCGTACGCGGCGTTGCTGAGCAGGCCGAACTCGGGGTTGTTGACGAGCTCGTGCTCCTGGCGCTCGCGCAGGGCCTCGATGGTCAGCCGGAGCTGGTGCTCGGTCTGGTTCATCGGATGGTTGTAGAGGTCGGCGACCCGGGTGTGCACCTTGAGGATGGTCTGCGCGACGCTCAGCTCGTACTCGCGCGGCTTCAGCTCGTAGTCCACGAAGGCGCCGGGCAGCTCGTACTCGCCCTGGTGGCCGGCGGAGAGGTCGATCGCGGCCTCGCCGTGCTTGTTCTGCGCCTGCTGGAAGCCGTTCAGGTACTCGATGATCTGCAGCTGGAGCGCCTCGGAGCGGTCGTGCAGTTCCTGGAAGGCGGGCCAGGACAGCGTCAGCACGGTGCCGGAGGTCGCGGCGCGGACGGTGTACGGCCACTCGCCGCCGTCCTGCCGGACCGCCTCGTCGCCGAGGTGGTCGCCGTCGGCGAGGGTGCCGACCACCGTCTCCTCGCCGTACTTGCCGGTGCCCAGCCGGTCGAGCTTGCCGTGCGCGATCAGGAACACCTCGGCGATCGGCGCCCCGGCCCGGACCAGGACGTCACCCGCGTCGAAGTCCCGCTGCACGAAGCGCGCGGCCAGCTCCTCCAGCACGGCCTCGTCCTGGAAGCCGCGCAGCGCCGGCACCTCGACCAGCGTGGGCGGGACGACCCGCACCTCGGCGCCGGTCTTGACGAAGCTCACCCGACCGCGGCCGACCGAGTGGCGCAGGCGGCGGTTCACCCGGTAGGTGCCGCCGGACACCTGCACCCAGGGCAGCTTCCTGAGCAGCCAGCGCGGACTGATGCCCTGCATCTGCGGCGCGGACTTGGTGGTCGTCGCGAGGTTCCGCGCGCCCGCCGTGCTCAGACTCTGCTGCTGCCGGATCTCCGACCGCGCACCTGGCGCGGGCGCGGGAATACCGGCATTGGTTTCGGTCGACATGAGGGGAGCCCTTCGCATACCCGATGAAGTGTCGCCTTGCACATGCGTGTTGCAGCTTCATGGTGGGCCCATTCGAGGGCAGCTCGCAATCACTCGTTCGAGTGGTTCGGAATGGCCGAACAAATAGTACGAATAGATCACCCGATCGAAATTGTTCGACTATTTATTCGAACATATCGGCGCGCCAGGACCCATCCTCGCGCATCCGCGCCCTCGCCGACGCCACCCCTTGACACGATGCGCGGGTTGACGCGATCCGCGCGTCGACACGGTCCGCGAGCGGCCGCGCGCTGTTCCTGCTGCGGGCCGGAGCTGCAGCGGGCCGGAGCCGCTGCGGACCGTCCCTACAGCGGGCCGTCCCAGTCGAGGGTCGGCTCCAACACCCCCTCCAGGGTGAGCAGCCAGCGCTTCACCTCGATCCCGACCCGGCCGCCGCCGAAGCCGCCGATCCCGTCCACCGCCACCACCCGGTGGCAGGGCACCAGCAGCGGGACCGGGTTGGCGGCCATCATCTGCCCGACCGTGCGGGCAGCCAGTCCGGGCTCCGTGACGCCCTCGAACACCCCACTGCGGGCCGCCAGTTCGCCGTAGGTGATGGTCCGGCCGTACGGCACCTCGCGCCAGAGCGTCTGCAGCACCGCGCGGTGCGGGCCCGAGCTGAGGCTCCAGTCGATCGGCAGGCCCAGCTCGCGGGTGCGGCCCGCCAGGTAGGCGCCGATCCGCCCGGTGACGGCCGCGATCTTCGACTCGTCGGTGCAGGGCGGCACTTCACCCGCGCTCGGCCCGCCGTAACCGGCCGACACCACGCCGAGCGGGGTCACCGCGACGCGCATCGGCCCGCTGGGCAGCGGGGTGGGCACGGTGAGCCAGGACATCGACCAGGACTGCGGCACGCTCGGGCCCCCACTCCCCCGGACCGGCCGCCGGCCACCCCGGCACCCGGGGGGCGTCCCCGCCCCGCGCGCCATCGTACGGCGGGCGGTCGGCGGCCGAAGCGGCTCCGGTCGGAGCGGCTCCGGTCGAAGCTGTCCCTTACTGTCAGAGCTGCCCCTTCAGTCCGCGGGCGTTCGACGCGCACCAGTGCACCAGCTCGGCACGGTCCGGGGTGCGCCCCTCGCACAGCACGGCGAGCTGTTCGTCGGTGATCCGGTCGGGCCCCGGGATCTCCAGCAGGTACGCCAGGTCGGCCAGCACGGTGGCGAGCCGCTGCGCGTCCACGTGGTCCAGGGTGGCCGCGGACCCGTGATGGCTGATGGTGAGCGAGCCGGGCATGATCGACCTCCTCCGTCACCCCCGACTTCCACCGTACGTCCGGGTCGACCGCCCCGCCCGCCGCGGAGGCGCACGTGCGCGGGAGGGGCAGCCGTTCGCGCTCCGGGGCCGGCCGGGCGCGGTGCGCGGTGGGCCGGGGGTGCGCCCCGAAGCCGTCCGAGGGGTTGGTCAGCTGTCCGGGCCCTCCTCCCAGCGGCGGTTCCGCACCGCCGGTACGGTCAACACTACGACCCCGGCCGCCAGTTGCCGGACCGCCCCGAGCAGCAGCACGGCGCAAGCGCCGAACCGGTCCGCCGGCGGACCGGCCGCCGCCGGCCCGAGCGGGCCGAGGGCGAAGGAACCCGGCGCGCCGAAGGCCGCCATCCGGCGGAGTAGCTCCACCGGCACCCGACTTCTGCGTGGTGGTGTCGTAGAGCGTCCCGCAGACCGCCGAGCCGAGCCCGGCCACCAGCGCGCCCACGGCCACCCAGGGCAGCCCCGCCCCCCGCCGCGAGCGCCCCGGAGGGCAGAGCCCCACGCCAGTGCCGCCACGGACGCCACGGACGCCACCGCGAGCGGGCGGCGGGGGCGGCGGTCGCGGGCGGCGGGCAGCGGCAGACGCGGCGGATGGGCGGTGGACGCAGCGGACGGGTCGGCGGACGCGGCGCCAAAACCCGTGGCCCCGGCTGGACTTCGAGGGCGGCACCCACCGACGGGCGGAGCATCACCGCCCGGACGGGGCGGCCTCCGGGCGGAGGACGCCACGACCGCCGTCACGCCGTTACGCAGCCGATGGGCGGCCGTGACACGACCGGCCGAGGACCGCGACACGGCCCTCCTACCGTCGTCCTCGACGCCCCCGGCCGAACCCGCAGAACCGGGCGAAGCGGCCGGAGGGCGTCCGCGACGAGGACGCCCGCGTCCGGCGCCGACGACGGACGTCCCGCGCCACCAGCCCGCCGGGTCCCGCAGACCGCACCGTGGACCGGCGGCCACACGTACCGACCGAAGCAGATGGAGACACCCCGCATGAGCAAGGGCCGTACCCACCACTCCCCCGCCCGCCGCGTCCTGGCCGCCTGTGCCCTGACCGGCGCCGCGCTGCTCGCCACCGTCACCGGCGGGCAGGCCTGGGCCGACGGCGCGCCGAAGCCGACGGCGACGCCCACCCACGCCGTCCCGGGCGTCGACTCCGCGGCGAGGACCGCCATGCCGGTCCCCCCGAAGGCCCAGCCCTCGCCGGCCGTGGCCGGACCTACGGGCGCCGCCACCGCCACCCCGGCTCCGATCGCCCCGAACGGCGCCCGGCCGCAGGTCCGCGAGGTGCCCAAGGGCGCCGCGCAGGCCGGTGACGGCTCCGGCGCCTCCGGCGGTTCCGGCCTGATGCTCGCCGGTGGCGGCGCCGTCGCGGCCGTCGGCGCCGCGGCCCTGGGCTTCGCCGTCCTGCGCCGCCGCTCCGGTGCGCGCGGCTGACACCGGTCCCGAGTCCGCCGGGCACCCCGGCGCCGCTTCCCCGTACCCGGCCAGTCGGGGAAGCGGCGCCGGGGCCGCCCCGGTGGCGGGGACCGCCAGCCACCGACGTGCCAAGGACCACCGCCGGGGCCGCCGACGCGCCCCCGGCCCCGGCCCGGGCCCACTGCGCCGCACCGCCTTCGGCACCGCGGGTCTGCTCTGCCTGGTGCTCGGCGCCTCGCTCGCACTGTCCGGCCGGGAGACCCCGGTCGTACGGATCGAGAGCTCCGGACACGGCGCCGTCACCGACACCCCGGCGGCGGCCGCGGGCACCGTCGGCACCCCGCCCGGGTCAGCACCCGGGAACACGCCCGCCCCGAAGCCGTACCCGGCCTCTCCGCCGACCCGCCTGCTGATCCCCTCCGTCGGAGTCGACGCGCCCGTGACCGGCCTCGGCCTGAACCCCGACGGCACCGTCGAGGTGCCGTCGGCCGACCGGGGCGACGAGGTCGGCTGGTACCGCAACGGCCCCACCCCCGGCGAGACCGGCCCCGCCGTGCTCATCGGGCACTACGACACCGTGCACGGCCCGGCGGTCTTCAAGCAGCTGCCGAAGCTGCGGCCCGGCGAGCTGATCCGGATCCGGCGCGCGGACGGCGGCACCGTGGACTTCAAGGTCCGTACGCTGCTCCAGGCCGCCAAGGACGACTTCCCGACCGCCCAGGTGTACGGCGACACGCCCGCACCCGCGCTCCGGTTGATCACCTGCGGCGGCCGGATCGGCGTCGACGGCCACTGGACGGACAACATCATCGTGCTGGCGGACCCGGCCTGACGGCCGCCCGCGCCACCGTCGCGGAACCACCGGCCGCCGCCCGCGCGACCTACGAACGGGGCGGTGCCGGGGGCGGTGACGAGTGGCGCCGCCGGGGGCGCCGACGGGGGCGGTGACGAGTGGCGCCGCCGGGGGGCGCCGACGGGCGACCGACCGAAGCGCCGCCGCAGAGCAGGAGAGCGCAGGAGAGAGCAGGAGGACGAGCACCGACCGTGGCAGCAACACCACCACCCCGCCGCCGACCCGCCGCCGTTCCGGCGGCCGCCCTGGCCGGCCTGGCCGCCGTCCTCGCCCTCGCCGCCCTGGCCTTCGGCCGGGCCACCCCCGGCGGCCTGCGCGACCAGGGTCCCGGCCAGGTCGTCACGCCGCCGGCGGTGCGCCAACCGCTCTGGCCCGACCTGCCCACCTACCCGCCGCCGGACACGACCGCGGCCGACGTCACCCAGGAACCGCCGCAGCCCGTACCCGACCTGACCGTCCCAGGGCGCGACATCACCGCCGTCGACATCCGCGCCGTCCTCGCCAAGGACCCGAAGGTCGGCGCGGAGGAGCGCCAGGCGCTCGGCTCCTGCACGGGCTGCTCGATCCGCACCCCCGAGTTCCGCGACCTCACCGAGGACGGGCGGCCCGAGCTGCTCGCCGTCGTCACCACCCCCCGTCAGGTCGTGCTGCACGTCTACACCCTCGTCGAGGACCGCCTGCTGCCGATCCTCCAGGTGCCGGTGCTGCCGACGTTCAACGCCGCCACCATCGGCACCGACCTGTGGCTGTACGAGCCGACCAGCGTCGACGCCCGGACCAGCAGCCACTACGCGTGGGACGGCAAGCGGCTCGTCCTGAAGGAACGCCGGGACGAAGGCGTCGGCCTGCTCCCGCCGACCCGCCCGGACAACCGCCTGACGGCCACCCCCACGCCCGACACCGGCCCGGCGGTACGCCCGGTTCCGCAGCCGACGAAACAGGCCGCCCCCGAGGCCGCCGTCCCGTCCCCGCGCGCCGCCCGGCCGACCTCGGCGCCCCTCCCACCCTCCGTCCCGTCCGCGGCCTCCGCGCCGTCCGCGCCGTCCCCGCCCCTCGTGTTCCCGGAGGCCAAGCGATGAGCCCCACCACCACCGCCCCTCCGCACATCCTCCTGGTCGAGGACGACGAGGTGATCCGCGAGGCCACCCGGATGGCCCTGGAGCGCTACGGCTTCCCGGTCACCACGGCCGCCGACGGCCTGGAGGGACTGGAGGCCTTCCACGCCGTCCGGCCCGACCTGCTCCTGCTGGACGTCATGCTGCCGCTGCTCGACGGGGTCGGCCTCTGCCGCCGGATCCGGGAGGAGAGCCAGCTGCCGATCCTGATGATGTCCGCCCGGACCGACCCGGTGGACGTGGTCTCCGGGCTGGAGGCCGGGGCCGACGACTACGTGGTCAAGCCCTTCGAGAGCGCCGTCCTGGTCGCCCGGATCCGTACCGTGCTGCGCCGCGTCCGCGCCGTCCCGGCGGCCGACGCCCTGCCCGGCGCCCTGCCCGGCGCCCCCGTCGCCGATGCCCCCCTCGCGCCCTCGGACACCCCCGGGACGTCGCAGCCGCCGCAGGCGCCGGAGCCCGCCCCTTCCCCGGCCCTCCGCAGCTTCGACGGCCTCCAGGTGGACACCGACAGCATGGAGGTCCGGGTGGACGGCCGCCTCGTCCCGCTCACCCCCACCGAACTGCGGCTGCTGCTGGAGTTCACCGCCGCGCCCGGGATCGTGCTGGAGCGCTCCACCCTGCTCGAACGCGTCTGGGACTACGAGTGGGGCGCCGACAGCCGGGTCGTGGACGTCCACGTGCAGCGGCTGCGCGCCAAGATCGGCTCCGGCCGGATCGAGACCGTCCGCGGCTTCGGCTACAAGCTGCGGCGCCCGGCATGACCCTGCGCCGCCAGATCGCCACCGCCGTCGCCGCCATCGCCGTCCTGGTGGCGGTGGCCGTCGGCCTGCTGGTCCACCAGGCGATGATCCGTCAGCACGTCGACCAGGCGCGCACCTCCGCGCTCGCCGCCCTCGACTCCGCGCTGGACGCCTACGGCCGCGACATCGAGCCGGCCGCCCGCGGCGGCGCCGTGAACGACCCGGCCCTGCCCGAACGGCTGCGCGCCCTCGCCGCCGGCGGCCGGCACGGCTCACTGCTCGCCGGCGACGGCGCCGGCGAGTCGATGTGGGCGGCCGGGCCGGTGCAGACCGGGGTGCTGTCCGTCCGGGTCGACTTCACCCAGGACCGGCAGGCCATCGCCGACCTGGACCGGATCATCCTGCTCACCGTCGTCGCCGCGGTCTTCACCACCGTGCTGGCCGGCGTGCTCGTCGCCGACCGGATCAGCCGCCGACTGCGCACCGCCGCCACCGCCGCCCGGGGCATCGCCGCCGGCGGCACGGACACCCGGATCGGCGAACTCGTCGACGGCAAGGACGAGGTGGCCGACCTCGCCGCCGCCGTCGACCTGATGTCCCGCACCCTGCACCGGCGGTTGGAGGACGAGCAGCGCTTCACCGCGGACGTCGCCCACGAGCTGCGCACCCCGCTCACCGGACTGGTCACCGCCGCCGAACTGCTGCCGCCGGGGCGCCCCACCCAACTCGTGCAGAACCGGGTCCAGGCGCTGCGCGGCCTGGTCGAGGACCTGCTGGAGGTCTCCCGCCTGGACGCGGACGCCGAGTCCCCCGACCTCTCCGCCGTCCCGCTGGAACGCGCGGCGCGCCGCACCGTCTCCCTCACCGGCCTGGACGTCGCCGTCGAGATCACCGCCGACCGGCAGGTCCGCACCGACCTGCGCCGACTGGACCGCATCCTCGGGAACCTGATCCTCAACGCCCACCGCCACGGCGCCGGACCCGTCCACCTGACCGTCGACGGCCTGCGGATCACCGTCCGCGACCACGGCCCCGGCTACCCCGAGGACCTCCTTCGCCACGGCCCGCAACGTTTCCGCACCAACGCCCCCGAACGCGGCCGCGGCCACGGCCTCGGCCTCACCATCGCCGCCGGCCACGCCCGCGTCATCGGCGCCACCCTGACCTTCGCCAACCACCCCGACGGCGGCGCGCTGGCCACCCTCGCCCTCCCCCCGGACTGACCCCACCCACGACGAAAGGGCCGGCCCGACACCCGTCGGACCGGCCCTTCCCACCTGCCGCAGAGCCCCCTGTCGGGTTCGAACCGACGACCCCCGCTTTACAAGAGCGGTGCTCTGGCCAGCTGAGCTAAGGAGGCACGGTGGCCGTCCGCGAGGGATCACGGCGGCACCGGGGGCAGTCTACCGGGCGCGGGGGACGGGATGGGGGGATATCCAGGGGTTGGTGGGATGGGTGGACGTGATGGAACCGATGCCGAAATCGGGTCGGGTGGGGGCTGACAAGCGGCGGAAGCGCAGGTAGCGTCGCCGGGAGTCGGCTCGTGTAGTGGTTCAGACCACTGGTGGGCCGGCGGAGCACGAACCCACCCCCTTTACTCGGATCGTCCGGCACGTTCCTGCCGGTGAAGGAGAGCAACGACCATGGCTTCTGTCACGTACGACAAGGCGACCCGCGTCTACCCCGGGGCGGACAAGCCCTCGGTGGACGCGCTGGACCTGGAGATCGCGGACGGCGAGTTCCTCGTGCTGGTCGGCCCCTCGGGCTGCGGCAAGTCGACCAGCCTGCGCATGCTGGCCGGTCTTGAGGACGTCAACGCCGGTGCGATCCGGATCGGCGACCGGGACGTCACCCACCTGCCGCCGAAGGACCGGGACATCGCCATGGTGTTCCAGAACTACGCGCTCTACCCGCACATGACCGTCGCCGACAACATGGGCTTCGCGCTCAAGATCGCCGGCGTGAACAAGGCGGAGATCCGCACCAAGGTCGAGGAGGCCGCGAAGATCCTCGACCTCACCGAGCTGCTGGACCGCAAGCCGAAGGCGCTCTCCGGTGGCCAGCGCCAGCGCGTCGCGATGGGCCGTGCGATCGTCCGCCAGCCGCAGGTCTTCCTGATGGACGAGCCGCTGTCGAACCTGGATGCCAAGCTCCGCGTCTCGACCCGCACCCAGATCGCCGGTCTGCAGCGCCGCCTGGGCATCACCACGGTGTACGTCACCCACGACCAGACCGAGGCGCTCACCATGGGCGACCGGGTCGCGGTGCTCAAGGACGGTCTGCTCCAGCAGGTCGACACCCCGCGCAACATGTACGACAAGCCCGCCAACCTCTTCGTGGCCGGCTTCATCGGCTCGCCGGCCATGAACCTGGTCAAGGTGCCGCTGGTGGACGGCGGCGTGAAGTTCGGCGGCTCGGTCGTCAACATCTCCCGCGAGAACCTGGCCGGCGCCGGCGCCGACAAGACGGTGACCGTCGGCATCCGTCCCGAGCACTTCGAGATCGTCCCGGCGGGCGGCATCGAGGGCGTCGCGGTGACGGTCAACGTGGTGGAGGAGCTCGGCTCGGACGGCTTCGTCTACGGCACCACCCAGATCGGCGGCGAGGACCACGACCTGGTCGTCCGCGTCCCCGGCCGCCAGATCCCGGCACGCGGCGAGACCATCCACGTCGTGCCGATCGCCAACGAGACCCACGTCTTCTCCACCAGCTCCGGCCTGCGTCTGAGCAGCTGACGCGGACCGCGCGTCACCAAGCGTCACCAGTTTCACGACGTGTCACGACACGTCACGGCACGCCCCGGAGCCCGTCGGACCCTCGCGGTCCGGCGGGCTCCGCCCGTACGCCCCCGCGTCAACACGGCAAGGGGACGAAACCGGACACCGTGTCACTCGATGGTGTAACGGAGGGCGATCCGACCCGTACCCACCGCTACTCTCCTGAGGGTGAAGCAGCTGTTGCGCCGTATCGGCCAGACCGTCGCCCTGACCCTACCGGTCGTCCTGGTGACCACCGGCACCCTCGCCGTGACCCGGGTCCCGTGGGCCCCGCCGACCGGGCTCGACCAGCAGGTCGTGGCGGCGTCCAGCGGCGACGGCGCCGGGATCGGGCGCTCCAACAACGCGGCCGGCGCCGTGGCCAAGGCCGCGGACGGGCTCGCCCCGCAGGAGTCGCTGCGGGTGGCCCTGCTGGACGAGCTGCGCGCCAAGAACCCTTCCGCCGCGCTGGACCTGCTGGAGCGCTCGATGCGCGAGCAGCCCTCGCTGACGCCCTACTGCACCTCGCTGTCCACCGAGTTGGGCAAGGCGGCGGTGCGCAAGTACCAGGGCGACGTCCAGCGGGCGCGCTCCTTCGCCCGTCCGGTCTGCGACGGTTCGTTCGCGGCCGGCGTCGTCGGCTGAGGACGCCGAGCACACCGAGCACGCGAGCACGCGAGCACGCCGAGGACATCGAAGGCCTCAAGGCCTCGAAGTCCCAAGGCCCGGAACCCGAGGCCACCGAGGCGGCGGACGCCCCCGTCCGCCGCCTTATCGTTCAGGCATGAGCGCTGACTCCCGCCCCGCCGCCGACCTCCCGTCCGCCCCGCACCCGCAGCCCCGGCCGACCACGACGCCCGTGACCCAGGCCGTCATCCTGGCCGGCGGCCAGGGCTCCCGGCTGCGCCCCTACACGGACGACCGCCCGAAGCCGCTGGTCGAGATCCCCGGGACGGGCACGCCGATCCTGGGCCACCAGCTGGCCTGGCTGGCCGAGGAGGGCGTCACCGACGTTGTCGTCTCCTGCGGGCACCTCGCCGACGTGCTGGAGGAGTGGCTGGACAAGGCGGACCTGCCGCTGCGGGTGCGCACCGTGGTCGAGGCGGAGCCGCTCGGGCGCGGCGGCGGGCTCAAGTACGCGGCCAAGGCGCTGCCCCGCCCGGACGAGCCCTGGTACGCCACCAACGGCGACATCTGGACCCGCTTCAGCCTGCGCGAGATGGCCGCCTTCCACCACGAGCGGGACGCCGTCGCGACGCTCGCGCTGGCCCGGCCGCGGATCCCCTGGGGCGCCGTGGAGACCGACCAGTTCGGCAACGTGCTGGACTTCATCGAGGCCCCGCCCTCGCCCTTCCTGATCAACGCCGGCCTGTACGTGTTCAGCCCGGAGTTCGCCGAGCTGCTGCCGGACGTGGGCGACCACGAGCGCACCGCCTTCCCCCAACTCGCCCGCGGCAAGCGGCTGGCGGGCTACCAGTTGCCGCAGGGCGTGTACTGGCGGGCGATCGACACCGCCAAGGACCTCACCGAGGCGGCGAAGGAGCTCGCCTCCGGCGCCGGCCGGACCCTCCGCTAGCCCGGACCCCCGCTAGCCCGGACCCTCCGCTAGCCCGGAGCCTCCGGTAGGCCCGGGCCGCCACACCACGCGGCCTCGGAGCCGCGGCACCGCCGCGGCACCGCCCGCGAACGGCGATCGGCCGGGCGCTCCCCCCGCGCGCGCCCCGGCGGAAGCCCGCCCCCGGCCCGCACGGGCCGGGAGGCGCCCCCCGG
>NZ_JBSFKQ010000023.1:0-105346 GCF_053598615.1 Kitasatospora sp. NPDC001095 | reverse complement strand
CGACGCATCCAGAAACGACTCGGCTGGCTCAGCCCCGACGAATACGAGGCGAAGTACTACGCCGACCAGGCGACGGCCGAACCGGTGGCCGTCGACTGACCAGGTGATCAACGCCTCCCGCGCAGCGGGGGAAGCTCACCGCCCGAGTTCGAGAAGTGAAAGTGGAGTAGCAACCTGCCCGCCGGTTGCTTTCCTCGGGCTGGGGAGTCGTGTGGTCTTCAAGGCCGTCGTGGTCCGTGGTCAGCCCAGGTCGTAGTTGAAGGTGTAAGGGAAGGGCGACTCGCCGGGCTTGTAGGTGAAGCTGCCGGTTCCGTGCAGTCCGGTCAGCTCTCCGGTGCCTGTTCCCGGCACCACCTCGAAGGTGCAGTGCACGGTGCCGTCGGCGTCGAACGAGCCGCGTTCCTCGACGACGAAGGTGCCTTCGCGTCCGTCCAGGCGCCCGGCCAACACCTCCATGCCCGTGAACGTACCGGTCTTCTCAGTGACGTAGACGATGACGTACTCGCAGATCGTGCGGGCGGCCTCGATGCCGCCGGAGAAGGTGTTGGTGACGGAGGCATGGGCGAGTTTCGGGCTTGCTTCGCTCGAACCGACCGTACGTTCCTCCCAGTTGGCGTACGTGATGTTGCCGGTGGTCTGCACGGGCATGGATGTCCTCTCGATCGGCGCACGTCTCGTGCGCACGGTGTATGCCCAGCCTGGCTGCCGTACCTGACACCTCCTGTCAGGTACGCGGGACAATTGCCTCCATGCGTGCCGACCGCCTTCTCTCCCTGCTCTTGCTGCTCCAGAACCGTGGGCGGATGACCGCTACCGAGCTTGCCGCGGAGCTTGAAGTGTCGGTCCGTACGGTCTACCGGGACATCGAGGCACTCAACACTTCAGGTGTACCGGTCTGCGCCGACCGCGGGCCCGTCGGCGGATACCGCCTCATGGACGGATACCGCACGCGGCTGACCGGCCTCACCGCCGCCGAGGCCGGCGCGCTCTTCCTCGCCGGAGTACCCGGCCCGGCGCGGGATCTGGGCTTCGGGGCGGTGCTAGCGACCGCTCAGCTGAAGTTGCAGGCCGCCCTCCCGGTGGAACTGGCAGAGCGCACTCGGTGCATCCAGGACCGGTTCCACCTCGATGCACCGGCCTGGTTCCGGGACGCCGATCCGGTTCCGAATCTGATGCCGGTCGCGCAGGCGGTGTGGGAACAGCGAGTGCTGGTCGCGCACTACCGGCGTTGGCGCGGTGAGGTCCACCGGGAACTGCACCCCCTCGGCATCGTCCTCAAAAGTGGCATCTGGTATCTGGTGGCGCTTGCCGACGAGGCCGTGCGGACCTACCGGATATCACGGCTCCTGGCCGTGGACATCACGGACGAAGTCTTCGAACGACCAGCCGTATTCGATCTGGCCGCCTACTGGGAGGAGTCCTCTCGGCAGCTGGAGGACGCGCTTCACCAGGAAACCGCGCGACTGCGGATCTCTCCCCGGGCACAGCGCCTGCTGCCCATACAGTTCGGCGCGGTGGGCACGCGAGCCCTTGACAGCGCCGGGCCACCAGACCACGAAGGCTGGGTGCAGGTGGAGATGCCGGTTGAGGCACAGGCCGTTGCGGTCAGTGACCTGCTCAGACTCGGCACAGAGGCAGAGGTACTCGGCCCACCCGAACTGAGACAAGCCATCGCCAAGGCCGTAACCGTGCTCGCACACCGCTACGCGACAGCACCCTGAACTCCTCCAGCGCCGTCTCAATTGCTCTTCTCCCTGACAGGCACAACGGAGCGGTGATACGACTCCCCGCACAATGCAGCATGGGTCACGAAGTCAGACTGGAGTACTAGTGGCATGCGACTAGTTCGATTGACGCGGTCAGTCGCAAGTTCACGCGCGCGTTGCGGACTCACCGGACATCGGGAACCACCCCGGCCCAGAGGGCAGGGAAGGTACCGCAGAGCACTACTTCGCGGTGATCTCGACCTTGCTGTTGATGTGCGAATTGAGCGAGCTCTTGATGACCGCCCCGGAGTCGGTCCTGATCTCGATACCGATCGACTTGGTGGGTGGCTCTGGAGGGTAGGTACCGCAGGTCACCCCGAACTCGACCACTTGGGCTCCGGCGCCTTCCGCAGCCTGGAAGCCTGCGGATCGACCCAATCCGGAGCGTTCGCAAATACCGGGGTCAGCCCAGTAGCACCATCCACTTTCCCCGTCCCGGTGGAGCTCCGACTCGGTGACGTAGTCAATGAGCTTCGTACGCTCGATCAACACAGCGGAATCAACCGTGATCTCCTTGTTGTTTCCGTCGCGGGCCTGGACCGACACCACCACTCCGATCGGGTGACTCACTTCGATCTCCCCCTCCGACTTGCCGCTGCAAGTCACGATCGTGAGCTTCGATACGGACGTCCACGTCATAGCTGTCTCCTTGGTCGCGGGATTCACACGTGGTAGATCTTGGGCGGGCGCGACATTTTGGCGAATGCCAGGAGCTGCCTGTCGTGGCTGCTGTGGCAGAACGCCCAAACGAACGCGGTGTTGGGACGAGTCAGGATCCGCCTCAGTTTGTGATCCGTCATTTCGGCGCTGCCGAGGTCGTAGACCTTTACGCGAAGAGACGGCCCCTGATAGTGCGTCTTCACGAACTCGTCCTGTTCGAAAATGTCTCGGTCAAAGTGCTCGGCCGTTCTGATCCCATCCGGACTGCCATGGGTGCCGGACAGGACGACGACGTTCTTGCGTTCTTCCACCGCTGTTCCGACAACGTTCCTCACACCCACGGGCCCCACCGGGTCGGGGCTGGACCACACTGTGCGCCCGTTGCCGTAACGCGTGGCTTCGAAGCGGGACGGTGCGGCGTCGGGGGCGTTGGCCTCTCGCGACATCCCCGAGCCCCGCATGGGGCCCTCCGAGGCAACCACACCACGCCCGGTGTCCACTGACGAGGCCGTGCCACGTGCGGCTTCCACCGAGGAGACCGTGCCTCGTACACCAGCCTCGGCGATCTCGGGGGTGCGCCTGGCCAGTCGGGAGACGGCCCGGGCCGCGCCCGCGCCCGCTTCCCCGAGGCCGGTGCCGAGCGAGACCCATCCCAGGATCGAGGATGCCTTCGGCGAGGCTTCTTCGAGAGCACCACTGGTGATCGCGGTCACATCGGAGACGACGCCAGCGGCACCGACGACCAATGCCGTGGTCGATGTCGCACTGACCGCCGCCATGACACCGCCGGCTGCCGCGATCGACGCGCCGGCCGTCACGACCGTCAGCGCCAGCGCCGCGACGCCGAGGCCGATGCCCAGCCAGGCCTGCCAGCTCAGGTGTCCGGTCGGATCGGTGCGGTTGATCGGGTCGCCCAGGCAGTACGCGTAGGGGTTGACGCCGCCTGCGCCGAAGGGGCTCGCGCTGTCGGGCGTGGTGAAGCGCATCAGCGCGGGGTCGTACGCCCGGTAGCCGTCGCCCAGGTGCAACCAGCCCAACGCCGGATCGGCCCACTGCCCGTCATAGCCGAGGACACTGCTCGCTGCGCCTACCGGGCGGTAACCGTAGGCAGTGTAGGCGTACTCCTCGTGCTGCTGGGCCGTGGCCGCCGCCAGCACGGTCTGCTTGCCGTCGACCACGAGCAAACGGGTCTCAGGCGTGCCCCCTTCGCGGTGCTGGGCTACACAAGTCTGGCCCAGCCCGAGGAGGCGGGTGCGTTGTCCGCCCTCGGTGACGGAGGCGAGTGTCTGCTTCCGGTAGGTCAGCCGCCGGGTGGTCCCTTCGGCTTGCTGAGTAAGTAGCCGGTCCAGCGGGTCGTACCCGTAGCCGCTGCCCGGCTCGGCGGCGGTCAGGCGGCCCAGTGCGTCATAACCGAGTTTGCTTCCGGCCGCATCGACGACGAGCCTGCCGGACGCGTCGTACTGGAGTGTTCGGGCGGGATAGACCGAGTCCTGGTAGTCGATGCCGGTGAGTTGGCATGGGTCGTCCTTGGCGAAGCGGTAGTTCGCGGTGACGCTGGAGCCGGCGAGCAAGGTGCTCCGGCAGGTGGTGACGTTGCCGTACGAGTCGTAGGTGAACACCTGCTGGGTGATCGCGTTGCCGTGCTCGTCCCGCGGCAACGCGATGCCGCCACAGGTGTACTCGGCGAGCTGGTTGCGGCTGCTGTACGCGAACGTCTCCTCGCGCAGTTTCGCGCCGTCCCGGGTGAGGGTCCGCTGCTTGAGGAGGCCGTTGCCGAGCCAGGCCTGGGTGAGCGTCCAGACCACCTTCCGACTGTCGGTGACGGTACGCCGGACCTCCCGGCCGAAGTCGTCCAGAGCCAGCGTCGTGACCAGGGTGTGCCCCTGGCCATCGTCCGCCGTCCAACCGGCAATGCGGCCGGCACCGTCGTAGTCGACCGCGACCCTCATGGCCGGATCGGTGACCGTCTTGATACGGCCCCACGTGTCGCGCTCGATCGTCTGGGTGGCCTTCGGGTCGACCCAGGTGTAGCTCTGCTCCAGGCCGCCGACGGTGTAGGTCCACTGCATCGTGACCTTGTCCTGCCCCGAGGTCTGGCCGGTGTCCCTGGTCAGCCGTCCCACGGAGGAGTAGCTGCGGGCGATGGCGGCGGCCCCCTCTTGGGCACCCGTCAGCCAGCCCGTGGTCTTGTGTCGGGTGAACTGCTGGGTGGCTTCGCCCGCCGGGCCGTGAGCCTTGACCTCCGTGAGAGCGTTGCCGAGCTCGGGAACGTACTGGTAGCCGAGATCCTGCCCGTCGGGGCCCGTGGCCGAGGACGGGTGGGGGTCCCCGGGTCTGTTGTAGCCGTACGACCAGGTGCGTCCGCCGGAGGTGGCGGTGGTAAGCCGTCCCAGGCCGTCGAAGGACTGTGTGCCGTAGACGACCTTCTCGACGCCGATCTGTGTGATCAGCATGTCGGGCGAGGACGGCTCGTAGGTACGCGAGATTTGCGTGTGGTCCGGGTCCGGCAATGTGGTGAGGGTCAGCCGTCCCCGTGCGTCATATTCGTAGCTCGTCGCGCGCCCGAGCTCATCGGTCTCCTTGCGCAGCCTCCCCCAGCCATCGCGTTCGAGTGTGCGACGGCCGGCGGAGTTGCCTTGCAGGTCGAAGCGCTCCACGCGCACGGCCTCGCCCCGGAGGTTGTGGGTGGTCACTTCGGTTCCTGTCACCGGGGTGCTGCCTCCCAGCAACTGGGTTGTGGTCGTCAGTCGGACCGGGTCGGCCCGGGTCACCTCGATCGCGCCGCTGTTGTAGGAGGTCTTCTCCAGCTGGCCCCAGTCGTCGTAGGAGAGGGTCCGGGTCAGCTCGATCGGGCCGCTTTTCGCCTGGTCCAGGACCGAGACCTTCGAGGTGCGCCCCTGCTCGTCATAGGCGGTCTCCTGGACCGTGTGCCAGACTCCGTCGCCGTCCGCGTCCTTGCGTTCGCGCTTGATCGGCCGCCCGGCACCGTCGAGGGTCTCGCGGACCTGATTGCGCATCGCGTCGGTGGACGTCACGGTGAACGGGACGTCACCACTGCCGGCCGTGTACTCCCAGGAGTCTGTCGCCTCGTATTCGGTGCCCGGGTTCGCGGTGCGGCTCACCACGCGGCCCAGCTTGTCGTAGGCCATGGTCACGGTCGTGTCCTGGGCGTCGGTGGACGACCACAGGCGTCCGGTGAACCGGGAGCGCCGTTGTGTTCGGGTCACTGAGAGGTTGTCGTGGGACGTCAGCGTGTGCTTCTGGACCAGGGCCCCTGAGGAATCGACCGAGAACGCGAAGGTGTGGGTGGACGGCGAGCCACCATTGCTGTCACCCGGGTTCTCGGTGACGACCTGCTTGACGAGCCGACCGAACTCCGCAATGGCGGTGTCGTAGTTGTAGGTCTCCCGCTTGAGGAGCTTGCCATCGGCGGCCTGTGTCTCCTGCGTCTTCAGCATCGCGGTGCCCACCCGCGGATCCGCCGTGGGCGAGTACGCCTTGTACTCATACGCCGTGGTCAAGGTGGGCGCTTCGAACCCGGTGTCCGGCGCCGGCCGGCGGGTGACGGTCGTGAGCAGGCGGAAGAATCCGTCTCCGCCCTGCGGCTCGTACGCCCAGTCGGTGACAGCGCGGTCGGGCTCGGTGCGCGATGTCGGGTTGGCCCAGTCGTCGAACTCGGTCGTCGTGACCTCGGGGGGCCGGGTTCCCCCAGGGCCGGTCCAGGTGACCGTCCGCTTCCTCGGAAGCTGGAACTGGGCCGGCTGCTTGTCGAATTTCTGGCCTGTTTGCGCGTAGTACTCGGTCACCACCCGATGGGAGAAACCGTTCCGTTCCGTCTTCTCCTCGGTCAGCAGGTGGTATTGAGTGTAGGTACGGGTGATCGTCGTGACCTGGTTGTCGCAACTGCGGGACTCCGTCGACCCGTACGTGTAGTCGCTCAGGAAGTCGTCGAAGAGGTTGTCCCGATCCGGATCCCAGCTCACTTGGGAGTTCCCGCCGACGAAGTTCTTGTCGGTGTAGTCGTACTTCACCGTGATCTGCGGCTGCCCGCCCTTCGGATCCTGAACGAGCTGCGTCACGTACGGCAGCGCCGGCAGGTGGGCGGACTCCGGGAACTGGTGGCCGGTTCCGTCGTTGCGGTAGGTGGCGGTCTCGGTCATCCCGCCGGGGCAGGTCACCTTGGTGATCCACGATCCCCACTCCCCCTGCTGCCCCATGGGCTCGGTCTCGAACGTCCACACCAGTGCTTCGTCCTGGCCCGTCCCGAAGTGATGCACGCTGTCGAGTAGGCCGTTCATGAACTCCAGCTCGACCTTGTAACCCTCGGCCGGATCATCGGGCAGGAATGTCAGCGTGGTCACGGAGTCGGTGTACTCCACGGTCAGCAATGTGTCGTGGTACTCGTCCTCGATCTTCTGCAGGCGCGGTTGCGGGACGCTCAGGTCCCACGTCAGGTCCAGGCGGTGGCCGGCCGGCGTCAGGAGAGCGGTCGGCACCTTGAGGTCGGGTCCGATCCCAGGCCCCGTCAAAATCTCCACGTCACGGGACTTGTGAACGATCCGGTACCAGCCCTTGTCCTTGTCCTTGGTGACGCGGAGCGTATCGAGCTTCTTCTGCCGCAGGAAGACGTCCGTGCCGGTCTCAGGGTCGTCCACCTTGTACTGCTCACCCGTCGACAAGGTCAGCAGTCGCTCGGAGCTGTCGTAGGCGGTCAGCCCCAGCGAGACGCCCCGCCCGAACCCCACGTCGGTCCGGGTCAACGGCGAGTAGCTCAGGCTCAACGGCAGCGACGGGCCGAGGTTGCGGTTTCCGACGATATTACCCAGAGCGATCTGAATATTGAATAGGCCCGTCCGGGGATCGACGCCACCGGAGACCGCACTGGTGAAATTGGCAGCCTGCGTGAGAGGCGGAGAAATAATATCCATACCAGAGACTCCCTAGCGACACTTATTACGGCCGAGCGTGATTATTGATCCGAAACTCAAAGGCTTCTTGTCGGGCCGCTGACCTGCGGCGACGTGCCGCACGGCCGGAACCCGGAGCGTTTCGGGTCAATAGCATTTCGCCGCCGCGGCGCCGACCCACCAACAGCACCATTCGACAACGGGATGACGAGGCCGCCCCCACCCGTACGAGCCGGTCCGGCCAATTGACTCAAAACCCCAGAATCGCGCCCCTCAACGAGAGCCTCACCTCCCAGACGCCGCCCGCACCAATGTCCGGGGCGCAGCGCGGGGACACCCGTTTGCGTTCGGGAGCTCCCGCGCCGCACCTCACCGGCGCCTCGGCTACTGCGGCTTCTTCAGGATGCGCAGCTTGCTCTCGTCGTCGGGGCCGCTCATCCAGAACGCCCACCCGTTGAAGCCCGAGGGGTGGTCACCGTCGCCGTGACTCGTGGCGTTGAGGTAGCCGTTCCCTCGGACTTCATTCTTGAGGTAGATGATCGTGTCCTCCTCGACGAAGTCCCCGTGCTTTCCAGCGATCCTTCCATCCTTGGTGAAGGAGAAGACCGCCGACCCGTTTCTGATCACGAGGTTTCCGTCCGCGTCCTGACTGAGAAGCCAGTTCCCGATCTTGATGTCTTCTGACATTTCCCGTCACCCTTTCCCTTGGGGTTCGACAGCGCTTTCGGCCACACCGGCCAGCGCCCTGGGGACCACCTTATTGACATTTGTTCGAGTGCAGAGCATTTGGTCTGCGACACACGTGGAATTACTCCGACCGGCCTCGGGGACGGCTTCGTGGCCCGGGCCGCCAGGTACGGCGAGCCATCCGCCGACAAGGGCCACAGGAGGGACGATCCCCGCCGGATGTTCCTCGTCCATGAACCGACCTCGGCGGCGGGCGACGAGACAGGGCTGTCACGGCGTCACCGTGCATGTGTCGACGACATGCAACGCGGCACAAACCCATTGCCGGTTCCTGCGGGCACAGCGGAGCCGTCACGGCCTCATGCTGAGGAGGCAACCACTGGGCGGGCATCCCGACCGGGAGGCCCTGCAGACCACGAGCGCGCGGGGGGACAACCCTGGACGGCGCTGCCCGCACCCACCCAGCGCCGAGACGGGCCCATCCTTCGGCCAACGCGATCACCCCGCTCATACCTGCGCCAAAATGACGCTCAGCCAGGCAGTGCCGCGGTAGAGAGTGAAGGTACGGTTCCATGACCCGCTACAGCATCGACCCCGCACGACACGAGCTGATCGGCACCTGGGGAACGGGCGAAGGCGACCTCGCCACCCGCATCGCCGCCCTCCCCGCCGAGGTCGGCACCTCCGCGCTTCTGGGCCTGGCCCGAGCGCTCACCCAGCTGTCCGACGCCTTGTGGCGCACCTACACCCACCCGGCCAGCGCCGCCGGCTCCCTGGAGCCCAACACTGAGGGCTGGCGCCGCGAGCAAGAACGCCAAGCCTTCGGCGAGGTCGCGGGCGCGATCGCCGAGCCGAACCTCCCCAGCGGCGGCACGATGGTCGTCTCCTACAGCCGCCTGATCGAGTCCGCGAACCGCGTCGGCCGGGCCCTCCACGAACTCGACGACCCCGACCTCACCAAGGCCGTCCTCGCCGAGACCGCGACCGAGCTCGCCGCCGTGGAGAGCGCCGAACTCGGCGACCTGACCGAGCGAGCCCAGCAGGCCGTCCTCCTGTACCGTGTGGATGCCTCGCCCGTCCAGGTCGCCGCCGCAGACCGCCTCCTGGAGCAGGACCCGTTCGGTCCGGCCGAGCTCTCCTCCGCCGTCGACCCCACCGCCGCCGCCGTCGCCGCGGCCGAGGTCACAGCTGACGCCTCCGGATACGACCCCATCCAGGTCGTCCTGGAGGCCGACAACATCGAAGCCCTCCCCCACGAGACCCCAACCCTCGTGTCGAGGTCGTCGTCGATCATCTTCGGGCCCTTGCTCTGGACGTACGTGCTGTTGAGGCCGCTGCCATGGCCTTCCCGAGGTGCCCGTGCCGAGTACCGCGACCGCGGGCCTTCCCGACCCGGACGACGGGGTCCGGTTCGCTCCGCTCATCGTCACACCTCCATGCGCTCGACGGGCCGCACCCCGAGACGGCCTGCGCGCGGCCCCACGGTATCTGCGCGCGACACGGGGTGGGCGTCAAGGCAGCGGCCCTGCAGTTCTCCCTCGCTCACCCTGTCTCTGCCGCTGCCATCCCCGGCGCCACCAAACCGAGCCGGGTCGCGGAGGACCTCGCCGCTCTCGACGAGCAGATCCCGGCCGAATTCTGGCGCGACCTACGGGAAAACGGCATGGTCAGCCCGCAGGCGCCCCCCAGGGCGGCGTCGTTCAGAGGATCTGTCCGGGTTGATGCCGGTTCAGATGGCTGGGGTGGCTCATGAGCCAACCCCGTCGCTCGAACAGAGGCCACCCAGGGAAGCTATTGAACGCGTTCAAATATCCTGCGAGGATGATGCTCCTGTTGGAGCTGCCGAAGGGGTGGAGCGGCCATGGGTGCCGTGCTGAGAACCGAGAGCGCCCTGGCGTGGTTCATGCGGGCCGCCGTCCGCTATCTGTTCGCCCTCGGCTGTGTATGGAGTGCTGCGGCCGGTGGTTGCGCGCTCTGGCTGGCACATACCGGTGAGCTCTCCGGACCGGAGTTCCTGACCGGCTTCATCGACCTGGGGCTGTTCCTGTTCGGGTGGTTCGGCGTGCCGTCGCTGCTGCTGCTCCTCCTCTCCGCGCCGAAGAGGGAGAGCGAACTCCATCAGCCCGTCGTCACCGTCCTGTGGTGCGGACCGCCGATGTTCGTGCTGCTCGTCAGCGGGTGGGCGCTGATCGGCATTCTGTTCCAGATCGGCTGCGCCGCCTTCTTGCTGCCCTCACCGCGCCTGCGGATCGTCCACCGACCGGTCCGCTCCTGATGAGGAGCCCACGCCCGCCGACGGCCGAGGCAGCGCCAAACAGTGTCCTCGAGCCCCGTCGGGTTTCCGGTCGGGGTCAGGCATGCGCTGCCGAGGTGGGCGATCTTCGCTTCACTGTTCGCGGGATCAGGCTGAACGGAGGCACGATCACCCAGTCGGGGGCCTTCGCCCCTGGCCCGGCAGGGTGCCGTTGGCGATCAGGGCGAGGATGATGACGCTGACGCCCGTGGTCTTCTGCGCGTCGTTGGTGCCGGGGGCGAGCGACACCATGGAGGCCGAGCCGATCTGGCCCGTTCGGAAGCCGCGCCCGCGCGGGCGCGGACGGCTCCCCCTCAGGAGCGCCGAAGATCGCCGGCATCCGCTGAGCCGAAGTCAGGTCAGCGCGCTCCAGGGCTGTTTCGGCGGCGATCGGATGCTCCGACTCGAACTGCCGGCGGTACTCCTCCACCAGCGCGTTCTTCGTCGGGAAGTGGACGTAGGAGGTCCGGGGCGCCTGGCCGGCTCTGAAGCGCGTCCTCAGGGCTGCCGCTCCTCAGTGTTCTTCGGGGACGAGCGTCGTGATGGCTTCGACCTCTTCGGCGTCAAGCTGGATGTGTCCGGCGTCGGTGTTCTCCTGCAGGTGCCGGATGCTGGTGGTGCCGGGGATGGACAGTGTCCTGGGTCCGCGGTGCAGTTGCCAGGCGAGGGCGATCTGGCGCGGGGTGGCGTGGTGGGCGGCGGCGATCGGGGCGATCACCGCGTGGAAGAGGTCGCCTTCGCCTTCCCCGGGAAGCCCGCCCGGGTGCCAGGGCGAGAACACGATCCCGGCCTCTTCCGCCGACCGCCGTACGGCCGCGTTCTCCCGCACCGCCACGTTGTACTGCACGGTGACGGCCGCGATGTCGGTGACGGCCAGGGCCGTGCGGAGTTGGCCGGCGCTGACGTTGGACAGGCCGATGTGGCGGATGAGGCCGCTGCGCCGCATGTCCGCGAGGGTAGCGACGATGTCCTCGAAGGGGACGTCGGTCATGGCCGGCGTGTGGAGGTAGTAGAGGTCGATGTGGTCCTGGCCGAGCCTCCGTGCGCTCATGTGGGCGGCCTGCCGCAGGTAGTTGCGGTTGCCGACCGCGCCCAGGTCGGCGTAGTCGGGTCCGCCGCGCACGAAGCCGCCCTTGGTGGCGATCACCAGGTCGTCCGGGTAGGGGTGGAGGGCCTCCCGGATCAGTTCCTCGTTGGTGTGGGGTCCGTAGACGTCGGCGGTGTCGATGAGGTTCACGCCCCGCTCGACGGCGGCGCGCAGGACGCCCACGGCGCGGGCGCGGTCGGGGTAGTCGCCCCAGACCCTCGGGCCGGTCAGCCGCATCGCGCCGTAGCCGATGCGACGGACGGTGAGGTCCCCGCCGATCGTGACGGTCCCGGACCCTTGTGTCGCGGGTTCCCGTGTCGCGGTGGTCATCTCGTTCTCCTTCGGTCGCTGCGGGTGCTGGGGTCGGTTGCCCGGTCGGCGGGCGGGAGCAGCGGGCTGCTGGGGCCGGGGTCCGCCCGCCGCTGGGGAGGGAGGGAGGGAGGGAGCGTGCGGCTACGGGACGGTGTAGCCGCCGTCGACCGGGACGACCGCGCCGGTGACGAAGCTCGATCGCGTGGAGCTGAGCCAGAGGACGGCGTCGGCGATCTCCTCGGCGCGGGCGATGCGGCCCATGGGGTGCGCGGCGACGATCGACTTCATGGGCTCGGTGTCCGGGTCCATGGCCGCGATCATCGGGGTCTCGACCAGGCCGGGAGCGACGGCGTTGACGCGGATGCCGTGCGGCGCGGCCTCCAGCGCGGTGCTCCTGGTCATGGAGATCACGGCCGCCTTGGTGGCGGTGTAGCCGGAGAAGCCGGCGACGCCGACGAGACCGGCGCCGGAGGCCATGTTCACGATGACGCCGGAGCCCTGCTCGACCATGCGCTTCAGCTCGTGCTTCATCGACAGGAACGCGCCGCGTGTGTTGGTGGCGAGCATCCGGTCGAGCATGTCGGCGTCGTACTCCCAGGTGTGCTGGAACCCGCCGTCGTAGCCGGCGTTGTTGAGCGCGATGTCGAGCCGGCCGGTGCCCTCGGCCGCCGCCGCGACCGCCTGCTCCACGCTGTCCTCCCGGGTGACGTCGGCCAGGACGTACCGGGCGGTGCCGCCGATGGCCTCGGCGAGGCGCACGGTCTCCTTCAGGGCCTCCTCGGTGCGGCCTGCGACGGTCACCATCGCGCCTTCGGCCGCGAACGCCAGGGCACCGGCCCGGCCGATCCCGCTGCCTCCTCCCGTGATCAGTACGGTCTTCCCCACGAACTGCTGTGTCACGGTCCTGTGTCCCTTCCTGCGTGCCGGTATGGCGGTGGGTGGTGGGGCTCAGCCCTGGAGCGAGGCAGTGGAGCGGGCGACGAGCTCGTTGACGTCGACGCCGTCGGGCTGGTCGACCGCGTAGCTGATGGCGTCCGCGATGGCCGAGGCGTCGAGCCCGACCCCGTCGAGCGCGTCGCGGATGGCGTCCTGGTACCGGTCCGTGCCTCCGGAGTGGGTGAGCTCGGTGCGGGTGAGACCGGGGCAGACGACGGTGACGCGGATGTCCGGGGTCTCCTGGCGCAGCCCTTCGGAGACGGCGCGCACGGCGTACTTCGTCGCGGAGTACACGACGCCGGTGGGGTCGACCCGGTGGGCGGCGGTGGAGGCGACGTTGACGATCTGTCCGCGGCGGCGCTCGCGCATCGACGGCAGGACGGCCGCGATGCCGTGCAGCACACCGCGCAGGTTCACGTCGATCATCGCGTTCCACTCGTCGACGCGGAGTTCCTCGACCAGGGACAGCGGCATGACGCCGGCGTTGTTGACCAGGACGTCGAGTCGGCCGTGCCGGGCGAGGACGTCGTCGACGACGCCGCGCACGCTGTCGAGGTCGGTGACGTCCAGCTCCGCGTACTCCGCTTCGTGCCCGGCCTCCTTCAGCTCGGCCGTCAGCCGGGCGAGGCGTTCCACCCGGCGGGCGCCGAGGACGACGTGGTGGCCGGACGCGGCCAGTCGGCGGGCGGTGGCCTCGCCGATGCCGCTGGAGGCTCCGGTGATCAGGACGATCTTGGAGGTGCTCATGGCTCGTTCCCTTCGGGAGTCCGGGAGGGGTTGGTGTCTGTTGCGACACATCCAGATCACCACCCCCGCGAAGCCCGCGGCAGACGGGAACCGAACCCCCGGCACGGCGTACGGGGGGTACGGCTTACCCCCCTCAGGGCGCCCGGGGCGAAGACGCGCGGCCTGCCCCCGCCGGCCGGGCCGGTCCGCTAGTCTCGCCAGCCATGACCGACAGTGACCTGCGGAACTTCCTGCGCTCCCGCCGCGCCCGCGTCACCCCCGAGGCCGCGGGCCTGCCCCGCCCTCCCGGGGTCCGCCGCGTCCCCGGACTGCGCCGCGAGGAGGTCGCCCAGCTCGCCGGAGTGAGCGTCGACTACTACGTACGCCTCGAACGCGGCCGCAACCCGCACGCCTCCGCCGCCGTCCTGGACGCCGTGGCCCGCGCCCTGAAACTTGATCCCACCGAACGCGACCACCTCTTCGCCCTCGCCAAACCCGCTCGGCCGCGGCCCCGCCGAGCGCCCGAGGCGGTACGCCCCGGCCTGCTCCACGTCCTGGGCAACATCACCACCATCCCCGCGCTGGTCCTCGACCACCGCCTCGACGTCCTGGCCATGAACCGGCTGGCCCGCGCCTTCTACCCGACCTTCGACGAACTCCCGCCGGGCGAACGGAACATGGCCCGCTACATGTTCCTCGACCCCGCCGCCCGCGAGCTGTACGCCGACTGGGCCGAGACCGCCCGCGAGAACGTCGGCATGCTGCGCCTCCACGTCGGCCGCAACCCGCGGGACGAGCACCTCGCCCGCCTCGTCGACGACCTGACCGCCGACCCCGATTTCCACCGCCTCTGGAACGACCAGGACGTGTACCGGCCAACCTACGGCACCAAACGCTACCGCCACCCCGTCGCCGGCGAACTCACCCTCGGCTTCGAGGCGTTCACACCCGCCGGCGCCCCGCACCAGACCCTCGGCCTGTACCCCGTCGAGCCCGGATCACCCTCCGAAGTCGCACTGCGCATGCTCTGACGCGCCGTTCCGTTGCGACCACCGGATGCACGGTGCCCGAGACCCCGACCGCGGACCGGCCCACCATCCGCTCGGGGTTCGGGCACGGACCGGTCCGTTCGCTGATCGTTTCGGAATGGCTTGAGCCGTAGGGGACTTCGCCGTCCGGACGGCCACCACCCGCCTGACCGAACTCGGCTGGCCATCCACCCGCTGGTCCATCCGCAAACTGCCGGCCCACCTCCGCCGGGTCCACGGCCGGGTGGTCCGCATCAGCCGCGAGACCCTGCGCTGTCCACTCGCGCTCGGGTGACGGGGGGATGCCGGCCTCCACCACCGATCACGGGACAGAGCCTAATTCGTGATAGACCCCGAACGACGAGCGGCCGGCCGTCCCGGGGGGCGGCCGGCCGCGCGGGTACCGGCGGCCGGCGCCGCGCCGGTTACTGGGTGACCGTGCGGAAGAGCCAGTGGAGCCTGGCGGTCGCGGCTCCAGGGCGGGTGATGGTGACCGTGTCGACCAGGGTGCTGCGGGTCAGGTCGAGGTGGTCGTCGGGGCTGGCGAAGTTGGACAGTAGTGTCCCGTTCGGGCCGTCGTTGGTCTTGCACCACAGGTAGCCGTCGTCGTCGGGGCGGTAGTCGCCCATGGTGACGTAGTCGCCGTTCTGCGGGGCCCGGGGGTAGGCCGCCGTGGAGTTGACGTACTGGCGGCCGTAGACGAGGTAGACGCAGTTGTCGCCGCCGTCCGGTCCCGCGGAGATGGCGCTGAACCGCTGGTATGACCCGTGCGATTCCGGGGCCAGGAAAACCGGGTAGGGCGTGGTTTCCAGGTCGTCGACCGAGAGCGCCGGGGCCGGGCCGCCGGAGTCCGTCGCGACGATCTCGGTGAGCTGCGTGCTCTCCTGGGGGTCCTGGAGGAACCAGCGCTGGTTGGCCGTGCCGTCTTGGTCACGGGCCACGATGCCGAGGCCCGGGCCGAGGTCCGTGAGGAACTGGCGTGTGAGGTAGTTCTGCAGGGTCCAGGTGCCGTCGCCGTGGTGGACCGGTTGCCAGAGCTGGTCGAGCGCCGCGTTGGGCCACAGCACCGTCCGGGCGTCGCGGGCTCCGCCCTCCTGGCCGAGGTAGCGGCCGGCGTAGGGCGCGTTGGCGTGGAAGAGGCGGTAGTAGCCGCTGTACTCCGGGTCGGGCGACAGGTTGAACACCTGCCCCTGGATGGTCGCCCGGTTGATCGGCTGGTCACTGACTGCATGGGTGCTGCTGCCGGGGGCGGCCACGTTGGTGGTGGCGGCGTTGCGCAGCACGGAGGGGCCCGCCACCGGCACCGTCACCGCCCCGGACCGCGGCGGGTTCGGCAGGTTGCCGACCTCCATCACGACGGGGTAGTGGTCCGACAGCAGCACGTTGCCGGCCCGGTTCATTCCCAGGACGCTGGGATTCGTGTTGCCGACGGGAACGGCCGCGTAGTCGAGGACGCGGTCCGGGGTGTTCGAGTTCAGCCGCCGGACGGTCGGATGGGTCGGCACCGCGGGGGCGTGCACCGTGAACTCGCCGGCGACCGCGGTGGCCAGCGACCTGTCCGTCTCGTTCGGGTCGGCGGGGGGCAGCGGCGCTCGGTTGTAGTCGCCGAGGGCGATCCAGGGCAGCGGGCTCTGGTTGGGACCCGCGGTGGCCATCCGCTGCCGGATGTTGCGCAGCAGCCCGGGGTCGTCGTTGCCGCTGCCCGACAGGCCGTGGACCGTGAAGTACACGACGCCGTCGACGCTGATGCCGAGGGCGGGCCGGCCGGTGAAGCCGTTGTCCCGCCCCGCCTCGATGACGTACACGTCCTCCCGCTGGACCTGGTAGCGGCTCAGGATGGCCAGGTTGACCCGGCCCGTGTCGGTGTTGGGGTCGCTGTCCGTGTGCAGCCAGTACAGGTAGCCCTGCGGCCTGGCGCCCGTTCCCCCGTACCGGTACTCGCGGACCGGGGGCGTGCGGCCGGCCCAGTCGAAGAAGACCGGCGGGTTCTGCGGGATGTCCTGCTCGAACGCGGCGCCGCTGGGCGGGGCGCCGGCCTCCTGGAGGGCGATGATGTCGGCCTGGTTCTGCCGGGCCAGCTGGCTCACTCCCAGCGTGTACTTGCTCTCGTAGGCGGAGGAGTCCTCACCCGTCCCGCCGCCGGTGCCCGCGCCCTGCATGTTCCAGGTGGCGATCGTGCGGCGGTTGCCCGCCCGGGGGTCGAGGTCGCCGCCGGTGTCCCGCAGGAACAGCGAGGGCCGCTTGCCGACGTCGGTGGGCACGACGCCCTGGCCGGTGAAGTCGAGGGTCTCCCGGCCGGTCCAGTCCGGGATCGCCTGGCCGCCCTGGCTCAGCGGCTGGAACCTGCTCGGGGAGCCGTTGGCGGAGCCGAACTGGAAGGCGGTGCCGGACTGGGTGCCGTACGGCGCGTAGGGCTCGTACGGTCCGCCGGGTGTCGCCTGCTTGACCATCGTGTTGTTGTAGAAGACGTTCTGCGGGCCCGAGGAGCCGGACCACTTGACCGCCTTGGGACCGGCCGCCCACCAGATCGGGTACCACGTCCCCTCGTCGAGCTCGCCGCCCTCACCGCCGCAGTTGGTCGTGCAGTTGCCCGAGCGGTGCTCGTACGGGACCCTCAGCGTGTTCTGCTCGAAGAGGTTGTCGTGCTCCCAACCGCCGTGCAGGTTGAGGTCGGAGTCGAGGTCGTTGCGGAAGGCGACGTTGCCGCTGGCCGACCACTGGAAGGTGAAGTGGCGCAGGTTTCGGCTGAGGTTGTAGGCGTACAGGGAGTCCCAGACCCGGCTGCCGCGCAGGTAGCCGTTGCCGCCCTTGCCCTTGTTCCAGGCGCCGTCGAAGCTGTTTCGCTCGATCTGGAGGTTGCGGGCGTCCTCGGTGACGATCGGGTGCGAGCCGGTCATCTCGGCCTTCAGTCCGCGGGCCCAGTCGTTGGCGGCCCACTTGAAGACGATGCCGTGCATCGCGTACTCGGGCGCCATGTTGCCGTAGTTGTGCACGGCCTGGGCGGGGGTCAGGTCGTAGGTGCCGCCGCCGAGCTTGGGCAGGCCGTTCATGTCCTGGGTGAAGGCGAAGTCCTCGAAGCCGACGCCCTCGACCACCTTCAGCGGGGTGACCTTGCTGGCGTACGGCTTGTCGGCCAGCGCGGGGGAGCCGTCGGAGGTGGAGTCGACCGGCAGGTCCCACTCCAGCGGGCGGTCTAGGGTGACCGTCTTCGCGGCGGCGTCGATCGCGTTGACCCGGAACATCTGCTGCCGCATGTGGAGGTTGTCCATCTGGCTGCGGTCGGAGACGCCCTGCTGCTCGTAGAACTTGACGCTGTTGGCCGCGCCCACCCAGACGTAGCCGCCCAGGGAGAACTTCTTCATGTCGGCCTTGGGGTCCAACTGCACGACGTCCTGGCCCTGGCGGGCCGCCCAACCGGGATCGGAGGCCTGGGCCGCAACTTTGATGCCGGAGGCCCAGTGCTGGTTGACGCTGCCCTCGAAGATGTCCTTGCGGTTCGCCGGGGCGGCGGCCCAGTCGTCCTGGTAGCGGTCGGCGATGTCCCGGGTCTGGACCCGGAACAAGCCGCGGCCCGGCCAGATCCAGCCGCCGGTGCCGACGTCGTTGCCGCTGCCGGCCTTCATGCTGTCCTGGTCCCAGCGGCCGTTGACCAGAGTGTCGTAGCGGGTGTTGACGTCGGGCCGGAACACCAGGCGGGTGCCGCCGTCGCCGGAGCCCTGGCCGCGCAGGACGAGGTAGTCGGCGTCCACGTAGATCTGCCGGGAGACGTCGATCCGGCCGGCGGGCAGGGAGATCAGCGAGAGGCTGTTGAAGTTGGCGTTCGGCGAGCAGTTGGCCTTGACGTCGTCGATGGCCTTCTGCAGGCCGGTGGTGTCGTCGGTGCCGTCGTCTGCCCGTACGCCGTACTTGGCGGCGAGCACGTCGGGGGTGATCCGGCAGGCGGCGTTCGTGGTCAGGTCGCCGTCGCCGGGCAGGGGCCGGCCGCCGCGGAAGCCGACGCGGGACCAGTCGGGCATGCCGGCTGGCGGGCCGGTGCGGTTGGCGGAGCTCAGGTCCGGGCCCTCGGCGCCGGGGCCGGCCGTGACGGTGCCGACCGCGGCCGGGGCCGCGGTGGCCGGCGCCGCGACGGCGAGCGCCGGCAGAGCGAGGGAGAGCAGCAGGCCGGACAACAGCGCGGCCGTTGGTCGTAGACGTTTCACGGGACCTCATTCCGGGGGGTCACAGAAATGCCCCCGGCTCCTTCGACGAGACGGGGGCGGTGTGGTGAACGGTCCGGTCCGCCGGCAGTGGCGCCCACGGACCGGCCGCGGCTGCTAGTAGCAGCCGAACCGCAGGCTGGAGATTCGGTCGTTCTTGTAGTAGTCGGGGCCGCCTGCGTCGTAGTCGGCCTTCTTGCCCCAGCTCCAGGCCGGCGCGTAGTCGACCTGGGAGGGGTGGAGCTCGCCGTAGGGGTCGTCCCAGAACTCGACCGAGCACTGCGAGTTGTTGATCCAGGAGGACACCTGGTTGTCGGCCAGGGTCCCGTTCAGGAAGTGGACCTGCGTCAGCCGGACGATCAAGCTTCCGCTGCCGGCGGGTGGTGGGATCACGATCGCCTTCGAACCCGTGCCGCCGCTGTTCTGGTAGAGGCAGAGCGCCCAGTCCGGGCAGCCGTCGTACGGGGGGTTGGCGGCGGAGGCCGGCGTCGCCGAGAGGAACATCACCGCCCCGGTGATCGCACCCGCGACGGCGGTGGTCGCCAGCTTGAAGGATTTGAGGGCCACGGTGGAACTCGCTTTCCGGGTCTGCCTGCGGCTGCGACGCAGGCGGGTGACAGTGGTCGTGTGCGGCGGGCCCCGGGTCGGGCTCTTCGCACCACGAGGCTCCCGGCGAGGGGGAGTCGGTGGCAACGGTCAAATGACTCCGGGCCGCCACGCCCCCGGCGCAGGGAGAACACGCCCTCCTCGCGGATCTGCTCCGCGGCGCCCTCGATGATGCGCCGCCTGGTCGCGACGCCCTTGCGGGTCAACGGCACGTTCCCTCCTGGTGCGAGCTGTCGGCTCCCGATTCGGGTCCCGCTGAAGTGCGGACGCGAGGACATCGGGTCGGCCCGGTCACGGTAGGAGCAGCAGCTTGCCGGTGGTGCGCCGGGACTCGACGTCCGCGTGGGCCCGGGACGCCTCGGCGAGCGGGTAGCGGCCGGTGATCCGCGGGGTCAGTCGCCCCTGCAGGACCAGGTCGAATACCTCGCCGGCGCGCAGCATCTGCATTCCTTCCTCCTCACGCGCCCCGGCCGGCCCGCTCGTGCTCGGGGCCGGCCGGGGCGTACCCGAGTGTCGCGGGTGCTCAGACGGCCACGGCCTCGATGGTGACGGGGATGTTGCCGCGGGTCGCCTTCGAGTACGGGCAGATCAGGTGGGCGGCCTCGGCAAGTTCCTCGGCAGTGCGCTGGTCGACGCCGCCGAGGCGAGGGGACAGCGTTGCCAGGAGCGAGAACTCGCCGTCGTCGCCGTGGCGGAGGGTGACCTCGGCGGTGACCTCGGTGCTGGTCAGCCTGATCGTGCGCTGGGCGGCGGCGTGGCGCAGGGCTCCCAGGAAGCAGGCGGCCCAGCCCGCGGCGAGGAGCTGTTCCGGATTGGTTGCGTCGCCGGCTCCGCCCCACTCCTTGGGGATGGACAGGCGGTGGTCGAGCAGCCCGTCGGTGGAGCGGACGGTGCCGCCGTTGCGGCCCTCGCCGGTGACTTCGATCGTGGCGGTGTAGCTGACGGACATGGCGGGTCTTCCTTTCTCGGACTTTCTCGGAGTGACGCAACTGCCCACGAGGCATCAGTACGTGCGGGGCTGCTCCCAGTAGACGGCGCCCTGCTTGGGGGTGGCGAAGAGGAAGACCGTCGCGGCGTACGCGATCAGAGCGGGTGCGTACCGGGCGAGGAAACCGTCGCCTTCGAGGTTCCACCCCTGGAGCCAGCCCCCGTGGGAGTGGACCGATGTCAGCTGGATCCGCGTGGTCCCCTGCTCGCGAACAGCCACCTGCCCCCACCCGGTGCTCGCCATCGCGGATGGTCGGCTGACCATGGGTCAGCATGTTGGGCAGTCAAGGCATTTCCTCTCGTTGAATTCCTGCGGTTCAACAGTCGTGCACGGCTGCGGCCCGGAGCATCGGTCACTTGACCGAAGTCGTGATCCGCGTTCCGCGGCCGATTGTTTTCCCGGAACCCCAGTCATGTGACTGACGACCCGCACGCGGTCCGCGGGCCAGGGGGCACTGGCCGCCCCGGCCCGGGTACGGGCCAGGGTTCGACACGGGCTCGAAGGGCCCGCGTTCCCGGGATCGTGGTCGGCGGTCGGCGAATGCGGGAAGGGGCCGGGGCATGACTGGGTCGCAGCGGTGGGGTGTCACCACGAGGATGGTGGGCCGCGAGGAGGAGCGGGCGCAGCTCGCGGCGTTCCTCGGGTCCGTCACGGGCCGGGCGCTCGTCCTGCGGGGGGAGGCGGGGGTCGGCAAGAGTTCGCTGCTGGGCCACGCCGTCGCGCTGGCGGAGCAGGAGGGCCACGTGGTGGTCCGGGCCGCCGGCGTCGAGGCGGAGTCCGAGCTGCCCTATGCCGGGCTGCACCAGTTCCTCCATCCGCTGCTGGCCGACGTCGAGCCGCTGGACGACGGGACCCGGGCGGTCTTCGATGCCGTGTTCGGCGGGGCGCAGGGCGATCGGCCTTCGGTCATGACGCTCGGCATCGCCGCTCTCAACCTGCTGTCGCTCGCCGCCGCACAGCGGCCGCTGCTGCTGGTCCTCGACGACGGGCAGTGGCTGGACGACGCCAGCGCCGACGTCTGCGGCTTCGTGGGCCGACGCCTGGCCGGCGGCCCGGTGAAGCTCCTCGTCGCGGTCCGCACCGACCTCACCTCGCGCTTCGACACCGCCGCACTGCCCGAGCTGCCGGTCGACGCCCTCCCCGACGAGGAGGCGGCACTTCTGCTGGACCACCGGTATCCGGACCTGGGCCGACAGGCCCGCCGGATCGTCCTGGACCAGGCCCAGGGCAACCCGCTGGCCCTGGTGGAGCTGCCCGCCCACTTCGCGGGCCGGTCGAGCGACGCCCCGCTCGAAGACCTCATCGGTCCGCGCGGCGTGCCGCTGCCCCGGCAGCTGCAACGGCTGTTCGGCGCCCGCATCGCGGCCCTCGACGAGCAGGTCCGGGCCGAACTCCTGACGGGCGCGCTCGACGGAGCCGGAACCTCGGGCGGCACCGACGCCGTCCCCGGCACCCGCTACGCCATGCGCGACGCCGACACGGCCGTGGCCACCGGTCTGCTGGACATCGACGCGGTCACCGGTGATCTCGTCTTCCGCCACCCGCTCGTACGTTCTGCCGTCGTGCGGATGGCCACTCCCAACCAGCGCCGCGCCGCGCACCTGGCGCTGGCGCAGCTTCACCGGGAGAACCTCGAACGCCGGGCGACGCACCTGGCGGCGGCGACGGTCGATCCGGACGAGGAGGTCGCCGACGTCCTGGAGGCGGCAGCCGCGTCGGCGACCCGGCGCGGCGGCACGCTGGCGGCCGTGAGCTGGCTGACCCGGGCCGCCGAGCTCAGCGAGAACCACACCGACCGGTCCCGGCGCCTGACCGACGCGGCATTCGTCGCCGGTCACGCCGCCCGCCTCGGCCAGGCGCACCGGCTGGTCCAGGCGGACCTCGCGCCCGGCTCGACGGAGTCGCCGGCCTCGGTGCTGGCGGCCGCCTACCGGGCGCTCTACCAGGACGGGGACGTCCGCTCCACGCACCGCCAGGTCTCGGCCGCGATCGAGAAGCTCCGGGACCGCGGGACAGCCGCTGCGCCGTCTGTCGGCAGCACCACTGCGTCGACCGCCGGCAAAACCGAACCCGACGAGGTCCTCACCCGGCTGGTGGTCCTCCTCCTGGCGATCAGTCAGTTCGGCGGGGATCGCGCGGTCTGGGAGAGCACGCGCGAACTCCTGGCCTCCATGGGCGACCTCGTCACCGAACACTCGCGCCTCTTCAGCGACACCTGGAGCGATGTGACCAGGCACGGGGCAGGCTGGGCCGGGCCGGTGCGACAGGCCGCCGCCAACCTGTCGAATCTGGAGCCCTGGGACGTCACTCGGTTCGGCGCGGCCGCGTACCACCTCGACCTCCTGAGCCACTACCGCCCCCACCTGCAGCGCGTCGTGGACCGCGAGCTGGAGACCGGAGCCGTGGCCACCGGCATGGTCATGCTGCACCAGCTCGTGCTCGACCAGATGGCGGCCGGCGAATGGGCCCAGGCCGAGGAAACCGGACAGCGCGGCCTGGACCTGGCGACCGAGCACGGCCACCGGCTGTTCGCCACCCAGAGCCGCGCGTACCTGGCCCAGTTGGCGGCGCTGCGCGGACAGGTCGGGCGGGCGCGGGACCTCCAGGCCGAGGTGGACGCCTGGGCCCGCCCGCGCGGACTGGGGTTCCTGACCCAGATCGCCGACTCCGCCGGCGCGACCGCCGCGCTGGGCTCCGGCGACTACGAGGCCGCCTACCTCTACGCCATCGGGATCACGCGGCCGGGCACGTTCCGGCCCTACACGTATCAGGCCTCGCGCACCCTGCTCGATCTCGTCGAGGCCGCCCAGCACACCGGACGCGTCGAGCAGGCCCGGGCGCACGCCCTCGCCGCCCGCGACGCCGGTCTGCCGTCCGTGTCGCCCCGCCTGGCGCTGATCACCTACGGCGCGCTGGCGATGACCGCCGAGGACGAGCGGGAGGCCGCCGAGATGTTCGTCCGGGCCGAATCCCACCCGGACGCCGCCCGCTTCCCGTTCGAGCTGGCCCGGATCCGGCTGGCGCACGGCGTCCGGGTGTGCCACGTCCGGGGCCGGGCGGCGGCGCGGCCGTACCTGGTCCCGGCGGCCGAGGCGTTCGAGCGGCTGGGCGCGGCCGGCTGGACCGAGCGGGCCCGGGCCGAACTGCGCGCCACCGGGACCCCGCCCCGCGTCTCGACGCTGAACCTGGCCTCGCTGACCTGGCAGGAACGCCGCATCGCCGACCTGGCCGCCAGCGGTCTGACGAACAAGGAGATCGGCGAGCGGATGCACCTGTCGCCGCGCACCGTCAGCTCACACCTGTACCGCATCTTCCCCAAGCTGGGCATCACGGCCCGGGCGGCGCTGCGCGACGCGCTGAGCCGGACCGACACCCTGAGCCGGACCGACGCGGCGCAGGTCTGACGCCCGCGCTCAGCCCTGTGCGGCCACGGCCTCGATGCCGTTCGCGGCCGGCCCGGCGAGGACGTGGTCGGCGGCGGCACTGCCGAGGTCGGCTCCGAGGAGGTGCTGGACGATGAGGCCGCCGACCGAATGCCCGATGAGGACCGGCGGGTTGTCGAAGGCGCGCACGAGCCTCTCGTAGTGGGCCGTGAGCGCGGCGAGCCCGAGGTCGCGAAGCGGCCCGGGACCGCGGCGGACCTGGTCGGCGGTGGGGGCCTCGCCGGGCCAGCCCGGGACGCACACCGCGTAGCCGTACCCGGTGAACCGTTCGGCCCAGCCCTCCCGGGAGGACCTATGGAACCACGCACCGTGGATGAGGACGACGGGGGTTTGCTTCACGGCCGGACCTTCCGATTGCACACACCACGGCGCACGACGATCCGCCGGCATCGCGGCGCTCCTTCGAGGATCACCGAGCGGAAGCACGGCGGAAACAGTCGAATGACTGAAGGTGGCGGCCCGGCAGAGCCTTCACGCCCTTTCGGGTGTCGCGACGTCATGTGACTGATGCGTCAAGCCGGTTGCCGAAGAACAGTGGAGGCACCGGCGGGCCTCCAGGAAGGATCGGACATGATCAACAGGCGAACGTTCACCAAAGCAGTCGGCCTCGGCATGGGCGCCACGGCGGTGTCGGTCGGCGCGGAGTCGAACGCTCCGGCCGCCTTCGCGGCCGGCTCCGACCGGCCCGGCCGCCCGGCCCCGGTCATCCCGACCATCGCCCCGGGCACCCACACCGCGTTCACCGAGCTGAAGCGGGTCCGGGCCGGCGTGCTCGACATCGGCTACGCCGAGGCCGGGCCCAAGCACGGCCCGGTGGTCATCTGCCTGCACGGCTGGCCGTTCGACATCCACAGCTATGTCGACGTGGCGCCACTGCTGGCCGACGCCGGCTACCGGGTGATCGTGCCGTACCTGCGGGGCCACGGCACCACCACCTTCCTGTCCCCGACGACCGTCCGCAACGCGCAGCAGGCCGCGATCGCCGTCGACGTCATCGCTCTGATGGACGCCCTGAAGATCCACAAGGCGGTGCTGGCCGGCTTCGACTGGGGCTCGCGGGCCGCCGGCACCGTCGCGGCGCTGTGGCCGGAGCGGGTCAAGGCCCTGGTGGCGGTGAGCGGTTACCTCATCGTCAACCTCCCGTCACAGCGGAACCCGCTGCCGCCGAAGGCCGAGCACACCTGGTGGTACCAGTACTACTTCGCCACCGACCGCGGCCGCATCGCCATGGAGACCAGGCAGAACCGGCACGACCTGTGTCGGCTGGTGTGGGAGGAGACCTCCCCGACCTGGAAGTTCGACGACGCCACCTTCGAGCGCACCGCCACGGCCTTCGAGAACCCCGACTACGCCGCCGTCGTGATCCACAACTACCGCTGGCGCCTGGGCCTGGCCGACGGCGAGCCCCGCTACGAGCGCTACGAGCAGCTGCTCGCGGCCCGGCCCGCGGTCACCGTGCCGACCATCGCCGTGGACCCCGCCCTCGACCCGTTCCTGCCCACCACCGACGGCAGCGGGTACCGGAGGTTCTTCACCGGCCGGTACGAGCACCGCCTGCTCGAGGGCGTCGGCCACAACGCGCCGCAGGAGGCGCCGACGGCCTTCGCCCAGGCCGTGGTGGACGCCGACCACCTCTGACCCACGCGCATGCCGACCACAGGAGGTACGGACGTGAGTGATCCCGGTCCCAGCACGAACGGACAGGCGGCGGCAGTCCGCAAGGCCCGGTTCGGCACGCTCCCGGAGCGTGTCGCCTTCGAGGACATGGTCGAGGAGAAGGCGGTGCCGTCGGCGTACCGGGCGGTGGGCGCCCACGACCCCGACGCGCTGGCGGTCAGGTTCTCCTGTCTGGCGGCGGATCTGGGTCTCTGAGCGCAGCGGGTCGCGTACGACAGCGTTCGGGTCCGTCCCCGCCCGGGGGACGGACCCGAACGTGTTGTACCGCAGGTCTCAGCCGCGCGAGGGGCGGACGCAGCGGAAGCTGCTCGCGGCGTTCGGGTCACCGTGGCCGGTGTAGCCGAGATCGGAGCGGAGCTCTTCCCCAGTGCGCGGACGGTCGAGCGGCACCTGCGCAAGGTGTTCACCAAGCTCCGCACAAGCTCACGGCGGGAGTTGCGCACGGCGCTGCCGTAACCCGCGGCTACTGCCCGGCCAGGGCGCCGTCGAGCTCACGGCGGGAGGAGATCCCCAGCTTGGCGAAGACCTTGCGCAGGTGCCACTCGACCGTGCGGGGGCTGAGGAACAGCCGCGCTCCGATCTCCGCGTTCGGGTGCCCGCCGGCCGCGAGGCGGGCGATCTGCGCCTCCTGCGGAGTCAGGACCGGCGCGCCGGGGGCCCGCTTGCGGACGGTCTCGCCGGTGGCGAGCAGTTCGCGCCGGGCCCGCTCGGCGAACGCCTCCATGCCCGTCGCCGTCGCCGCCTCGTGCGCCGCCCGCAGTTCGGTACGGGCCTGGGCGCGCCGGTTCTGGCGGCGCAGCCACTCCCCGAACAACAGTTGGGCCCGGATCTCGAACACCCGGAGCCCGCCCCGGCCGAAGTGGTCGACGGCCTCGCGGTAGCGGTCCTCGGCATTCTCCGGTGCTCCGGTCAGGGCCTCGGCGACCGCGTGCGCACCGAGGGCCCAGGGTGTGCCGGCCCGGCTCCAGTCGGCGAGCCACTCGCATGCCCGGGCCGCCGCGGCCGGGTCGCCGGCCCGGGTCGCGGCCTCGACCAGCTCGCCGCAGGTCCACTGGCACACGACGAGGTCCCGGTGCTCCGCGCCCCGCAGCGCCGCCTCCAGGGCGAGCGCGTAGTTGCCCAGACCGTTGTGGAGCACGGCCCGGGCGCACGCCGCCACGCCGACGAGTCGTCCCAGGCCGCGCTGCGCGCCCTCGTGTTCCAGTGCCTCGATCGCTTCCAGGGCCGGTCGTTCCCCTCCCCGGTACGCGCTGATCAAAGCCGCTGTGGCCATGCGCGGCACCGTGCCGGTGGCCTTCTCGATGGCCGCGGCCTCGGCCAGCAGGTCCTCGGCCTCGGCGAAGCGCCCCGCGTAGCTCAGCGAGGCCGCCCGGTAGGGCAACGCCGTCGAGAGGACCGACAGTGTTCCCGTCCGCCGGGCGAAGCGGACCGCCCGGTCGCCGGTGTCCAGCCAGCCCGGGAGGTCGCCCAGTACCGGGGCGGCGTTCGCGGCCGCCCACAGGACCGACAGGTCCTCCTCCTCGGTGAGCGAGCGCTGCGCCCGCGCCAGCAGCGGGAAGGCGGCGACCGGCCCGTCCACGGTCCAGGTGACCAGGGCCCGAAGGAAGACACCCGCCGTCTCCTCGCCGGCCGGCAGGTCGCGAGCGGCCTCGGCAACCCGGCGCAGTGCGCCTTCGTCGTACCGGCCGACCCAGAGGGCCGCGTCGAACGCCGCGAGGTAGGTCTCCCGTGCGGCGGCCGGGTCAAGGTCCCTGAGCGGGCCCGCCGCGTCGAGCAGCGGCCGCACCGCGCCCAACCCCGAGTCGGTCATGGACGAGGCCCTGGCCCGCAGTCGGCCGGCCTGGGCCTGCTGCAGCCGGTCCAGCGGCCCCAGTTCGGCGGCGGCCAGCAGATCGGGCACCCGGGCCGGCAAGCCTGCGGCGACGTGGGCCGCGGCGGCCGCCAGCGCGCGCCGTGCCCGCTCCTTCGGGTCGGGGGTGAGCGCCGCGGCCCGTTCCAGGAAGGACGCGGCGGCCGCCCGGCCACCGCGCGCCAGGGCACGGTCGGCGGAGCTCTCCAGCGCCGCCGCCACCTCCTCGTCCGGCCCGACCGCTGCATGGGCCCGGTGCCACGCCTGCCGGTCGGGGTCGCGCTCGGCGTCGGTGGCCTCGGCCAGGGCGCCGTGCGCCGCGCGCAGCGCCGCGGCATCCGCGCCGCGCCACACGGCCGAACGCACCAGCGGGTGCCGGAACCGCACCGGGGCTCCCAGACTGATCAGGTCCGCGGCCTCGGCCGGTGCCGCGGCCTCCAGCCCGATGCCCAGCAGGCGCAGGGCGTGCCACAACAGCGGCCCGTCGCCGACCGGTTCGACCGCCGCGACCAGCAGCAGGGCACGGGTGTCGGCCGGCAAGGCGTCGACGCGCCGCCGGAAGCCGTCCTCGACCCGGGTCGCCAGCGGGCCGGCGCCGGGCCCGCCGAAGCCGAACGCCAGCTCCACCGGTGACAGGCCCCGGGGCAGCTCCAGCAGGGCGAGCGGGTTCCCGCCGGTCTCGGCCACGATCCGGTCCCGCACCCGGGCGTCGACCGGCCCCGGCAGCACGCCGTCCAGCAGCGCCCGGGCGTCGGCATCGGCCAGCCCGCGCAGGAGGAGGTCCGGCAGACCGGAGAAGCCCTCGTCCCCCTTCCCGTCGGTGATCCGCTCGGCAAACACCAACGCCACCGATTCCGCGTCCAGTCGGCGCCCGACGAACGCCAGGATCCGCTGGGACATCAGGTCCAGCCACTGCGCGTCGTCGACCAGGCACACCAGCGGGGACCGGGCCGCCGCCTCGGCGAAGAGGCCGAGGACCGCGATCCCGACCAGCAGCATCTCGGGCGGGTTCCCCGTGCTCAGGCCGAACGCGACACGCAGCGCGTCCTGCTGCACCGGCGGCAGTCGGTCGAGCTGCGACAACAGCGGGGCACACAGCCGTTGGAGGGCCGAGTAGGCGAACTCGGCCTCGGCCTCGACCCCCGCCGCGCGGACGACCTGCGCCTCCCCTGCCTCCCCGGCCAGATGATCGAGCAGCGCCGACTTGCCGACGCCCGCCTCACCCCGCAGCACCAGCACCCGGCTGCGCCCGTCGCGCACCTCCCGCAGCAGACGGTCCAGCACCGCCAACTCCCGGGCGCGCCCGAGCAGCTGGTGTTTCGCGTGTGGCGGCATGGCACCTCCGGCAGGAGTTCCTCCCGGAGGAGCTACGCCCCCATTCTACGAACCCGCCGGCACTGCTACGGGGCCCGGTCGAAGCCGGTCTTGAACAAGGCGTAGCCCTGGGCGAAGGTGGCGATGAGGAAGACGCTCCAGGCGGTTGCCGTCAGCCAGAGCTTGTTCCGGATGCCGGCCAGCGTGTTCTCGTGCTGGAAACCGCTCCAACTGCGCTCGGTCCAATGGCCCAGGTACGCCTGGTGGTTGCTGGTGGGCAAGGTGCCCAGGACGGCGATGAGGGCGTCGCCCGTGTCCTGGGTGAACGCGATGCTGGGGGTTCCGACGATCGGCAGGGCGCCGTCGAGCAGCTCCGGCTGGGACCAGCGGTTCTCGCCGTATTGCTGCGTCATGACGTACGCGTGCCCGTCCACTCCGCGGTGGCGAGGGCGATCTGGTTCCAGTAGGTGCTGTAGGGCCAAGGAGTCGGCCGTCTCGCTCCGGGTCCCGGGAACAACGGCCTCCCTCCAGTTCGCGCCGTCGAAGTAGGCGGTGTACTGGCCGAGGTCGTTCGCGCTCCCCCACGAGAGGAGCATCTGGTTGTTGCGGAGCTGGATGGCGGACGGCGAGAGGGTGGGGCCGGGTGACCACGTTCCCCGCGGGCGACCACCGGTCTCCGAGCTGACTCTGCGAGGGGATCCCGCCCAGGGTGAACCGCGGCTGCGTGGAGTGGATCCGCCCGTCGGTTCCGGTGTGGAAGACGTGGAAGCCGTTGATGGTGCACACCACCCGGGGCGCTACCAGCGTCTCGGTGCCCGGGAAGACCACCGGCCTACCGTTGTTCAGCGATATCCGGACGCGGTTGTCGTCGTTCCCGCGCCAGACCTGGACCTGGGCGCCGGGGGGACTGCGGGCCGCCGAAATGGTGTCACTGGACATCAGGAGGACGGCGGCGAGGACGGCCGTCAACAGACTGCCACCTCGGAAGAGTCTGGACCCGGACTCCCCCGTTCGAACAATGGATGGGAAACACCCGGGTCGCCGTCGGCACGGCGACCCGGGCACCTCTCTTGGCGCTGTCCTCGCCGGAGCTACCGCAACACCCGGAAGGCGGCGCGGAGTTCTTGGGCCAGGAGCTGCGGCTGCTCCCAGGCGGCGAAGTGGCCGCCCCTGTCGACCTCGTTCCAGTGGATGATGTTGCCGAAGGTCCGCTCGCCCCAGCTGCGCGGTGCGGGGTAGATCTCGGAGGGGAAGACCGTCACTGCGACCGGCACCTTCGGAATGGACACCGCGTTGAACGGTCCGCCGCCGGACTGGGCGCCCTCCCAGTACAGCCGGCACGAGGACGCGCCGGTGCCGGTCAGCCAGTACATCGAGATCGCGTCGAGCATCTCGTCGTAGGTGAGGACCTTCTCGGGCTCACCATCGGAGTCCGTCCACTCCGCGAACTTGTCGTAGTAGTAGGACGCCATGCCCACCGGGGAGTCGGTGAGGGAGTAGGCGATCGTCTGGGGGGTCTGGTTCATCATCGCCGCGTAGCCGAAGCCGTCGCGGTAGAAGTGCACCAGCCGGTCATACGCCCGCTTCTCCTCGGCCGACAGGTTCACCGGGGCTGGGTCGAAGTTGCGCACCCGGCGCAGGACGTCGTCCGGCACGGTCCCCGGCATGTTGATGTGGATGCCGAGCAGGCCCTTCGGCTGCTGGACGGCGAGCACCTCGGAGAGGATCGCGCCGTGGTCGCCGCCCTGCGAGACGTACTCCGGGTACCCGAGGCGCATCATCAGCTCGTGGAAGGCACGCGCCGTGCGGGGGAAGTTCCACCCGGGCTTGGTCGGCTTGCCCGAGAAGCCGTAGCCGGGCAGGGTCGGCAGGACCAGGTGGAAGGCGTCCTCTGCGCGCCCGCCGTGCGCCGTGGGGTCGGTCAACGGGCCGATGACCTTCAGCAGTTCGACGATCGAGCCGGGCCAGCCGTGCGTCATCAGCATCGGCATGGCGCCGGCGTGCCGGGAGCGGATGTGGGCGAACTGGATGTCCAGCCCGTCGATCTCGGTGATGTACTGCGGCAGGTCGTTGAGGCGCCCCTCGAGGGTGCGCCATTCGTACCGGGTGCCCCAGTACTCCATCAGCGGCCGCATCTTCGCCAGTTGAGCGCCCTGGGTGCGGCTGCCGACGGTCTCGCGGTCGGGCCACCGGGTCTCGCGGACGCGCCGCCGCAGGTCGTTGAGGTCCGCCTGCGGGACCTTGATGCGGAAAGGGCGGATGCCGGCGCCCGGCCGCAGTGCGCCGCCGGGCTCCGTCTCCCGGCCGGTGGCCGCCCGGGCCGGGGCGGACAGGCCGACCTGTCCGGCGACGACACCGGCCGCCGCGAGACCGAGGAAGCGGCGTCGACCGGTGTCGGGCCTGCTCATGGCTTCGTGCGCTGCCATCGAGGACTCCTTGTGTCGAAACGGAAGGTGAGGTGTTCCGCCCGCCGTCAGGCCGGGACCACCCGGTAACTCAGCACCGGCCACGGCAGGTTGGACTGGGCCAGCGAGCCGGTGGCCCACGAGTGGGCGCCGGTGCAGCCCGCGCCGGCGTACAGCACCACGGACGCGGAGCCGGAGACGACCTGGACCGAGCGGGCGGGCGCCGACAGCGTGTGGCAGGTGCCGATGTCGTCGAGGTCGACCGTGGTCACCTCGCCGCTCCCGCCAGTGCCCGAGTAGAGGTGGGCGCCCGGCTGCAACGGGGGCCAGCCGGCGGCGTTCGCCGATCCGGCGCCGATGCCCAGCACGGCGGCGGCGACGGTCGCCGCGGCGGCCGAGCCGCGGAGCACGGCCTTGGGTGTGAACATGTGAACCACCTTCTCTGTCTGTGTGACGGTGTTGCCGGAGGTACTGCCGTGGGAGGGCTCAGACCCGGTCTGGGTCCCTTCGGAGCGGGCGTGCGCTCTCCATCCTTGGTTCCGCACCGTCGTTCGGCATCGGTCATTTGACGGTGCTCGCAGGTACTGGGTGAACGGGTCTCCACCGATTCACGGGCCGCAGTCAGATGACCGATGTGCGGTCCCGTCGCCGACGGGCACTGTGGTGATCGCGGCCCGAACCCACCTGTTCGCGAGAGAGGTCCATCGTCATGAGCGTCTCCGGCGTCGCCCCGGTCACCGGGGCCACGACCGGCATCGGGAGGGAGACCAGCCTGGCCCTGGCCCGCGCCGGCCACGCCGCCGTCGTCTCCGGCCGCCGCAAGGAGGCGGGCGAGGCCGTCGCCTGCGAGGTCCGCGACAACGGCGGGGAGGCCGCCTGGCCGACGAGCCCACCAGCCGCTTCCAGCAGATGCTCACCACGAACGTGCTCGGCGTCTTCTGGGGCATGAAGTACCAGATCCAGCAGATGCTGGCCCAGGACACCCCCGGCGGCTCCATCGTCAACCTGGCCTCGATGACGGAGAGCAGGTCCTGGCGACGGCTCGGCGGCCGGAGCACTGACCGCACAGCTCTCAGAGCTGGGGCCGGTCGCGCTCCTGGCCGGTCGCGAGACCGGGGTGGAGCTCGCCGACGCCCTCTCCGAGCGGCTGGGGCTGGCCTCCAACGGCACCGCCCTGAGCAGCGCGCGACGCGACAAGTACGTGCAGATCGAAACGATCAAGGCGCAGGGCGTCCCAGGCATGCGGCAGCTGCGAACAGATGACGAAGCCGAACTGCTGGCCTGGCACGAGAAAGTGGGCGGGACCGTGGTCGTCAAACCCTGCGCGGCTACTGGGGTGACGGCGTGTCGTTCTGCGACCTGCCGCAGGACTCGGTCGCCGCGCTGCGCAGGCTGCGCAGCCGCCGTACGGTGCTCGGCGAGCCGATCACCGAGGTCGTCGCCCAGGAGTACCTGGTGGGCGCCGAGTACATCGTGAACACGGTCAGTTGCGCGGGTGTGCACCAGCTGACCGTCGACTTCCCCTATGCGGCGGGGTTCGTGGGCAGGAGTCGGGCGAGCCAGTCGGTGCGGGTTCGGCGGGCTGTGGCCGAGATGTGTGCCTGCGGGTACAGGGCGTCGAATCCGTGGAAGCCTCCTGCCCAGACGTGGAGTTCGGCCTGGCCGCCGGCCGCCCAGATGCGGGTGGCGTAGTCGGTGTCCTCGTCGCGGAAGACTTCGGCGGAGCCGGTGTCGATGTAGGTGGTCGGCAGGCCCGCGAGGTCGTCGGCCAGGGCGGGTGAGACGTATGCGGGTACCTCGTCGTCGGTGAGGTCGCCGAGGAGGCAGCGCCATCCGAATTCGTTCATCTCGCGGGTCCAGACGCCGGGCCCGTTCGAGTACTGGAGGCTGGAGGTGGTGGTGTTGCGGTGGTCGAGCATGGGGCCGATCAGGACTTGGGCGGCGATCGTCGGGGTGCCGAGGTCGCGGGCCAGCAGGGTGACGCCGGCGGCGAGGCCGCCGCCCGCGCTGGCGCCTGCGACGACGATCCGGGCGGGGTCGATGCCCAGTTCGGCGGCGTGGTCGGCGATCCAGAGCAGTCCCTGGTAGCAGTCGTCGACCGGGATGGTGCCGGTGGACTCGGGCGCGAGCCGGTAGTCGACGGAGACCACGACGGCGCCGAACGCGTCGAGCCACTCCAGCGGGATGTCGATCTGTGAGAAGCGGTCGCCCATGACCATCCCGCCGCCGTGCATCCAGTAGACGCAGGGTGCGGCGGTGGTTCGATCGCTGTTCGCGGGGCTGAAGACGGACAAGGGGATCCGGGTGCCGTCCGGACTCGCAGCGGTGACCTCGCGCCGGTCGATCGCGCGACCTTCGAGGAGGGGTTCGACGGGCATCGAGGAGAAGGGGCGTACCTGCGCCAGCACTTCCGGGCTGAGCTGGGACATCAGCGGCATGTCGGCCAGGAGTTCATGCAGTTCGGGGTCGAGGGAGGGGCGTGCTGTGGTCATGGTCGTTGCCCTTCATGGGTGGTGGCGGACGGTCGGGCGAGGACGGGGTCGCCTCGGCGGGCACCGCGGCGGCAGGGGCTGGGGTGTGGGGTGTTCGGCGGGTCAGAAGGCGGCCTTGCCGCGGACCGGCACGTAGTCGGTGTACTCGGACTCCTTGGCCAGCAGTCCGCCGATCTGCGCCACGATGCCCTGGGCGGCCTCGCCGGCGAAGATCCGGTGGTGGTCCTCCTCGCTGGTCCAGCCCTCGGTGACGTGGACGACGTCGGGGGCGGACGCGGAACGGGAGACGAGGTAGACCACGCAGGACTCGCTCGCGCCGGGGCTGCCCTCGTGCAGGCCGGTCAGCAGCAGGTCGACGAGCCGGTCGCCCATTCCGGGCCTGGCGGTCAGCGTGGCGTTGAAGCCGTACGTGACAATCATGGAGGCCTTCTTCTGCGTTGTGGAGTGCGGTGATTCCATCCAATCGCCGTGACCTGCGTAAACGTTAGAACGATGCTCGCTGGTACTTGCACGATCCTCGCGAGTACGGGAATTGCAACACAGAACAGTGCTGCAATGGACGCATGCACCTCGAAGAGCTCCGCACCCTGCTGGCCCGGCACGCCCGGCCCGACTGGACCACCGCCATCGACGGCGTCCTCATCTCCAAGGTCGACCGGCCGGATCCGCCGGCGCCCTCGATGTCCGGCACGGTGCTCGCAGTCATCGCCCAGGGCGCCAAACGCCTCGCGCTGGGCGACCGGGTCTACGCGTACGGCGCCGGGCAGTACCTAGTCGCATCCGTCGACCTGCCCGTCACCGGACAGTTCATCCAGGCCGCCCCCGAGCAGCCGGCCCTCGGCTTCGGCCTCACGCTGGAACCGTCCGCCGTCGCCGAACTGCTGCTGCAAGCCGGTCCCGGCGACATCCCCCGCCCCGCCGGAGGCACTCCGTCGGGGATCGCCGTAAGCGACGCCCCGCCCGCGCTGCTCGACGCGGTGGTCCGGCTGCTGCGCCTGCTCGACGAGCCCAGCGACCGCGCCGTACTGGCCCCGCTGGTCAAACGCGAGATCCTCTGGCGCCTGATCACCGGCGAGCAGGGCGCGACGGTGCGCCAGCTCGGCCTCGCCGACAGCGGCCTCAGCCATGTCGCCCGGGCCGTGCGCTGGATCCGCGAGCACTACGCCGAGCCCTTCCGGGTCGAGGACGTGGCACGGCTGTCCGGGATGAGCGTCTCCGCGTTCTACCGCAACTTCCAGGCGGTGACCGCGATGAGCCCCATCCAGTTCCAGAAACAGATCCGGCTCCAGGAGGCCCGGCTGCTGCTCGCCACCCACCCGGGCGACGTCACCGGAGTCGGCCGCCGCGTCGGCTACGACAACCCGTCGCAGTTCAGCCGCGAGTACCGCCGCCAGTTCGGCGCACCCCCGAGCCAGGACGCGGCCCGCCTGCGAGGCACTGCAGGCGTCCTTCCTTGAGCGGCCGGACCATGAGGGAGGATCGTGCAAGACGAAGCGACGATAGTTCTACTGTTCCAGCAGGTCAGAGCGATTCAATGGGATCACCCGTGCTTCCGCGGGCAGGAAAGTGCCTGTCCATCCGCGGATCCCACCACATCGCAAGGATCACCGCATGAAGACAGTTCTGATCACTGGTGCCTCATCCGGATACGGACGGGAGACCGCCCTGTACTTCCACTCGCAGGGGTGGAACGTCATCGCCACGATGCGGACGCCGCGTGCGGGCGTCCTGCCCGAGTCGGACCGGCTCCGCGTCGTCGAGCTCGACGTGACCAAGCCCCGGAGCATCACCGCCGCGTTCGAGGCGGCCGGGCCCATCGACGTCCTGGTCAACAACGCGGGCGTCCCGTCGATCAGCGTGTTCGAGGGCACCCCCATGGCCCGAGTGCGGGAAGTCTTCGAAACCAACACGTTCGGCGTGATGGCGACGACGCAGGCGGTGCTGCCCCAGTTCCGCGAGCGCGGCTCCGGCGTGGTGGTCAACGTGACCTCCAGCGTGGTGCTGGGCCACATGCCGCTCTCGGCCGTCTACAAGGCAAGCAAGATGGCCATCGAGGGGTTCACCGCATCCCTCGCGCTCGAGCTCGCGCCCTTCGGTGTACAGGCGAAGACGGTCCAGCCGGGCGCCTGCCTGACGACGAACTTCGCGGCCAACGCGACGAAGGGCGCCTCGCTGGACGAGCTGGTCCCGGCGCCCTACGCACCATGGGCGAAGAAGGCCATGGGCGACTTCACGGGCCAGGACCTGTTCACCAAGGAGAGCGACGTCGCCGAGACAGTGTGGCGAGCCGTGCACGACACGACCGGCCAGCTGCGATTCCCCGCCGGCCCCGACGCGGTCTCACTCTCCCAGGCGAAGTGATCAGCCAGCAGGCAAGGTCACGCCGCACTGATCGCCAGGAGCCGGCCCCGCGCCCACGCACCGGGTCGGCTCGCCGTCGGGCGCTCACCCCGATGAACGGGAACCTGACCAACGACGAGAAGCCGGACCGGTTCGCCCTGAGCCACGGTCACCGCCGGGGACGCCGTCTACGCCCTGGGGCACAGCGGTACAGCGTCTGCCCGTAGCTACACGAGTGCCGACCGACAAGGAGCGGTCAGTGGTGCTGGTCGGTGCCGGGATCGCGCAACGGCCGCAGCCCGCCCGGAAGCTCCGGCAGCTGGAAGGAGTACCTGGCGTGCCTCGCTCGCGGATGAAGGGGTGCTCCTCGGTGGGCACGGCCAAGCGCTTGTCGTGCGGGTCACCGGACGGCCCCTTGGGAACCGACCAGGACTTGAGCACACCGTCGACCTCCAGGCGGAAGTCGACGGGCATTGGTGCCGGCGCTGGGGGCACCCGGCCGGGGGCTGGGGGGATCTGCACCACGAAGCCGGGCTCCCGGCCGGCACCGGTGCCGCCCTCGCCGCTGGGCTCGCGGGTCCTTCGGAAGTCCCGCTTCCGGCGGTCCTCCGCCAGCGTCTCCGTTCCGGGCATCACCGCTCCTCCTCCGATCCGTCGCCGCGCCTACCTTGCCGACATCGCCCGACACGTTCGGCTTGGGGGCGCGGATTCGGGGCAGCCGCAGCACTGCGGGGCTTCACGGAAGGCGAGGTACCAGGGCGATGACAGTCGACACGATCACCTCCCGGCTGCTGTCCGAACACGGCCGGACGTACGCCGAGGAGGCCAGCATCACGCTGCGCGACAAGCCCGCGCCGTTGTACCAACTGCTGGTGCTCACGGTGCTCTGCTCGATCCGCATCAAGGCCGACACGGCCACCGCCGCCGCCCGGGAGCTGTTCCGGGCGGGCCTGCGGACACCCCGGGCGATGGCCGACTCCGACTGGCAGGACCGCGTGGACGCGCTGGGCCGCGCCCACTACGTGCGGTACGACGAGAGCACCGCCACCGCTCTCGGCGAAGGGGCTCAGCTGGTGCTCGACCGCTGGCACGGCGACCTGCGCCGGATGCGGGAGGAGGCCGACGGCGACCCGGACGCCCTGCGCGACCTGCTGCGGGAGGTTCCGAGGATCGGCCCGGTCGGCGCGGACATCTTCTGCCGGGAGGCCCAGACGGTCTGGCCGCAGCTGCGCCCGTTCTTCGACGACCGGGCGTGCGGCACGGCGAAGGACCTCGGTCTGCCGCACACGCCCCGCGGTCTCGGCGACCTGGTGCCGCCGGAGGACCTCGCGAGACTGGCCGCCGCTCTGGTGAGGGTCAGCCTCTCGAAGGACGCGGCGAAGGACCTCCAGGCCGCGTGACGCCGCCGTCCCCCGGAGGAAACGCTGACCGCCTTCCGTGACGCGCGGACCACCACACCGCCGAGGGTCCCGTACTCCCCGAGACCGTGATCGATATGTGACGGTCGGGCCTCGGTGCCGAAGCCGGTGCCGAAGTGGTACCGGCGAAGAGTCAGTGGAACACGATGGCATGGCCGCCGGCGATGCTCGTCAGGCATGCCCGGTGGAGCTGGTGCCAGGCGAAACGCTCGGTCTCGAACGGTTCGTCCGTCGTGGGATCCGCGGTCACCCCGGCCTCCCCCGTCACGAAGGGAACGCCCTTGTCGTCAAGGTGGATGCCGATCGACGACGCCATGCCCGAAAGTTCAGCCAGCAGGCGCTGACTGGAGCCGACGATTCCGGCGCCCTCGACTTCCGCCTCGTCGGGAAGGAAGAGCGGGTCCTCGAAGTCGACCGGCACGTAGTAGCCGGCACTGTCGGAATGGCAGAGCAGATGAGAATCGAACCTCGTCATCTCGTCCCGAACCTTCTCGCAGTCGAGCTCGTACTGGCGCTCACTGACCTCCAGAGCCGACGTGACGGGTTCACCGAGGTCCGTGAGCACCAGAATGCGGCGCAGCTGGGTCAGGTACCCGTAGGGGAAGCCGCCGGAGAAGGTGCGGGTTCGAGGCGGATCGGTCATCTCCGGCTCCTGCCAGCTGATCTCCTCCGCCTTGAGCGCCCGGCCGAGGCGGGCGAAGGCCGAGCGGTGGTATTCGAGCCCCTCGGCGTCATTGCGAGCCTGGTCGTAGAGGAGTCCCACGGATATCGAAAGTCCCATGGGCCTCACTGTAGGAGCGGCCTCTGACAGCGGCGGCCCCGCCCCCGCGGTGACACCGAGCGGCTGCGCCAGGACCCGCTGCCACCACTCCCGCGCACAGCAGGCATGACACGGCGTCGAGCGCCGGGCAGACCGTGGCAGCGCGCGTACGCGCCGCGCCCTTCCGGTGGGGCGGGGCCCTGCGGGACCCGGATTCGGTGCCCTGGCGCTGCTCCGGTCCGTGCTCACCCATGCCCCCGCACCCATGGCTCGACGGGGCGCGTGAACCGGTGTCAGGCCCGGCCGGCCGTGGACGCCCGGACGTTCAGCGTCCAGTCCTGGCGACGGACGGTGCCGGGCTCGGCCGTTCCGGCCAACAGGTCAGCGAGAAGGGCCGCACAGGCCCGACCGTAGTCCGCGGGCCGCAGGTCGACCGCCGTCACCTGCGGGCTGGATCCGCGTGCGGCGGCGCCGTCGACACACGCCGCCACCAGCAGATCGGTTCCTGGGCGCAGGCCGGCCCGCGCCGCGGCCGCGAGCACCCCGACCACCGCGCCGTCGGGGGCGCTGACCACCGCGTCCAGGCCCGGCATGCCGGCGACCAGGTCCGCGGTGACGGCCTCGACTTCGGCCGGCGTCGCCGCGAACGGCACCGTCCGCACGATCACCTCGGCGCCCTCCCGGCGGCTCCAGGTCCGCGCGGCACGCCGCAGCGCCGCCGCCCAGTCCGAAGCCGGGCCGGGCACCAGCAGCGCCGGGCGGCGGGCGCCGCGCTCGGCGAGGTGGTCCAGCAGGGCGAGCAGCGAGGCCGCGTTGTCGCACACCACCGCGCCGCTCGGCGCGGCTCCCCCGCCGAGGTGGCGCTCGCCGGTGACGACCGGCACCCCCGCGTTCAGCAGGTCCGGCACGGTCTGGTCGTCGACCTCGGGGTCGATCACCAGCAGGCCGTCGACCCGGGAGGCGAGCCTGCCGCCGGATGCCGTGCCGGGGGCCAGCAGGACGAGGTCCAGACCGTCCTCCCTGGCCCGCTCGACCGCGCCGAACGCCAGGTTCATGTAGTAGTCCAGGCGGGTCGCGGTGCGCGGCAGGTGCAGCCCGATCGCGCCCGTGCTGGAACGACGCAGGCTGCGCGCCGCGGTGTTCGGCCGGTAGCCGAGCTCCCGGGCCACCTCCCGGATCCGCTCCCGCGTGGTTCCGGAGACACGGCCGGAGCCGCCCAGCGCGTTGGAGGCGGTGCTCTTGGACACCCCGGCCGCCCGGGCCACGTCGATCAGGGTCACGGAGCGGCTGGTCACAGCCCGGAAGTCTAGACCCAGCCCCGCACCGATCCCCATCCCGGCTCCCGCGCCTTGCTGGAACGTTCCAGCAGTACGTAAGGTGCAAGCGCTGGAACGTTCCAGCACCAGCTGCCGATCTCTGCACCCGGCCGTACGACCGGACGCATCCCGACCGCGAACCGCCCGACCGGCGGTTCGTCACCCCGACCCGACCATCCAGGAGACACCCGCATGACGCGCGGATTCGATGTTGTGGAGACCGGTATCGCCGAGCTGCGCACGGCGCTGGAGAAGGGCGAGACCACCGCGGTCGGCCTGCTCGACGCCTACCTCGCGCGGATCGAGGCGTACGACCGGCCGGGCACCGCCACCGCGCTCAACGCGATGGTCGTGATGAACCCGGACGCCCGTGCCGAGGCCGAGGCCTCCGACGCCCGCCGCGCGCGCGGCGAGACCCTCGGCCCGCTGGACGGCATCCCGTACACCGCCAAGGACAGCTACCTCGCCAAGGGTCTGACCGCCGCGGCCGGCTCGCCGGCCTTCGAGCACCTCGTCGCCCAGCGCGACGCCTTCGCCATCGAGCGGCTGCGCGCCGGCGGGGCCGTCCTCATCGGCCTGACCAACATGCCGCCGATGGCCAACGGCGGCATGCAGCGCGGCGTGTACGGCCGCGCGGAGAGCCCGTACAGCGCCGACTGGCTCACCAGCGCCTACGGCTCCGGCTCCTCCAACGGCTCCGGCACCGCGACGGCCGCGTCCTTCGGCGCCTTCGGCCTCGGCGAGGAGACCTGGTCCTCGGGCCGGGCGCCCGCCTCCAACAACGCGCTGTGCGCCTACACCCCCAGCCGCGGCGTCATCTCGGTGCGCGGCAACTGGCCGCTCGTACCGACCATGGACGTCGTCGTCCCGCACACCCGCACCATGGCCGACCTGCTCGAACTGCTCGACGTCGTGGTCGGCGACGACCCGGAGACCCGCGGCGACCTCTGGCGCTCCCAGCCGTGGGTGCCGATCCCCGCCGCGTCGCAGGTGCGCCCCGCCTCGTACCCGGCGCTCGCACCCGCCGACCCGGCGGCGGCGCGCGCCACGCTGGCCGGCAAGCGCGTCGGTGTTCCCCGGATGTACATCAACGCCGATCCCGACGCCGGCACCAACCCCGAGGGCGGCATCGGCGGGCCGACCGGCCTGCGGATCGACACCCGCCCCTCGGTGATCGACCTGTGGGACGCCGCCCGCCACGACCTGGAGGCGGCCGGCGCCGAGGTCGTCGAGGTCGACTTCCCGGTCGTGACCAACTACGAGTCCGACCGCCCCGGCGCGCCCTCGCTGTTCACCCGCGGCCTGGTCGGCCGTGACTACCTCGCCGTGGAGATCGAGGACCTCTCCGCCTGGGCCTGGGACGACTTCCTGCGCGCCAACGGCGACCCTGCGCTCGCCACCCTGGCCGAGGTCGACGGCGACCGCATCTTCCCCAAGCACGAGGGTGAACTCCCCGACCGCTACGACAACTTCGACGACTCGATCGGCGACTACCCGCGCTTCGTGCGGGAGCGCCCGTACGCGTCCTTCACCGACATGCCGCACCTGGAGCAGGGGCTGCGCGGGCTGGAGGAGACCCGCCGGGTCGACCTGGAGCTGTGGATGGACGGACTGGGCCTGGACGCGGTGGTGTTCCCCGCCGTCGCCGACGTGGCGCCCGCCGACATGGACGTCTCCGAGGCGTCCGCCGACCTCGGCTGGCGCAACGGCGTCTGGGTCGCCAACGGCAACCTGGTCCCCCGCCATCTCGGCATCCCGACGGTCACCGTCCCCATGGGCACCATGGCGGACACCGGCATGCCGGTCGGCCTGACCTTCGCGGGCCGCGCCTATGACGACAACGCCCTGCTGGCCCTCGGCGCCGCCTTCGAGGCGACCGGCAGCCGCCGGACGGAACCGCCGCGCACCCCGCGCCTGTCGGCGCGCTGAGGACACCCCGGGGCCCGGGTCGGCAGAACCGCTGCCGGCCCGGGCCCCGGTCGCGCGCCCGGCCGCGGCTCCGCAGCTCCCTCAGCCCCCGCCCCCGGGTCCCGCGGTCAGGAGGAGTCGCGGGCGACCAGCTCGCCGGTCATCAGGTCCCGGCTGACCGGCGGCGCGTCCGGCTCGGCGACCACCCGGTCGACCAGCTCGGCCGGCTCCTCGCCGGACGGCAGCCGCATCCGGACCGAGCTCGGCCGGGGCCGGAGCAGCCGGGCCGGCAGTAGGTCGTCCGCGCCGAGCAGGGCCACTCCCCGGGGACGTCCCGCTCCCGGCTCGTGGAGTCCCCGCGGCGTCCGCCTGCAGAGACTCCAGCACCGGACGGTCGGTCAGGACCGCAGTTCCTTCTTGCCGCCCTTGATTTCGATCTTGTGAGGCTTGGCCTGCTCGGCTACCGGGATGTGCAGCTTCAGCACACCCGCCTCATAGGCGGCCTCGATGTGTTCGGTGTCGAGTGCCTCCCCGAGGGAGAGCTGGCGGGTGAACGTGCCGACCGGTCGCTCGGAGATCAGGACCTGGGCGTCGTCCCCGTACGCCGGCTTGCGCTCGGCGGTCACGGTCAGTGCCCCGTTGTCGACCTGCACGTCGACGGAGTCGGGATCGACACCGGGCAGGTCGAAGGTGACCCACACCTCGCCGTCCTCCCGCCAGGCGTCCATCGGCACCGCCGGCAGGCGCCGCCCGGCGTCGAAGAGCTCCTGGGTGACACGGTCCAGTGCACGGAAGGGATCACTCTGCAGCAGCATCGTGCTTCGCCTCCTCGGATCTCGACTGCTGCTGTCGGGTGGTATTGCCCGACATTTCTGATATACCTCGGCGCAGGAGACTTGACAAGACCAGGCTCAGGTCAACCTGCCGCCCTTCCGCGCCGGTTCGGCGGAGCGGACCGGTTTGGGTGGGTATCGCAGGGAAAGGCGCAGTGCAAGGCTCCCGGCGGGACGTGCCGTGCAGTCGGTCCACCACGCCGGGGTGGCGGTCCAACGCGGAGGCAGGGCGATGGCGAAGGCTGTGGGCATCGATCTGGGAACGACGAACTCGGTGATCGCCGTGTACGAGGGCGGGCAGCCGAGGGTGATCACCAACGCGGAGGGCGGGCGGACGACGCCGTCGGTGGTGGCGTTCACCGACACCGGGGAGCGCCTGGTGGGGCAGATGGCGCGCCGGCAGGCGGTGCTGAACCCTCAGGGCACGGTGTACTCCGCGAAGCGGTTCGTCGGCCGCCGCTTCGCCGAGGTGGGCACGGAGGCGGAACAGGTCTCGTACGAGGTGGTGGCGGGTCCGGAGGACGCGGCACGGTTCTCGGTGCGGGGCAAGTCGTACGCCCCGGAGGAGGTGTCGGCCGCGGTGCTGCGCAAGCTCGCGGAGGACGCGTCGAAGCAGCTGGGCGAGAAGGTCTCGCAGGCCGTGATCACGGTGCCCGCGTACTTCAACGACGCGCAGCGGCAGGCGACGAAGGACGCCGGCCGGATCGCGGGGCTGGAGGTGCTGCGGATCGTGAACGAGCCGACCGCGGCAGCGCTCGCGTACGGGCTGGACAAGAAGCGGCACGAGACGGTGCTGGTCTTCGACCTGGGCGGCGGCACGTTCGATGTCAGCATTCTGGACGTGGGCGACGGCGTGGTGGAGGTGCGGTCGACCGCCGGTGACACACACCTGGGCGGTGACGATTTCGACCGGCGCCTGGTGGACCATCTGGCGGACGACTTCAAGCGGCTGAACGGCATCGATCTGCGGCGTGACCCGCAGGCGCTGCAGCGGCTCTACGAGGCGGCCGAGAAGGCGAAGGTGGAGCTGTCGGCCACCGCGCAGACGCAGATCAACCTGCCGTTCGTCACGGCGGACGCCTCCGGGCCCAAGCACCTGACGACCACGGTCTCCCGGGCCGCCTTCGAACAGCTCACCGCCGATCTGGTGGAGCGGTGCATGGGCCCGGTGCGGCAGGCGATGGCGGACGGCAAGGTGAGCGCTGATGACCTGGACGAGGTCATCCTGGTCGGCGGGTCGACCCGGATCCCGGCGGTGCAGGCGCTGGTGCGCCGCCTGACCGGCGGCAAGGACCCGAACATGTCCGTCAATCCGGACGAGGTCGTGGCTCTCGGCGCGGCCGTGCAGGCCGCGGTGCTCCAGGGCGAGGTCAAGGACGTCCTGCTGCTGGACGTCACGCCGCTGTCCCTGGGCGTGGAGACGCTCGGCGGGCTGATGACCAGACTGATCGAGCGCAACACCACCATTCCGACCCGGCGCAGCGAAACGTTCACCACCGCCGAGGACAACCAGCCGGCCGTGGACGTGGTCGTGCTGCAGGGCGAGCGCGAGCGGGCCGCCGACAACCGGGTGCTGGGCCGGGTGCGGCTGGAGAACATCCGGGCCGCGCCCCGCGGCGTGCCCCAGATCGAGGTGACGTTCGACATCGACGCCAACGGCATCCTGAACGTGTCCGCGAAGGACAAGGACACCGGCGCCCAGCAGAGCATCACCGTCTCCGGCAGCGGGACGCTGGAGGAGTCCGAGGTGCAGAAGATGGTCGAGGAGGCCGAGCGCAACCGGGCCGAGGACTCCCGCATCCGGGAGCTGGTGGAGGCGCGCAACGAACTCGACAGCGTCGCCTACCAGGTGGAGCGGCGGCTCGCCGAGCTGGGGGACGTGGTCGCGGTGCACGACAAGGCCAGGGCCGAGGCGCTGGTGGCGGACGCGCGGCAGGCCGTCAAGGAGGAGGCGCCGCTGGAGCGGGTGCGTTCCCTGACCGGAGACCTGCAGCAGGTGCTGCACGGCCTCGCAGCCTCCGGTGGCGGGCCGGACGGCGGTTCGGCGCAGGGCGGGCCCGCGGGCGGGCGCCCGCCGGGCGGCGATGACGACGTGATCGACGCCGAGTTCAGGCCCGGCTGATCCAGGTGGGAAGCGACCCGATGAGGCGGGCTGTGGGGTGATGTCCCGATGAGCGACGAGGCACGAGAGCCCGCGCGGCGGGCTGAGGACCCGGTCGGCGCCGAGCCGGCCGGACAGGGCGGGCCGGCGGACGACGCCACGCCCGGTGGCGTCGAGGCGCCCGCCACCGGAGGGCCGACCGAGCGACCCGCGGGTGTTCCGGTGCTGCCGGAACTGGACGTCGAGGAGTTGCGGGACCGCTGGCAGCGGGCCGTGGCGGAGACGCAGAACCTCCGCAAGCGCTACGAGCGCGAGCTGGCGCAGGCAGGCCAAGTCGAACGCGACCGGGTGACCGCCGCGTGGCTGCCGGTCCTGGACCACCTGGAGCTCGCGCTGCACCATGCCGCGGCCGATCCGCACAGCATCGTCGCCGGGGTCCAGGCCGTGTGCCGCCAGGCGTACGCGGTGCTCGAGCAGCTCGGGTACCGGCGGATCGCCGAACCCGGTGAGCCCTTCGATCCGGCCCGGCACGAGGCCGCCCAGGTCCGCCCCGACTCGAGCGCCCCACCGGGCAGCATCCTCGAGGTGCTGCGCGCCGGTTACGACAGCGACAACGGACTGCTGCGCCCGGCGGTGGTGTCGGTGGCCGCGAAAGCGCAGGAGTGAGCGGGCTCCATGGCATCGAACCGTGACTACTACGACGTGCTGGGGGTCTCCCGGCAGGCCGGCGGCGAGGAGATCCAGAACGCGTACCGCCGTCTGGCGCGCCGCTGGCATCCGGACCTCAACAAGGAGCCGGGGGCCGAGGAGCGGTTCAAGGAGATCAGCGAGGCGTACCAGGTCCTCTCCGACCCGGGCAGCAGGGCCCGCTACGACCGGTTCGGACCGGCGTGGCAGCAGGTGGGCGAGGGTGCGACGGCCGGTCCGGGCGGTCCGTTCTGGGCGGGCGGGGCGGGCGGGGGCCGCCGGGTGTACGTGAACACCGGCGGTGGCCAGGGCTTCGGTGCGGGCGGCTTCGGTGCGGGCGACTTCGGTGCGGGCGGTTTCGGTGCGGGCGGTTTCGGTGCGGGCGGTTTCGCCGGGGCCGACTTCGAGGACCTGTTCGGCGGCGCAGGCCGCGGCCCGGGCGGCTTCGGCCGGATGCCGGGCGCCGACCAGGAGGCCGAGATCACCCTCCCGGTGGAAGACGCCTACACCGGCGGCAGGCGCCGCATCACGCTCGACACCGCAGCCGGAGAACGCAGTTACGAGGTCAACATTCCGCGTGGAGTCACCGACGGGCAGCGCATCCGCCTGGCCGGGCAGGGCGGGGCGGCCAGCGGCGGTGGACAGGCCGGCGACCTGTACCTGGTCGTGCGCCTGGCCCCGCATCCGCGCTACCGCGTCCAGGGCAGGGACATCACCGTCGACCTGCCGGTCGCCCCGTGGGAAGCCGCCCTGGGAGCCTCGGTGCCGGTCGAGACCCCCGGCGGGCCGGCCAAAGTGGACCTGCCGCCGGGTTCGTCCAGCGGGCGCAGGCTGCGGCTGCGCGGACGCGGCATGCCCAACCCGCGCGGCCCGGCCGGCGACCTGTACGCCGAAGTGAAGATCATGGTTCCGCCGGAGCCGGCCCCGGCCGAACGCGACCTGTACCGGCGCCTGGCCGAGGAATCCGGCTTCGATCCCCGAGCGCACCACAGCAGCAGGAGAAGGGGCTGATCGGACATGACGCACACCCCGGACCGTTACCCGCTGGTGCGCGTGGTCGGCGTCCGCCGGATCGGCGTCACCCTGGGCGAGTTCGCCGCCGCCACCGGACTGCACCCCGACCTGGTGCGCCGCTACGTCGCACTCGGCCTGCTGGAACCCGGCACCGGTCCGGCCGGTCAGCCGTACTTCGACGCCACCCACCTGGGGCGGGTGGCCCGCATCCAGCGCCTGCGCTCCGGCCTGGGCCTCAACTACGCCGCCCTCGGAGTCGTCCTCGACCTGCTGGACCGCATCGACCGACTCGAAGCCGCACTCGCCCGACGCCCCACCACCGGGAGATGACTCCGCCGTGGACATGAACCGGCTGACGCAGAAATCCCAGGAAGCCCTGCAGGACGCCCAGACCAAGGCCCTGCGCTTCGGCCACGTCGAGGTCGACGGTGAACACCTGCTGCTGGCCCTGCTCGACCAGGCCGACGGGCTGATCCCCCGGCTGCTCACCTCCGCCGGAGCCGACGCCGACCAGGTGCGCGCCGCAGTGGAGGCCGCACTCGCCCGCCGCCCGAGCGTGTCCGGCCCCGGCGCCCAGCCGGGGCAGGTGTTCCTCACCCAGCGCCTGGCCCGCCTGCTGGACACCGCCGAACAGGAGGCCGAACGGCTCAAGGACGAGTACGTGTCCGTCGAGCACCTCCTGCTCGCCCTGCTGCAGGAAGGCACCGACAGCGCCGCCGGGCGCATCCTGCACGACCAGGGCCTGAACCGGGAGCGCTTCCTGAACGCGCTGACCGGCGTGCGCGGCAACCAGCGCGTCACCTCCGCCATGCCCGAGGTCACGTACGAGGCGCTGGAGAAGTACGGGCGCGACCTCGTCGCCGAGGCCCGCGCCGGCAAGCTCGATCCGGTCATCGGCCGTGACGCGGAGATCCGTCGCGTCGTGCAGATCCTCTCCCGCAAGACGAAGAACAACCCCGTGCTGATCGGCGACCCGGGCGTGGGCAAGACCGCCATCGCCGAAGGACTGGCCCAGCGCATCGCCCACGGCGACGTCCCCGAGGGCCTGCGCGACAAGACCGTCTTCGCCCTCGACCTCGCCTCCCTGGTCGCCGGCGCCAAGTACCGCGGCGAGTTCGAGGAACGCCTCAAGGCCGTCCTCCACGAAGTCACCGCCGCCGCCGGGCGCATCCTGCTGTTCGTCGACGAGATGCACACCGTCGTCGGCGCCGGCGCGGCCGAAGGCTCCATGGACGCCGGCAACATGCTCAAGCCCATGCTCGCCCGCGGCGAACTGCACATGATCGGCGCCACCACCCTGGACGAGTACCGCAAACACGTCGAGAAGGACGCCGCTCTCGAACGCCGCTTCCAACCCGTGATGATCGACGAACCCAGCGAGGAGGACGCCGTCTCCATCCTGCGGGGCCTTCGCGAACGCCTCGAGGTCTTCCACGGCGTCAAGATCCAGGACAGCGCCCTGGTCGCCGCCGTCACCCTCTCCCACCGCTACATCTCCGACCGCTTCCTACCCGACAAGGCCATCGACCTCGTCGACGAAGCGTGCGCCATGCTGCGTACCGAGATCGACTCCATGCCCGCCGAACTCGACGAACTCACCCGCCGGGTACGCCGCCTGGAGATCGAGGAAGCCGCCCTCGCCAAGGAGGACGACCCCGCCGGCCGCAACCGCCTGTCCGAACTGCGCAGCGAACTGGCCGACGCCCGCGCCGCGGCCGACGCCCTGCGCGCCCAGTGGGAATCGGAACGCCAAGCCCTGCGCAAGGTCCAGGCCCTGCGCGAGGAGATCGAACAGGTCCGCACCCAGGCGGAGGACGCCGAACGCTCCTACGACCTCAACCGCGCCGCCGAACTGCGCCACGGCCGCCTGCCCGACCTCGAACGCCGCCTGCGCGCGGAAGAGGACCAGCTGGCCGTCAAGCAGGGCGGGCGACGGCTGCTGCGGGAGGTCGTCACCGACGACGAGATCGCCGCCATCGTCGCCCGCTGGACCGGCATCCCCGTCAGCCGCCTGCTGGAGGGCGAGCGGCACAAGCTCCTGCGGCTGGACGAGATCCTCCACGAACGCGTCATCGGCCAGGACGAAGCCGTCCAACTCGTCGCCGACGCCGTCATCCGCGCCCGCTCCGGCGTCAAGGACCCCCGCAGGCCCATCGGCTCCTTCCTCTTCCTCGGCCCCACCGGCGTCGGCAAGACCGAACTCGCCCGCACACTGGCCGCAGCCCTGTTCGACACCGAGGACAACATGGTCCGCCTCGACATGAGCGAGTACCAGGAGCGGCACACGGTCTCCCGCCTCGTCGGCGCCCCACCCGGCTACGTCGGCTACGAAGAGGGCGGCCAGCTCACCGAAGCGGTGCGCCGCAAGCCCTACAGCGTCGTGCTGCTGGACGAGGTGGAGAAGGCCCACCCGGACGTCTTCAACACACTGCTACAGCTGCTCGACGACGGCCGGCTCACTGACGCCCAGGGCCACACCGTCGACTTCCGCAACACCGTGGTCATCATGACCAGCAACATCGGCTCCCACCACCTCCTCGACGGAGTCACCCCCGACGGCGAGATCAAAGAAGGCGCCCGCGCCGCCGTCATGGACGAACTGCGCCGCCACTTCCGGCCCGAGTTCCTCAACCGCATCGACGACGTCGTCCTCTTCAAGCCACTCACCCTGCCCGAGATCGAACGCGTCGTCGACCTGCTGACCGAGGACCTGCGCCACCGCCTCGCCGACCGCCGCCTGGACCTGCGCCTGACCGAAGCGGCCCGCCGCCACATCGCCGACCAGGGATTCGACCCCGTCTACGGGGCCCGGCCCCTGCGGCGCTTCATCCAGCGCGAAGTCGAAACCCGCATCGGCCGGGCCCTGCTCGCCGGCGACATCGCCGACGGCTCGACCGTCACCGCCGACGCCGAAGCAGGACACCTCACCATCCACATCGCCGAGCCTGCCGCAGCCGCACCGCACGCCCCTCGATGATCCGGCCGACCGCCCGCCACAGCCCGGATGCACCCCTGGCCCGCCTCCGCTCAAGGATCGTGATGTTGGAGACAACCTGGACGCCCGCTTCAAGGAAACCTCGTTCTGCGGTTGTGTCGACGACCGGTTTGGAGGTATACGGACTGGTGGGGCGGTCCACAGGACGGCCCGGCTGGATGCCGTGCCGCCGCAGCGACTGCGTGAGCCGGACAGCGAACCGCGTCGACGAAGGAGGTGTCGACAGTGATCACGGAACTGGCACTGGAACGCGTGGAGTTCACCTGCGGCCACTGCTGGCGCCAGTGGAGCATGGACTACGACGTCCAGCACTACCGCGATGACGACGAACGGGACTGGGAGTACTTCTCCCGCGACGGCGTAGTGGTGGACTCGCCGTACACTCCCCAGGGTGCACCGCCCTGCCCCGAGTGCGGGCGCCGCTGGGTGGGACGCGTTCTCGCCCGCCGGCTCATTCCGACGCCGCCGGGCCCGGTCGGTACACCGCGTCTGTCGATCGGGGACGCCGCGGGTCACCGGCCGGAGCGGCACGGTGCGCCGCCGCTCGGTGCGGGGGATCACGCCCAGCCGGCGCAGGCCGGTGCGCCTGACCCGGACGGTGACCGGGCGAAGGTCGACACCGACGCCGGAGAGGGGGTGTGAGGCGGTGGCGAGGCTGACGGTCGAAGGCGCGGACCTGGTGGTCCGGCTGCGCTGGTGGGAGCGGCTCGTGGCGCGGTCTGGGCCGGTGCGGGTGCCGCTGACGGCGGTGGAGCAGGTCACGGTCACCAGGCAGCCGTGGAGGGTTGTCCGCGGAGTTCGCGAGAGCGGCCTGCTGGTCCCCGGCCGGCTGTGCCTGGGGGTGTGGCGGCATCCCGGCGGCCGGGACTTCGTGGCCCTGCGTCCGTCCAAGGACGTCGTGGTGAGCGTCGACCTGAACCGGCCCTCGCCGTTCACGCGCGTCGCGGTCCATTCGACCGAGGCGCCGCGAACGGTGGCCGAACTGCGCGCGGCGATGAGCGGGGCCGCCGTCGCGGCGCAGGAGCACGATGAGGGAGCCCCCGGAGCGGTGCCGGAGCCCGAGAGGCCGCCCGTGTGCCTGGCTCCGTCCCGGCCCGGCGCCAGGGGCCGACCGGTGCGCGTTCCGGTCCACGCCTGAGCACCGGCCGGCATCGAGGTGCAGATCAAGGAGGTGGCGTGATGCTCATGGATCGCACACCGTGCGAGATCGCGGTCGCAGCCGCCGATGAGGTCCGTCGTCTCAACGAGTGCACGGTGCGGACCGGCGCCTGTCCCTATCCGACGGACGTCCATCACACCATCGGCGCGCTGGCCGGTCTGCTGGAGCAGTTGCCGCGTTCACTGCACCAGCTCGCCGCCGGTCTGAACGCGATCGACCCGGAGCATCTGGCCGTCTACGCCGACCCGCCGACTCCCGTTCAGCGGCAGGCGGAGGTCGCGTCCGAGCTGGGTCAGGCCATTGCCGCGGTCGAGCGCGCCTGCGCCCACCTGCGCCGGGCGCAGCACACCGCGGCGGAGCTGGTCTACACCGGCCCGGTCCCGGGGATCTGACCAGCGCTGGAGGCGGTGCTGACTCCGGGTCGCCCTCGAGGACTCCGGCGACGCCTGGACGAACCGCTCCGAGGACGATGACCGAGGGATGACCGAAGGGAGGACACCGTGAAATCCCAGTTCCTGCACCGCCTCTACGAGCCTGCCTCCCCCGTCGCGTCCGTGTATCTCGACACTTCCCGCGACATCGACGATCCGGACCCGGCGATCGAACTGCGATGGCGGCACCTGCGGGACAACCTCGTGGCCCATGAAGCCGACACGGACACCGTCCAGTCGATCGGCACGGTCGTCGCGGGGGCCGGAAGAGACCGGGACGTCACGGGCCGACACGGACAGGCCGTCTTCGCATCCGCGGGACGAATCCTGCTGGACGAACGCCTTCCGGAGCCGCCGGCCCGGGACACCGCCCGCTATGGCGTGCTGCCCGACGTCCTGCCGCTGCTCCTCCAACGCGCCCCGGACATCCCGTACGCCGCCGTCTCCCTCCACCGCGTCCACCCGACTCACGACGCTGAGGCCCAAGATGAGCTGGAGGTCGACCACGACGTGGGCCGATGGCCGCACAACCGCGTCAACTCGGCCGCCGGCCACCAGCGGATCCCGCTCGGCAGCTGGCCGCAGGAGGCCGGGCGGATCCTCGGCCAACTGGCAGACGCCGCTCCGGACGACACCCCCGAACTGGTCGTGATCGCCGGAGACTCCTGGGCCGCGAACACGCTGATCCGCCTGGCCCCGGGCCGTCTGGCACGCCGGATCGTCCGATTGCGTGAGGCCGACCACCACCGGCCCGAGCCCGGCCGTGCAGTCCTGGAGAAGGAGGTCGGCCTGCTGATGGCCGACCGGCTGGCCGACCGTGATCAGCACCGAGTCGATGCCTTCCTCGCCGGCCGTGCCCGCGACCAGGACACGAGTGAGGGGCTGGCCGCTACCGTCGCGGCTCTTCAGCGCGGCCAGGCAGCCGCCCTGCTGATCAGTCCCGCTCTGCCGGCCCTGCCGCCGCTGTGGGCCGGTGCGGCGCCGACTGATCTCGCGCTTTCCGGTGCGGAGCTCGAAGTCTTCGGTGTCCGCTACTACTGGGAGGAGAGTGCGGCAGACGCGCTGGTGCGGGCCGCCGTGGGCACGAACACGGAGCTGATCGTGGTTCCCCCCGACCAGGTGGCTCTGCCGGACGGGGTCGCGGTCCTGCCCCGGTACCGCGATGGCGGGCCTGAGCACAGTGAAGCGCGGATCGCAGGGAGCGTACCGAGTGGACGAGTTCCGAACCCCAGCTTGGAGTGAAGCCGATGGGGAACTGCGGTGGTTTCCAAGGAGGTTCGGTGTCGGCGGCGGTTCGGGCGGCGGCGTCGGCAGGCGGCGGCCGGGAAATTCGCTTTCGGCCGCCGGAGTGCGGTGATAGACAGTCGTAGTGCAGAAGAACCTTGAACTCCCTGACCTGCTGCGACTGATCGACGAGCGGGCGACGGCCTTCCGGGCCGCGATCGCCGCCGCTCCCAGCCTGGACGTGCAGGTGCCGACCTGTCCCGAGTGGACGCTGTTCGACCTGGCGCAGCACCTGGGCTCGGGCCGCCCGTTCTGGGCCGCCGTCGTCGAGGCCGGCCCGGCCGACGCCCCGCCGGCCGAGGCCATAGCGGCGCGCGCCGAGGCGCAGGCGCCCCGGGAGCGCGAGGCATTGGTGACCTGGCTGGCCGCGTCGACGCGGGAACTGCTGGACACCCTGCGGGAGGTCGGCCCGGACGCCGAGTGCTGGACGTGGTGGGGCGCCTCGCAGTCGCCGCGGACCAGCGGTGCCGTCGCCCGGCACCAGCTTCAGGAGATCGCGATGCACACCTATGACGCCCAGCTCACCGTGGGCGCCGCGCAGCCGCTGCCGGCGGAGGTGGCGCTGGACGGCGTCGAGGACTTCCTGTTCACCTGCTGCGCGTGGTCGGGCGTTTGGCCGCACGAGCCGGCCGTCGTCGACTACCACGCCACCGAGGGCCGCTCCTGGCGCTTCACGGTCGAGGCAGATGGCGCCCGCGCGGTCCGCCTCCCGGCTGCCGGCGAGGGCGAGGCCCAGGCCCCGGCCGACGCCTCTGCCCGGGGCACGGCCGGTGAGCTGGTCCTGTGGTTCTACGGACGCACCCCGCTGGACTCGGTGAAGATCGACGGCGACCGGGGCATCTTCGAGCGGCTCTTCGCCTGGGACCCGAACGCGTAAGGCGTGGTCGACGACGCGGCGCCCGGTCGCGTCGTCGGCTCATCCGACCGGGCCCTGGGCGGAGCGTCGCGAGGCCCGAGATCACAAATGCCCGGCGACTCAGCGGTGTTCGGGGTTCTCGAAGTCGAAGCGGCAGCCGGCGTCCCACTCGGAGCGCTGGTTGCCGTGGGCCGGGATGCCGCCGGCGTCCTTGAGCATGCGGGCCAAGTGGAGCTGGTTCCAGGTCATGAAGGTGGTGTTGCGGTTGGTGAAGTCGTTCTCCGGGCCGCCCGACCCGGGGTCGAGGTACGACGGCCCCGGGCCCGCCTCCCCCCTACTTGACCAGCGGCAATTCCTGGCCTGCCTCCAGTGTCCCGAAGCCGTTCATCTGGATCGCCTTGCCGCGAACGATCAGGTCCGCCCCGGAATAGCGATCATGACAGCATGCCGGCCTGAACACCGGTCATCACGACCCGAAACCACCCCAAGGAACTACACAGCTGGGTACGCGTGACGGCCAGGACGACGGGCACTGCCTCGGAGTTCTCAGCACGTGGCCGGAAGGACTGACCCCAGCCACGAAACAAGATCCTCGGCACCTCGCCCAGCCCCTGCCAGGCGACGAGGCACCCACGAAAGCACCTCGCCACCGGCTCCTCCCGAGATCTCGAGGCTCCGGTGACCCGGTTGCGGATCACGTGTCTTGTCTCGCTGGGCGGCCCCGGTCCCACCCGACTCAACACAAGCCGTAACGGATCGTGACAACCCCGTCGTTGTGGCGCATGCTCGAAGTGCGACCGGGCGCCGACGGGAGAGGCCCGACTCCACGACGGGAGTGTGCGAGATGACTACCCACTCGAACCGCCACCAAGCACCTTCCGTCGTCACAGCCTTCGCGGTGCTGGCCGCTGCGGTGCTGGCTCTGGCCAGCTGTTCGGACAGTTCGGGCCATGGCTCCAGCAGCGCGGGCAATGTGACCGCGCCGTCCAGCAGCAGTCCCTCGACGATTACCCCGCCGAGCACCGATCCGCCAGGCACCACCGCGTCGCCCAGCGCCCCCGTCCCCGCTGCTGGACCTCAGGAGTGTGCGACCAGCCGACTGACCGTTGCGCAAACCGACGTGAGCCTCGGCGCGGGTCAGTACTATTCGACCTTGGTGTTCACGAACACCTCTGACACAGCCTGCACGATGATCGGCTACCCGGGCGTGTCGTATGTTGCCGAGAACGGCATTCAGTCGGGCAACCCCGCTGACCGCTCCCCAGGCACGGTCGCCACGGTCACGCTGCCGCCGCACGGTACGGCGGGCGCGGTGCTGCACGATGCCAACGGCGTGAGCGGGTACGACCCGGCGCAGTGCCGGCTCGCACCCGCCGAGGGGCTACGGATCTACCCTCCGAACCAGACGGCCGCGCTGTTCCTCCCCTGGAAGACCGAGCACTGCACGGGCCCGACCACCCACTCCCTCATGATTGGCCCGGTCCAGCAACATCCGGTCCACTGACCAGCACGTGACCGGTAGGTGGGACCGTCGATTCAGCGGACAGTCGCCGCTGGGCGTCGAGGCATCCAGAAGGACATCCGCTCACCGAGATAGTGGTACCGCTCCATGCCGAGCCCAGCCGGTAAACCCGCAGCGTTCCGGCGGCTCGGGCCGCGCTCAGGGCCTGGTTGAACGGCCAGGCGTCGTAGTCAATGGGGGTGGTGTCGCTGCCGTACTGCTCGCTACTGCCGAGCAGTCCTCGCTCAGCTCGCGAACGATGGCTCGCCACGGGTGGAAGTCGTTGGCCTCGTTCCACGGCGCGACGTGGGAGGCCTGGATCGCCGGGCTCTGCAACGAGATCGAGCTGTCCTTCGTCACCGACCCGTACCGGGTCGAGGTGGTGCTGGAGTTCGACGAGCGCGGCACGTTCCACAGCGGCGACTCGGTGCACACGTTCCTGCCGGACCACGCGGCCGGGCAACACGACCTGACCGGCACGGTGGACGGCTGGATCCGCGGCGTGCTGGGCCACTGACCGCGCACGGGACCGTCAACCCCGGCGGCTACGACCGCGCGTCGGATCGGATCGATCAGTTGGTCGTGATGTCCGGGATGCCGGTCGGGGCGGGGACGGACTCGAAGGTGAAGCTCTGCCCGGTGGGCGGGGTGGCGCACGGGAGTTGCCGTGCGAGGACGCCCGGGGTGGCGATACCTCCGGGGATGGTGACGCACGCGTTGCTGTGCGCCGGCTGGATGAGGTAGCTCCCGGCACCTTCGGGAGACGGGCGCAGCCGGAACCGTTCGGCGGTGCCCCGCCGGCCGCAGTAGCTTCAGGGCCTGCCCCGGGCGGCCCGCCGTGGCGTAGGCGTTGACGAGGTTGCCGGCGGAGATCAGGGTGTCCGGGTGGTCCCAGCCGAGGACGCGCGAGCGGAGCGGCAGGACCCGCTCCGAGATTTCGACGGCCTCGTCGTGGCGCCCCGTCCTGCGGCACGACGCCGCGAGGTCCGCGAGGGCCGTGAGGGTGTAGGGGCCGGCGAGGCCGCCGGACACCCGCACCCGCGGCTGTCCTCGCGGACGCCCGGACCGTCACACGGGCCCGAGGTCCGGCAGATCCGGCAGCGGCCGGACCTCGCCCGTGCCCAGCTCGACTGTGAACCGGGCTCGCATCGGGCCGTCGCCCCGGCGGGAGAGGAGGGTGAGTTCGGTGACCCGTGCAGAGGTGGTGCCCAGGCGGGCGGCCAGCTGGGGCGCGAGCCGGCGCGGGTCCCGGGTCCGCCCCAGGGACAGGTGGGGCGTGAAGTCGTCCGCCCGACCCCGGCACCGGGGGAAGCGTTCCACCAGCGAGTCGTGCAGCGCCCGCCACGGGCCGGGGCCGCCGGCCGCCGGGTCGAGCCAGACCGTGGCGTCGTGGCGGTGGGAGAAGTGGCGCACCCCGTGCAGACGCGCCCTGAACGGGGCGTGCTCGGCCGCGGCGGCGCCCAGCAGCGGGAGCGCGGCCCCGAAGTCCGACTCCGGGACGAAGCCGAACAGCACGTTGACGTGCGGCGGCCATCGGCGGATCTGCGGATCGTGCTCCGCCCTGATCCGCTGGACGGCCCACCACAGTTCCGCCGGCGGCAACCAGGCAAGAGCCGTCCGGGGTGTCGGTCCGACGTCCAGGACTCCCGGAACGTCGATCGAAGGTCCGTCCACCCCTCCATGGTGACCACCGACACCGGGACCGGCGGCTCGGGACACCCCCGTGGTCGCCGACGGACCGGCGGCGTGCAGCTCGACGTGCCGGTCCGCCACCGGACGGCAGCGGCGCCGTAAGTATTCATGCATTCCTCCCCCGGGCCCCACCTTGTCCGAAAGCCGGCCTTCGGCCGCTCCGGCCCCCGCGTCCCAGCTGACAGGATTTTCAGCAGGGCGGGCGACCCTTCGCCCGACCCGCGGGTAAGGTGGTGAATCGTGTCTAGCCGTAAAACGTCGATCATGGAAGCAGCGGCGCGGGTGATCGCGCGGCGCGGGGTGCGCGGACTGCGCGTGGAGGAGCTCGCCGCGGAGGCGGGCGTGTCCACCGCGCTGATCTACTACCACTTCAAGGACCGCACCGGGATCCTCCGGCAGACGCTGGAGTTCATCAACGACCGGGCCGAACGCTACACGACCGAACGCGCTGCGGACGCGCCGCCGCTGACCGCCCGCGAGGAGCTGGAGCAGACACTGCTGCTGGAACTCCAGGACACCGTCGAGGTCCGGGAGAACAGCACCGCCTGGGGTGAGCTGCGGGCGAGCGCGGTGTTCGACGAGACCCTGCGCGAGGACCTGGCGCGGGCCACCCGGATCTGGGTCCAGGAGATCGCCGAACTGCTGGGCGTGGTGCAGCCGATGTCCTCGGCGGTCGCGCTGGCCGGCGCGGCGGAGCGACTGACCGCGCTGCTCGAGGGGCTGAGCACCCGCTGGCTCAGCGGCAGCCTGCCGATGGCGCACGCCCGAACGCTGATGATGGACGCGATCGACGCCGAGGCATCCCGGCTCGGGCCCTGAGCGGCATGATCAGGCCCTGACCGAGTCCCGCGCCGGGCCGCCACCCAGCCCGCGTTCCAGGCCTCCTCCCGCCCGATTCGTCACGCTTCGTACGCACTTTCCATCTGCGGAGTCATGGCACGCCGCCGACTTTGACTAATTTTTCAGTCAATGCGAGCCTGAACCCGCAGGCAGGGTGCTGCCGCCGGCCCGTCTCGCATGTGCGGCGGTGCGTCGCCTCGCGAAGAGTGGTCCTGGCGGCCCCGCACCCTGGCCCGGCACCGTCGCACGAACCGGAGACCCTCATGACCAGCTACCACGACGCACATGCCGCCGAGACCTACCCGTGGGTGCCCGCGGACGACGTCCCGCACGCGCGGACCTGGATGTCCTGGCCCTCCCGCCGGGGCGTGTGGGGCCTGCGCCTGGGCGGCGTCCAGGAGGACATCGCCCTGATCGCCCGCACCGTCGCCGAGTTCGAGCCGGTGGTCATGTGCGCCCCCGACGACTGGACCGCTGGCAAGGCCCGCGAGCGCTGCGGCTCCGAGGTGGAGGTGATCACCGCGATCCCCACCGACGACCTGTGGATGCGCGACATCGCACCGGTGTTCCGCCGGGACGGCTACGGCGGCCTGGACGCCGTGGTCCTCAACTTCAACGGCTGGGGCAACAAGCAGGTCCACTACGACGACGCCCGGGTCGCCGAGCGGATCGCCGCCCGCCGCGGGCTGCGCCACACCTACGCGGACTTCGTCGGCGAGGGCGGCGCGATCGAGACCGACGGCGACGGCACCGTGATGGCCACCGAGAGCAGCCTGGTCAACAAGAACCGCAACCGCGGCATGAGCCGGGACGAGATCGAGGAGTCCGTCCTGGAGGCCTACGGCGCCGACAAGATGATCTGGCTGCCCGGCATCAGGGGCCAGGACATCACTGACGACCACGTCGACGTCACCTCCCGGTTCGTCCGCCCCGGCGTGGTGATGGTGCAGTTGCCGCCCACCGACCGCAATGACGAGTGGGCGCGGGACGCCCGCGAGCAATTCACGATCCTCTCCTCCGCGACCGACGCGCAGGGCCGCCGCCTGCAGGTCATCGTGGTGCACGGCCCGGACACCGTCCGCTCGCGCAGCTCCAAGTTCGTGGACTCCTACCTCAACTTCCACCTCGTCAACGGCGGTGTCATCACCGCTCAGTTCGGCGACGCGTACAAGGACGCCGCAGCCCGGGACACCCTCGCCGCGGCCTTCCCCGGCCGCGAGGTGGTGCAGCTCGACGTCGACCGGCTGATGGCCGGAGGCGGCGGCATCCACTGCTCGACCATGCACGAGCCGATGCCATAGCGGCACCGGCCGCCCTCCGGAGGACCGCTCCGAGGGCCCTCCGCACGACCACCCGGGGGCCCGCCGCACGCCTCCGTCCTGCCACCATGACTGGAGTCACCCGCATGATCCATGCCTTGTCCCGCCGCTCCCTGATCCGTTCCCTCGCCGGGGTGGGCGCCGCCGCCGGTGTCGGCGCGCTCACCCTCGGTCTCACCGGCTGCGACCCCAACGGCGTCGAGGACGTCGACGGCGCCGTGCCGCCGCAGCCGGGCGGCACCGCCGGCCCGCGCCGCTTCGGCGCCGAGTGGGAGAAGCACCTGCGCACGGTGATGTCCTGGCCCGCCTCGGAAAACGTCTGGGGCGACCAGCTGCCCGACGTCCGCCGGGACGTGGCGGGCCTGGCCCAGGCCATCTCGGCCCGCGAGCCGGTCGTCCTGATGGCCCGCCCCGAGCAGGTGGACGCCGCCAGGAAGGCCTGCGGCTCGGCCGTCGAGGTGGTGCCGATCGCCGTCGACGACCTGTGGGCCCGGGACACCCTGCCGGTGTTCGTCGAGGAGGGCGGCAAGGTCAAGGGCGTCGACTTCAACTTCAACGGCTGGGGCGGCAAGCAGCAGCGCGGAAACGACTCCAAGGTCGCCCGGACGGTGCTGGCCGAGTACGGCGTGGAGCGGGTCGAGACCCGGCTGGTCGCTGAGGGCGGCTCCTTCGAGACGGACGGCCAGGGCACCCTGCTGGTCACCGAGAGCTCCGTCGTCAACGACAACCGCAACCCGGGGATGAGCCGCGACCAGGTCGAGGCGGAGCTGAAGAAGGCCCTCGGCGTGACCAAGGTGATCTGGCTGGCGGGCGTCAAGGGCAAGGACATCACCGACGCCCACGTGGACTGCCTGACCCGGTTCGTCGCGCCCGGAGTCGTCCTGCTCGACCAGGCCTTCCCCGGCAGCCCGGCGGACGTCTGGTCCCGCGCGGCCGACCAGGCCCGCGGCGTCCTCAACAACGCCACGGACGCGACCGGCAAGAAACTGCGGGTGATCGAGCTCCAGCAGCCCGACCCGGACAGGATCACCGGGCGCGGCGACGCCTTCGTCTCCTCGTACATGAACTTCTACATCGGCTCCAAGGGCGTCTACCTGCCGAAGTTCGGCGACGACCGGGCCGATGAGCGGGCGCAGCAGGTGCTCAAGCAGCACTTCCCGGGGCGGGAGATCGTGCCGGTGAAGATCGACGCGATCGCGGCCGGTGGCGGCGGGATCCACTGCGCCACCCACGACATCCCCGCGCTCGGCTGACCGGGCGGGCCGGCCCGGGACCCGTTGTTGACCCCGGGCCGGCAACCCTTCGGGGTCGGGCCCGGTCGACGGGCCGGATCCCGTCCCGTCGGGCTCTCGCGCGACTTCAGGCGGCGGGCTGCTGCTGGGTGGCGCAGTGGATGCCGCCGCCGCCCGCGGCGATGTGGTTGATGGTCAGCTGGGTGACCTTTCGGCCGGGGTGGAGACCGCCGATGACGCCGGCCGCATGGTCGTCGGCGGCCTTGTCGCCGAAGCGCGGGACGATGACGCCTCCGTTGCAGACGTAGTAGTTGATGTAGGTGGCGAGGAAGTTCTTGCCCGCGCCCTGGATCAGGCCGAGGTCCGGCTCGGGGAGGTCGACCACCTTGAGCGTCCGGCCCCTGGCGTCGGTCGCGGACTGCAGCACCTGGAGGGCCTGCGCGGAGGCGCTGGTCCAGACGTCCGGCGGGGTGTCGGCGGCCGGGCGGTGCAGCACGACGGTTCCGGGCTCGGCGAAGCGGGCCAGGGCGTCGACGTGGCAGTCGGTGATGTCCTGCCCGGCGACGCCCTTGAACCAGATCACCTTCTCGACGCCGAGCAGCTCCTTGAGGCTCGCCTCGATCTGGTCGCGGCTCTTGCCGGGGTTGCGGTTGTCGTTGGCCCAGGAGCTCTCGGTGGCCATCAGGGTGCCCTCGCCGTCCACCTCGATGCCGCCGCCCTCACCGGTGATCGGCGCCTGGAGGCGGGTGATGCCGTAGTGGTCGAGGAGGTTGCGGGCCGCCTGGCTGTCGTTGGCGTGGGTCTGCTTGCCGCCCCAGCCGTTGAAGTTGAAGTCGACCCCGGCGAGGCCCTGGGAGCCGGTGACGAAGGTCGGGCCGGTGTCCCGGGCCCACAGGTCGTCGACCATCAACTCCAGCACCTCGACCGAGGAGCCACAAGCCTGGCGTGCCTGGTCGGCCTGGTCGGGCCTGGCCAGCAGGACGACCGGTTCGAAGCCCGCGACAGTCTGGGCCAGCGAGGCGATGTCCTGCCGGACGCCGGGGAGTTGGTCACCCCACACCTCCTCCAGGGCCGGCCAGGCCATGAAGGTGCGGGTGTGCGGGCTCGACTCGGCGGGCATCGCCCTCCCGGCGGCGGCGGCCGGGCCGCTGCCCGAGGCCGCGCCGCTCGGCCCGGGCTGCTCCTCCGCGCCGCCGTCGGAGGAGCAGCCGCCGGCCAGGGCCAGGGCGGCGAGCGCGGCCGCGGACTGCAGGAGGGCGCGGCGGGACGACCGGGGGTCAGCCATGGAGCCTCGTTCCGGTAGGTGTCGGGGTTCGGCTCCGCAGGCTACTGACAGGAAGATCAGGATCCGGTGCGGCGCGCCTCCACCGTTCGGGGGAATCCGCCCACCCGCCGTCCGCTCAGGAGGCGTCTGCGGCCTCTGCGTCCTCCCGTTCGCGGCGCAGCCGGTGCTCGGTGCGGATGCCGCACCACGCGGTGCAGGCCAGGCTCGCGGCGATGATCCCCTCGGCCCAGAAGAACGCCACGTAGTCCATCAGCGAGCCGATCGGCGGCGAGCCGGGGGCGGCGTTGCGCATGCCGATCAGGGCGAAGAGGCTCGCCGCCATCCAGCCCAGGGAGGGCCAGACCAGCCCCTCGCGCTTGCGGTGGAGCACCTCGGCGGCGCCGAGGACGGCCAGGGCGATGGCCCACATCGCCGCGATCATGAACCAGGAGAGGATGAAGGTGCTGCGGGAGCGGGTGATCCTGGCGTCCAGGGTCGGGCGGTGACGTCCAGTTCGATCCAGTCGGGGGCCGACGGCATCGCCAGCTCCCTGGTCTGCTCGCGGGTGTTGCGTTCGTTGAGGTACAGCCCGATGCCCGCTCCGCACAGGGTGATGACCACCGCCAGGACGGCGGTGAACCGCCAGTGGCGGCGGCGTCGGGGGGCCGGGCGCACGGCCGGTTCGGTCGCGGCGGTTTCGTCGATGGTGACCTGCACGGTCGTCCTTTCTGCGGCGGAACGCGCCGGGCCGGCAGGGTCGCTGCCGGCCCGGCGCCGTCCGCCGGTCGTACTCGTTCACCCGGGACCCGGCAGGTCCCACCACCTGTCGGGGCCCGGGCCGTCTTACAGTGCGCGGCGCGCGGCGGCGATCCGGTCGGGATCCCAGCCGGGCCGGGGGACGGACTCCAGCAGCAGCCTGGTGTAGGCGTGCTCCGGGGAGTCCAGGACGTGGGCGGTGGGGCCGGATTCGACGATCCGTCCGTGGCGCATCACGACGACCTCGTCGGTGACGCAGCGGACCACGCCGAGGTCGTGAGTGATGAAGAGGTAGCCGATACCGGTCTCCTCGCGGATGTCGGCGAGCAGGTTGAGCACCTGCGCCTGGACCGAGACGTCCAGGGCGGCGACCGCCTCGTCCAGGACCAGGACGGCCGGTCGCACGGCCAGCGCCCGGGCGATGGCGACGCGCTGGCGCTGGCCGCCGGAGAGCTGCCGGGGCAGCGCCTCGGCGGCCCGGGTGCCCAGGCCGACCTGGTCGAGGAGTTCCCGGATCCGGGCCGGGTGGTCGGTGTCGGGGAAGTGCAGCCTCAGGGTCTCGCGCAGGACGGCCTCGACGCTGGTGCGCGGGTCCAGGGACAGGTACGGGTCCTGGAAGACCATCTGGACCTCGCGGGCGCGGGCCAGCCGTTCGGCCCTCCCCCGCGCCCGGCCGCTCCGGGCCCGGCCGTGGACCAGCACTTCGCCCGCGTCGGCCTGTTCGAGGCCGACCACGATCCGGGCGGTGGTGGTCTTGCCCGAGCCGGACTCGCCGACGATGCCGAGCGAGGCGCCGGCGTCGAGGGTGAAGGAGACGTCGTCCACGGCCTGCACGGAGCCGAAGGTGCGGCGCAGTCCGCTGACCCGCAGGACGGGCTCAGCCATCGGTGCGGCTCCCTTCGAGCGGGTGGTGGCAGGCGGACGGGTGCTCGCCCTGCTGCACGGGCACCTGCTCGCGGCAGATCCCGGTTGCGTGGCGGCAGCGTTCGGCGAACGCGCAGCCGGTCAACTCCTCCCGAAGGTCAGGCGGTTGGCCGTCGATGGCGGCGAGCCGGCCGGCCGGGGCATCCAGCGCCGGGGTGGCCGCGAGCAGCGCGGCGGTGTACGGGTGGCGGGGCCGCTCGAACAGCGCTGCGGCGGGGCCGTGTTCGGCGATCCGCCCGGCGTACATCACGTAGACCCGGTCGCTGATCGCGGCGGCGAGGCCGAGGTCGTGGGTGACGAACAGCAGGCCGGTGCCGAAGCGTTCGCGCAGCCGGCCGAGCAGGGCGACCACCTCGGCCTGGCTGGTGACGTCGAGCGCGGTGGTGGGTTCGTCGGCGAGCAGCAGGACCGGGTCGCCCATCAGGGCGGCGGCGATCATGACGCGTTGCAGCATGCCGCCGGAGAGCTGTCCGGGGTAGCGGCGCAGCAGGTCCGGCTTGAGGCCGACGGCGTCGAGGAGTTCCACGGCACGCCGGTCGGCGTCTGCGGCACTCATCGTGCCGGTGAGCCGCACGCTCTCGGTGAGGAAGTCGCCGATCCGGCGCAGCGGGTTGATGGCGGCTCGGGGGTCCTGGAAGATCATTGCGGCCCGGCCGGTGCGCAGGGCGCGCAGCCGGCCGGGGTCCATGGTCAGGACGTCCTGGCCGCCGACCAGGACCTTCCCCTCGGCCTCGGCGCCTGGTGGCAGCAGGCCGAGGGCGGCGCGGGAGGTGAGGGTCTTGCCGGAGCCGGACTCGCCGACCAGGGCGACCGTCTCACCGGCACCGACGGTGAGGTCGACGCCGTCGAGGACGGGGCGGGCGGTGCCGGGCAGTCGGAGCCGGAGGCCCTGGATGTCGAGGCCGTTCACTCGGTCCTTCCAGTGGTGCGGTGGTCGTTCACGTGCTTCCCGTTCATGCGGACCTCCGGGCGACCTGGTCGGCCCAGCGTTCGCCAACCACGTTGAAGGCGACGACGGTGAGCACGATCAGGGCGCACGGCAGGATCGCGGAGAGCGGGTAGCCGTGCTGGATCGCGGTCTGGCCGTCGAAGACCATCCGGCCCCAGTCGGGGGTGAGGGCGGGGACGCCGAGTCCGAGGAACGACAGGCCGGCCAGGTCCATCAGGGCGTAGCCGAAGTTGACCGCGGACTGGGCGAGGACGATCGGCACGATGTTGGGCAGGACGTGCCGCAGGCAGATCTGCACCGCGGAGTGGCCCTGGACCTGGTACGCGGAGACGTAGGGGCGGGTCCGTTCGGCCAGCACCAGCGAGCGGGTGAGGCGGGAGACGTAGGGCAGGTAGGCGATCGCCAGGGCGACGACCGGGGCGAGCAGGCCCTCCCCGTACACCGAGACGATCAGGATGGCGAGCAGCATGCCGGGGAAGGCGAAGACCAGTTCGGTGCTGCGGGACAGGACGGAGTCGAGCCAGCCGCCCCGCCAGCCGGCGGCGAGGCCGACCGCGATGCCGGCGACGGTGGAGAAGACCACCACGCCGAGCGGCCCGAGCAGCGAGGTGCGGGCGCCGGTCAGCAGCCGGGAGAGGGTGTCGCGCCCGGCGGCGTCGACGCCGAGCAGGTGGTCGGGCGAGGGCCCGGCGAGGGCGTTGCCGAGGTCGACGCCGTTCGGGTCGTACGGCGCCAGCCAGGGCGCGAGCAGCGCGGCGAGCACCACCAGGGCGGCGAAGCCGAGGCAGATCAGGTGGAGCGGGCCGCCGGCGGACTTGAGTCGGGCGAGGCCGGGACGGCGGGTGAGGCCCGGCCGTTGGGTGAGACCGGTACTCATGCGTCGGACCTCCTGGAGCCGAGGGTGACCCGGGGGTCGACCAGCGGGTGGAGCAGGTCGACGATCAGGTTCACGGTCATGAACAGGGCGACGATGATCAGTGAGATGGCCTGGACGGTCGGGAAGTCCTTGGTGGTGGTGGACAGTTCGAGCAGCTGGCCGAGCCCGCCGATGCTGAACGCGGACTCCACCAGGATCGTGCAGACCAGCAGGGTGGAGACGATCAGGCCGCCGGTGGTCAGCACGGTGCCCAGCGCGTTGCGGAACACGTGGCGGCTGATCACATCGCGCTCCGGGACGCCCCGGCTGCGGGCCACGGTGACGTGCTCGCCCTCCAGGGCCTCCAGCATCGCCGAGCGGGTGACCCGGGCGAGCATGCCGATCAGGTACAGCGCGAGGGCGATCGCCGGGAGGGTGAGGTGCCAGAGCATGTCGCCGAGGCCGTCCCCGGCGCCGCTGGTCGGAAACCAGCCCAGCTTCACCGCGAACAGGCCCTGGAGCAGGACGGCCGCGACGAAGGAAGGCGTGCCGAGGGCGAAGGTGGTGGTGACCAGGATGGTGGAGTCGGTCGCGCCGCCGCGCACCGCGCCGAGCCGGCCGAGCAGCAGGCCGACGACGACCACGACCACCAGGGCCATGGCCACCAGCAGCGTGGTCGCCGGGAGCCGGTCGGCCAGCAGCTTGGAGACGTCGGTGCGGTAGGTGATGGAGCGCCCGAAGTCGCCCTGGAGGACCTGGCCCAGCCACCGGAGGTAGCGGACCAGGAACGGGTCGTCCAGGTGGTACTGCTCGTTGATCGCCTGGAGGGCCTCCGGGGAGGCCGACCGGCCGGACAGCAGGAAGCTCGCCGGGTTGCCCGGCGCCACGTACATCGCGCCGAACACCACGAAGGACGCGCCGAGCAGGGTGGCCGCCATCTCCAGCAGGCGCCGGGCCGCGAACCTCAGGAAGCCCATCGCTCCGGGGGAGTTCACCGGGCGGCCCCCACGTCGGCGGCCCACGGGTAGTACATGTACGAGATGGTGGTCGGGGCGCCGGTGATCCGCTTGTTGAGGAAGAGGGCGGTGGGCCACTCGGCGACCGGGATCCAGAGCAACTGCTGGGAGGCGGTCTGCTGGAGCTTGGCCTCGATCGCGGCGCGCTTGGCCGGGTCGTACTCGGCGGTGCCCTGATCGACCAGGGCGTCGTAGGCCTGGTCGCTGTAGCCGCCGAAGTTCTGGTAGGCGCCGGTCTTGAAGTTGGTGAGCAGGTCGAGCGGGTCGGTCACCGAGTCGTAGTAGGTCTCGGGGATGAGGTCCAGGCCCTCGCGGGCCTTGGGGTCGGTGAACAGCGCGGTGAAGGCGTTCGGGGCGATGGTCTTGAGCCGGATGTTCAGCCCGATCCGCGCGCCGGCGGACTGGACGGCGGTGGCGAGCAGCGAGACGTCCTGGCCGATGGTGCTGGTGGCGACGGTGACGGTCTTGCCGTTCGCACCGGCTTCCTTGATCAGGGCCTTGGCCTGGTCGAGGTCCTGGGCGGTGGGGGTGAGGTTCTCGAAGGCGCTCTTGCGGACGTCGTCGGGGGCCCCGGCCCAGGCGGCCTTGGTGGTGAGCGAGCCGGTGACGGTGCCGGCGCCGGCCAGGCCGGTCTTGACGAAGCCGGAGCGGTCGAGCGCCAGGGACAGCGCCTTGCGGACCCCGACGTCGCCGAGCGCGCCCTGCATGTTGGTGACGTTGAGGTTGACGGTGCTCAGGCCCTCGCCGAAGTACAGCGTGCCCGGGCCGGTCTTCTTCAGCCGGTCGTAGCTCTCGGTGGGGATCAGGTAGCCGCCGTCGACCTCACCGCTGAGCATCGCGTTGGTGCGGGCGGAGGGGTCGGTGAGGAAGCGGAAGACGGCCTTCTTGGCCTTGGCCTTGGTGCCCCAGTAGTCGTCGAACCGCTCCAGCTCGATCAACTGGCCTTTGGCCCAGGCGCCCAGCTTGAAGGGCCCGGTGCAGTCCAGGCTGCCAGCGGTGCCGTAGTCCTTGCCCGCCGACTCCACCCCGGTCCTGGCCGCGACCACGCCGGCCGCGGTGGCCATGTACTGCGGGAACTGGGAGTCGGGGCGCTTGAGCTTGACGGTCGCCTGGAGCGGGCCGGTCGCAGTGACCGAGTCGACGTTCTGGAACACCTGGGCCCAGGCCGCCGCGTTGTCCGGGGCGGTCTGGCGGCCGAAGCTGTAGACCACGTCGTCGGCGGTCATCACCGAGCCGTCGTGGAAGTGCACGCCGGAGCGCAGGTCGTAGACCCAGGTGGTCGGGTCCGGGTTGGAGGCCTTCTCGGCCAGTCCGGGGGCCAGGGTGAGCTGGGGCGTCCAGCGCATCAGGCTCTCGCAGACGTTGGACAGGATGGTGTTCTGCGGGTAGTCGAAGGCCTGGACGTAGTCGAGCGTGGGCGGCTCGGCGTAGGTGGCCCAGGTGAAGGAGTCGATGTCGCCCTTGGCGGTCGGCGTGGTGGCGGACAGCTGGACGCCGGCCTGGTCGCCGCCGCCGTTGCGCGGCGGGCCGGAGCAGGCCGCGACCAGGGCCGCGGCCGAGAGCAGGGCCGTGGCGGCGAGGACGAGCCGGCCCGGGGAGGGGATGCGTCTCGCGGGGGTGAGGGTCATGGGGTGGGCTTTCGGTCGGAGCGGGGAGAGGACGTGGGGCCGCGCGGTCTCGCGGGCGTCCGGTCCGGACCGCTGGCGGCCGGACCATGGTCGGGTCCGGCCGCTGGTGAGGGTTGGGTGAGCGTACGGCCCTGCTTCCGGCGGGCCGCGCAGGGGGACGTCAGGCGCGGGCGGCCGGGACCTGCTGGGTGATGCAGTGGATGCCGCCGCCGCCCCAGGCGATCACCCGGGAGCGGACGCCGACGACCTTGCGGCCCGGGTACGCCCCGGCCAGCACGGCGAGGGCGCCCTCGTCGGCGGGGTGGTCGGCCACCGGGACGACGACCGCGCCGTTGGCCAGGTAGTAGTTGAGGTAGCCGACCTCGACCTCGCGGCCGTCCACCTCGACGAAGGCGGCCTGCGGCACGTCGACGATCTCGAACGGGCGGCCCTGGGCGTCGGTGGAGTGCTCCAGCACGGCGCGGTTGGCCCGCATCCGGGCGTAGTCGGGGTGCTCCGGGTCGGCCGGGAGCTGGACGACGACCTTGCCGGGCGCGGCGAAGGCGCAGACACCGTCCACGTGGCCGTCGGTCTCGGTGTCCAGCAGCCCGCCGTAGGGCAGCCAGATCACCTTGGTGACGCCGAGGCGCTGCTTGAGCTCGGCCTCGATCTCCTCGCGGCTCATGCCGGGGTTGCGGTTGGGGTGCAGCAGGCACTGCTCGGTGGTGATCAGGGTGCCCTCGCCGTCGACGGTGATCGCGCCGCCCTCGAGGATCATCTCGGAGCGGACGGCCGGGACGTCGAGGTGCTCCAGCAGCAGGCCACTGATCCGGTCGTCGGCGTCCCAGGGGTGGTGCTTGCCGCCCCAGGCGTTGAAGCGGAAGTCCACGCCGGCCCGGCGGCCCTCGGCGTCGAGCACGAAGATCGGCGCGGAGTCGCGGAACCAGGAGTCGTCCAGCGGCAGCTCGACGACGGTGACGCCGGCGGCGCCCGCGCCGCACAGGGCGCGCGCCTCCTCGCCGTGGCCGGGCGGGGCGACCATCGTCACCGGCTCGAACTCGGCGATGGCGCGGGTGACTTCGGCGTACTCGCGCTTCACCTCAGCGAGCGTGGCGCCCCACAGGTCCTCACGGACGGGCCAGGCCATCAGGCAGCCCTCGTGCTCGGTCCACTCGGCGGGCATGCGGTACGGGACGGTCACGGGATACCTCTTCGGGATCGGGTGTGCGGGTGGAACGGTGGACCCGGCGGCCCGCTCCGTGGGGTTGGCCTGCGGGCCGCCGGGAGTCTCGGGTGGTGACTCAGACGGCCGGCGGGACGCTGGGCTGGGACTGGGTCGCGCAGTGGATGCCGCCACCGCCGCTGGCGATGTTGTCGATGTTCAGCTGGACGACGTCGCGGTCCGGGTAGGCGGCCTAGAGAATCGCGTAGGCGGCTCCGTCGGCCACCGCGTCGCCGAACCGCGGGACGAACACGGCGCCGTTGGCGGTGTAGTAGTTGGTGTAGCTGGACAGGAAGTCCTTGCCCCTGCCGCGGATCAACTGCCGGTCCGGGCCAGGCAGTTCCGTGATGGCCAGTGGGCGGCCCTGCGCGTCGGTGGCGTTCGCCAGGATCCGCTTGGACTCCGGGTAGACGTCGATCCAGATCTGCGCGGTGCCCGGGCCGGGCTGGTCGAGGATGACCCGGCCGGGCGCGGTGAAGCGGGCCAGGCAGTCGATGTGGCCGTCGGTGATGTCCTGGCCGGCCAGGCCCGGGAGCCAGATCACCTTGCTCACGCCGAGGCCGTCCTTGAGGGCCTGCTCGACCTGGTCCTGGGACATGCCGGGGTTGCGGTTGGCGTTGACCAGCGAGCTGACGGTGGCCAACAGGGTGCCCTGGCCGTCCGTCTCCAGCGAGCCGCCCTCGCCGGTGAACGGGGCGGTGATCCGGTTGACGCCGTAGCCGTGGAGCAGGGTGGCCGCGACGGCGGCGTCCTCGGCGTAGGGCTGGTAGTAGGACGTACCGCTCTTGCCCCAGCCGTTGAAGTTGGTGTCGAGCCCGGCGACCGCGCCCGGGGCGGTGAGGAAGGTCGGGCCGAAGTCCCGGATCCACAGGTCGTCGTTGGCGATCTCCAGCACGGTGATGCCGTGGGTGCTGCCCCGGCCCAGCCAGTACCGGGCGTCAGCGGCCTGGCTCGGGCGGGCCAGCACGACGACCGGCTCGTACTTGGAGATCGCGTAGGCGACCCGGGCGATGTCGTCGCGGACCCCGGAGAGCTGTCGGCCCCAGATCGCGGACAGGGCGGGCCAGGCCATGAAGGTGCGGTCGTGCCGGTCGGTCTCGGCCGGCATCCGCAGCGGCGGAGTGGCTGTGGCCGCCTGGAGACCGGCGCTCGACGCGTAGTCCGTGCTCGGAGCGAAGTCGCCCGGGGCGTAGTCGGTGCCCGCCGCGTGAGCGGCGGTGGGCAGCACCGCGCCGAGGGACAACACCGGCAGGGCCGCGGCTCCGAACTGGAGCAGCTTTCTGCGCGAGGGCATGGGGGTGGCCTCGGAAGACGTGGGGATGATCATGAAACGCTCCCTGGAAGTGGTGGGAGAGGTGTGGGGGTTGCCCGCATCCTGCACCTCACTGAAAATTCAGTCAACCCTGTAGGCCGAACCAAACCAAAGCGACTGACGAAATAGTCAGGATTTCGTCAAGACCGCATCCGGGGCGGGTACAGTTGGCGTCCATGTCAGACCGCCGGACAGCGATACTCCAGGCCGCCACCCGTGTCATCGCCCGACGCGGGGTGCGCGGACTGAGGATGGGCGAGCTGGCCTCCGAGGCCGGCGTGTCCACCGCACTGATCTACTACCACTTCACCGACCGGGCGGGGATCCTGCGGCAGACACTGGAGTACATCGGCGACCGCGCCGACCACTACACCACCGAGGACCGCCCCGCCCCCGACCAGGGCCACAACCAGCACAAGGACCCGCGCGCGGACCTCGAACAGGTCCTGCTGCTGGAGCTCCAGGACACCACCGAGGTCCGCGAGAACAGCACCGCCTGGGGCGAGCTGCGGGCTACCGCCGTGTTCGAACCGGAGCTGCGCCGGGACCTCGCCCGCAGCACCCACGGCTGGGTCCACGACATCGCCGGCCTGCTCTCCCAGGCCGCCCCGGACGGCACCGCCCCCTTCCACACGGCCACCGCCGAACGCCTGACCGCACTGGTGGAAGGCCTCAGCGTGCGCTGGTTGAGCGGTTCGCTGCCGATCGAGCAGGCGCGCCGGCTGCTCCGCGGCGCGATCGAGGCCGAGTTGGACGCCCCGCGACCGGGTCGGGCAGCCCCGGTCGCCGGGGGCGGATTCGGCGGATCCTGACGAAACCTCTAAACTCTGCGGCGCCAGCGAGCCGTCGCCTGCCCACCCCGGGCCTGGACGGCTCCGCGTCCCGTCCCTGTCCGCCGAGAGAGGCAGCCCGCATGTCCGCTGCCCCTGCCGCAGGTGCCCGCCGAGGCCGCCCGCCCCGGCCAGGACTCGGCCCCGACGGTTCTCGCGCCGTCGTCAGCCCGGAGTGCTGGGCGCCCGCGGGCTGAGCCGGTTGCCTGACCGCCTCCGCCCGGGTGTGCCGTCTGGTGGCGGTCCCCCGGCCGGGCGAGGATGGCGGCATGGGTGTCGACGGCTCCGCTGCCGGGCTGCTGGTGACGAACGTGCGCGTCTTCGACGGGATCGGCCCGGAGGCGGTGCCGGGGCACGTCCGGATCGAGCGGGACAGGATCGCCGAGGTGCTGCCGGGCGCCCCGTCCCCGCGAAGCGCCCAGGGGGCGACGGTGCTCGACGGCGGCGGCCGCACGCTCATCCCGGGGCTCACCGACGCGCACGTCCACCTGTTCGCGATCGGCGGCACCATGGCGGAGCTGCAGCTCGGATCGACCGGCGCCGTCTACTACCAGGCGCTAGCCTCGGCCCGCGAGATGCTGATGCGCGGCTTCACCACCGTCCGGGACATGGCCGGCGACACCGAGCCGCTGCGGCGGGTCCTCGACCGCGGGCTGTTCCCCGGCCCGCGGATCTACCCGAGCCAGGCGGCCGTGTCCCAGACCTCCGGCCACGGTGACTTCGGGACCGCCTACGACACCCCGACCGCCCTGGGCGGTCCGCAGGCCCGCACCGAACAGCTCGGGGTCACGCGGGTGGCCGATGGGCCGGAGCGGGTGCTCGCCGCGGTGCGCGAGCAGCTGAGGAAGGGCGCGGCGCAGATCAAGCTGATGGCCGGCGGAGGTGTCGTCTCCGAGTTCGACCCGCTGGACGTCCTGCAGTTCACCACCGCGGAACTCGAGGCGGCGGTGGCCGCGGCCGCCGACTGGGGCACCTACGTGGCCGCGCACGTCTACACCTCCGAGGGCGTGCGCCGCGCGGTGGACGCCGGGGTGCGCTGCATCGAGCACGGACACCTCGTCGACGAGGACACCGTCCGCCACCTCGCGCAGAAGAACGTGTGGCTGAGCACCCAGCCGTTCGAGGTCGACGACCACCACTACGCCTCCCCGGACAGCGACCGCAAGAACCGCGAGGTGTGCGAGGGCGTCGCCCGTACCTTCGGCTGGGCACAGCGGCACGGCGTGCGGCTCGCCTTCGGCACCGACCTGGTGTTCGGTCCCGGGAAGGCCCACCGGCAGAACGAGATGCTCGTCCGGCTCGGCGACCACCTCAGCCCCGTCGAGGCCCTGAAGCTGGCCACCTCCGGCAACGCCGAACTGTTCCGCATGTCCGGTCGCCGCGACCCCTACCGGGCGGCGCCGCTCGGAGTCATCGCACCGGGGGCCTGGGCCGACCTCCTGGTCGTCGACGGCGACCCGACCACCGACCTGTCCGTCCTCGCCGACCCCGAACGCAACCTGCGCCTCATCGTCAGGGGCGGCGTCGTCCACAAGAACGAACTCGGCTGACCTGCCCACCGCACAGCAGCACAGCGAGGGCCCGTCACCACGGGTGATGACCCTGCTCGGCGCACCGGGATTGCCGGGCCCCGCCGGTCCCGGGAGGCCCGGGGGAACCACCCGAGCGCCAGGGAGCCTCCGCGCACGTCCCCGAAGACGCTAGCCGTCGCCGTCGCCGCCCTCACCCTGAACATGGCCACCGGCAGCGCCGACTGCACGGTCTCCTGGACGAAGGACGGCGTCACCTTCAAGCCGCTCACCCCCGGCAGCAACGCCTCGGCCTTCCTGGACCAGCTCCTGAGCCGGCCTCAGCAGAACGGAACGCCGGCACAACGGATACGGAGGCGGCTCGGGTTCAGCCTCCGGGGCGGGAATGTTCCCGAATGGGAAGTTCCCAGGTCAAAGGAGTGAACCGAAGCCGGAGTTGTGAAATGTGCACGCCCTTTCAAGGGCTTCTCCCCTGGCGCCGATGCCGCCAATTCCAGGAAAGATTCCATTACTTACTCGATCGGCGCGAATCCCTTCCGCTCGCCGACCGAATCTGACAGCATCGTCCGCTATCCGGCGACCGAAGGCCGGTGATCACCGCGCCGGCATGCCCGTGGGAAGCGGCCGAAGGACGAAGGGGAGATGTGACCACCCAGGCCGGCACCACCGCGCCCACCCCCGCGCCCGCCCCCGGCTCCGCCCACGCCCACCGCCCCGCACCCTGGGTCCGCACCAGACTGCGGGCGAACCCGCCGGCCGCGCTGCTCATGGCGGCCCTCGCGTTCGTCACCGTCTTCCTGGCGGCGGCCTTCCCCCGCGTCGCGGACCGGGGCGCGGACACGGCGCTCCAGGATTTCGTCCGGCAGAAGGGCCTCCACCCGACCAGCCTGCAGACCACCTCCAAGACGCGGGACGACGACACCGCCGCCGCACTCGACCGGGTGCAGCAGCAGCTCGTCGAGCAGGTCGGCGGGCAGCTGACGCTGGCCCAGCGGAACCAGGCCTACGGCGCCCGCGCCCTGAGCGAGCACTCCATGGCCAATCCGGGGTACGCCCACATCTCCGACAAGGAGCCCTACCCGGCCCTCGGCCTGCTCTACCTGCACGACCTGGCCTCCCGGGCCACCCTCACCGAGGGCACCTGGCCGACCCCCGGCACCGTCGGCGGCCCGCTGCCGATCGTGGTCAGCAAGCAGGCCGCGGAGACCATCCACATCAAGCTCGGTGACGTCATCGACAACGGCGCCGAGAACTCGGGTGCCGAGCGGACCACCGTGGTGGTCGGCCTCTACCAGGTCGACGACCCCCAGGACCCGTTCTGGGACGAGCTCGGCTGCCCGGCCCGCGCCTGCCTGAACACCCGGGCCGACCACGAGCACTGGTCGACCAGCGGGTTCGTCGACGGCGGCAGCCTGCCCGCGATGGTCCGCTGGGGTTCGAACGCCGAGAACTTCTGGCGGCTGTCCGTCGACCCCGCCTCACTGCGCGCCGACCGGATCGACAGCACCCGCGGCGTCATCACGTCCTTCCTGACCGGGCGCGACGCCACCGCCCTGGTCGACCGGACCAGGCGCGCCGACCTGCACACCGTCTCGGGTCTGCCCGAGATCCTCACCGAGGCGGACCGGCGCCACCGGGCCACGCTGCCGCTCAGCGCGATCGGCCCGGCCGGTGTCGCGGGCGTCGCCACCGTGGTGCTGTTCCTGACCGCCGCACTCACCACCGACCGGCGCGCCGCCGAGATCCGGCTGCTCCGGGCCCGCGGCGGCTCCCGCGCCGGGGTGCTGCGACGGCTGCTCGCCGAGGGCGCGGTCACCGTGCTGCCCGCCGCCGTGCTCAGCACGGCCCTCGCCCTGGTGCTGCTGCCCACCGCCCGGTGGGAGCGCGCGGTGCTGGCGGCGCTGGTCGCGACCCTGGTCGCGCTGCTGGCCTTTCCGGTTCGCGCGGCCCTGCTGCGGTCCCGGCGGCGGCCGGTCGGCGGCCGGCGCCGACTGGTCGGCGAGCTCGCCGTCCTGGCGGTCACCGCCACGGCCGTGGCGGAGGTCCGGCGCCGGGGCGTCGGCCACCCCGGGGCCGGGGTGGACCCGCTGCTGGTCGCCGCGCCGCTCCTGCTCGCCGTCACCGGCGGACTGGTGCTGGCCCGGATCGAGCCGGTGGCGGTCGGCCGACTGGCCGCCCTGGTCGGCCGGGGCCGCGGCCTGATCGGCTTCCTCGGCCTCGCCCGGGCCGCCCGCGACGGCTCCGGCCGCCGCAAGCCCTCCGCACTGCCGCTGCTCGCCCTGCTGATCGCCGTCACCACCACCGGCTTCGGCGCCACCGTGCTCGACACCGTCGACCACGTACGGACCCGCGCGGCGCGCATCGCCACGGGCGGGGACATCGCCGTCTCCCTCCCGGACTACGCCACCCTGACCGGGTCGTTCACCGAGGCCGCCGCCGCCCTGCCGGGCGTCCGGGCCTCGACCGCGGTCCAGATCCAGCCCAAGGTCCGCATCGTCGACGACGACCGGAGCGCCACCGAGGCCTACCTGGTGATGGTGGCCGATCCGGCGGCGTACGCGGAGATCGCCCGGACCCTCGGGGTCGACGGGTTCGACGCGGCGAAGCTGGCGGGGACGCCCGGCGGCCGGGACACCCCGGTGCCCGCGCTGGTCAGCCGCGACCTGGCGGAGCGCCTGGCCGCAGGGCCGTCCCAGGTGCGCACGCCCAACGGCAACAACCTGCGCCTCGGCGTCGCCGGGATCGTCGCCGCCACCCCCGCGCTGCCGGACCCGGGCAAGCCGTTCGCCGTCGTCTCGGCCGGCGCCGCCTGGGAGCGGCTGCCGGACGCCCGGCGGCCGAACCAGTGGTTCGCCGTCGGCGACATCGACCCCGAAGGGGTCAGGACCGCCCTGCGGGACAACAGCGGCGCCCGGCCGGTCGGTCTGGCCAAGCTGATCGCGGACAGCGCCACGGCCGTCGGCAAGGACGCCCACGGCCTGCCCGCCGGATTCACGGTGCACAGCAGCCGGGACACCGCCGCCGCGCTCGGCGACGACCCGCTGCAGCACGCCGCCGAGCGGCTGTTCTGGTACGCGGCGGCGGCCGGAGCCGGGTACGCCCTGCTCGCCGTGCTGCTGACGCTGGTCCGGGCTGCGGCCGACCGTACGGCCCTGCTCGCCCGGCTGCGCACCATGGGCCTGCGGCCCCGCCAGGGCCTGGCACTGATCGTCACCGAGGCGCTGCCGCGGACGCTGGCCACGGCTGTCGGCGGCGGCCTGGTCGCGGCCGCGGCGGTCGCCCTGCTGGGCGGCGCGTTCGACATCTCGACGTTGGTCGGCGCCAGGGTCGGGGACGTCGTCACCCCCACGCTGCTGCCGGTGCTGCTGCCCGCCGCGGGCCTGGCCCTGCTGGTCGGGCTCGGGGTGGTGGCGGAGGCACTGGTCGCCGGCCGGCGGCAGATCGCCACCGAACTGCGGGCCGGGGAGCAGCCGTGACCGTCCCGCCGGACAGTCGCTACCCCGGCAACCGCCTCCCCGCCCCCGCACCCCGCGGCACTCCGCTCAGGCCGCGCGGCCGTACCTTCCGCCCGGCAGGCCCGACGGGAGCGGAGCCGGCGGCCCGGCCGGTCGCGCTCCCCGCCCCGGGCACCGAGCGCCAGACCCGGGCGGCCAGCACACCGGAGACGAGGGCGACACCGCCGAGGGCGACGGAGGCCGCGCCGAGGCCCAGCGCGGCGCCGAGCCAGCCGGCCAGGGGGTAGGTGAGCAGCCAGCAGCCGTGGGAGAGCGAGAACTGGGCGGCGAAGACGGCGGGGAGGTCCTCCGTGGCCACCGAGTCGCGCAGGACGCGGCCGGTGGGGGTGAGGATCAGGGAGCCGGCCGCGCCGAAGGCGGACCAGACGGCGAGCAGGACGGGCCAGCGCCAGGCGCCCGGCCCGGCGGCCGTGAGCGCGGCGAGCAGGGCGAACAGCCCGACGATGCCGAAGGCCGCCGGAAGCATGACGATCCGGTCCGGGACCCGGTCCAGCACCCGGGGCAGCAGCAGCGCCACGGCCATCGACCCGGCCCCGTAGGCACCCAGCGCGATCGGGACGTCGGCGGCCGGCCGGCCGAGCTGGCCGCGGACGTAGACGACGGTGTTGACGATCACCATCGCCCCGGCGGCGGCCGCCGCGAGGTCCAGGGCGAGCATCGCGCGCAGCCGGGGCACGGCGAGGAACAGCCGGGTGCCGCGTCCGGACCTCGCGAGGACACCGGCCCGTTCCCGGCGGACCGGCTCCGGGCGCACCGGCTCCGGGCGAACGGGCTTCGGCAGGACGGCGGAGAGCACCAGCGCCGCGGAGGCGAGGAACCCGGCCGCCGTGCCCCAGAACAGCCAGTTGTAGCTGATCAGGGCGAGCAGGGTGGCCGCCAGCACCGGGCTGACCAGGCTCTCGGTGTCGTAGGCGAGCCGGGACAGCGACAGGGCGCGGGTGTACTCGCGCTCCGCGGGCAGCACCTCGGGGATCACCGACTGGAAGGCCGGGGTGAACGCCGCCGAGGCGGACTGCAGGACGAAGATCAGGACGTAGACCTGCCACACCTCGGTGACGAACGGCAGGGTGAGGGCCACCGCGGCCCGGGTGAGGTCGGAGGCGGCCATCAGCCGCCGCCGCGGGATGCGGTGGGCCAGCGCGGAGACCACCGGAGCGATGCCGACGTACGCGAGCATCTTGATCGCCAACGCGGTGCCGAGCACCGATCCGGCGTCCGCTCCGGCGAGGTCGTACGCCAGGAGGCCGAGCGCCACCGTGGCGAGGCCGGTGCCCACCAGGGCGACGGTCTGGGCGGCGAACAGGTGCAGATAGGTGCGGTTGCGCAGCACGGACAGCATGGGGACCCCGCTCGACTGGGCGCGGCAGGACGACACCACCAGGATAGGTCAACATGTGCACGCATGTGCACATGTTGACCGGAAAGCGGCCCGCACCCCGGAGGGCACGGGCCGGAGAATCGGTCGAGCGGGGGTCAGTCGTGCGGCGGGAGCCCGCCGATCTGGTGGTCGGCGACGCTCAGCGCCTCGTCGACCAGCCTCCGCAGATGGCCGTGGCGCAGCGCGTACACGACGCGCCGGCCGTCCTTGCGGGTCGTGACCAGCCCCGCCAGCCGGAGCTTGCCGAGGTGCTGGCTGACCGACGTCCGCGGGGCTCCGGTCGCCTCGGTGAGCGTGGTCACGTCCGCCTCACCGGCGCTCAGCCGCTGGAGCAGGGCGAGCCGGGTGCGGTCCGCGAGCAGCGCCAGGATGCCGGCCGCGGCGTCCAGCCGCTCGTCGTCCCGATGCTCCTGCGCATGGTGTGCACCTGATATCCGAAGGCTCCCGGTCATGGCGACATCGTAGGGCCCCGGGCGCCGCCTGCCGAAGCACCGTGGCACCGGACCGGCACGACGAGGCCGGAGGAGCCGCTCGCGACTCCTCCGGCCGGTTGGTCACCTCAGGCGTTCTTCGCCCAGAGGAAGCCCGGTACGGGGGTGTACCGCGCGACCGCACGCCAGTCGTCGTCCGGTGGGCAGGGGGTGGGCGGGCACGGGGGCGGCGGGCACTCCTTGCTGTCCTTGACCGTGATCTCCACGCAGGGGCAGTCCTCGGTCAGCTCGACCGTGGCCACCGCGGGCTGCGGCAGCTCGTAGCCGGGAGGCGCCTGCGTCTCCTGCCAGTAGTACGTGCCCAGCGGCAGGTCGGCGGCGGAGCAGACACCCGACGCGGGCGTCACGCACGGAGCGCCCACGGGGGTGTCCGTGTTCGTCCCGCCGGTCTGCAGACCGGGCACGCCGTTGGTCTCGTGCCACAGCTGGAAGGTCGCACCCGCCAGCGGCTTCCCGGTGTCGGCGTCCACCTTCGTGACGGAGGTGGACCCGGGCGGGGTGGACGACTTCGCGTCCTTGACGGTGACCTGGACGTCCGGCCGGGCCGTGTCGAGCACCACCGTCGTCACCGCGGGCTGCGGCAGCTCGTAACCGGGAGGAGCGAAGGTCTCCTGCCAGTAGTACGTACCCAGCGCCAGGCCCGTCGCCGAGCAGACACCCGACGCGGGGGTCACGCACGGAGCGCCGACGGCGGTGTCCGTGTTCGTCCCGCCGGTCTGCAGACCGGGCACGCCGTTGGTCTCGTGCCACAGCTGGAAGACCGCACCCGCCAGCGGCCGCGAGGTCGCCGAATCCACCTTGGTGACGGACGTGGACCCGGTCGGCACGACCGACTTCACGTCCTTCACCGTGACCTGGATGTTCTGCCCGTCGGTGTCCAGCACCACCGTCGTCACCGCGGGCTGCGGCAGGTCGTAGCCGGGAGGCGCCGCCGTCTCCTGCCAGTAGTACGTGCCCAGCGGCAGGCCGTCCGCGACGCAGACACCCGACGCGGGCGTCACGCACGCCGAACCCACGGCCGTGTCCGGGTTCGCCCCGGAGGTCTGGAGGCCGGCCACGCCGTTGCTCTCGCGCCACAGTTGGAAGGAGGCTCCGGCGAGCGGCTGTCCGGTGACGGAGTCGACCTTGGTGACGCTGGTGGCACCGGTCGGAGCGACGGTCTTGGCGTCGGCGACGGTGACCGCCACGTTCTGCCCGTTGGCGTCCAGTTCCACGGTGGTCACGTTGAGGTCGGGCAGCTCGTACCCGTCGGGGGTCGAGACCTCCTGCCAGTAGTAGGTGCCCAGCGGCAGGCCGGTCGCCGAGCAGACACCCGACGCGGGGGTCACGCACGGGGAGCCCACGGCGGTGTCCGGGGTCGCCCCGGTGGTCTGCAGGCCCGCGACGCCGTTGGTCTCACGCCACAGCTGGAAGGTCGCCCCCGCCAGCGGCAGCGACGTCGCCGAGTCCACCTTGGTCACGCTGGTGGACGCCGTCGGGGCGGCCGTCTCGGTGTCGGCGACGGTGACCGGGACGTTCTGCCCGTTGGTGTTCAGCACGACCGTGGTCACGTTGAGCTCGGGCAGGTCGTACCCGGGAGGCGCCGCGGTCTCCTGCCAGTAGTAGGTGCCCACCGGCAGGCCGGTCGCGGAGCAGACACCCGACGCGGGGGTCACGCACGGAGCACCCACGGGGGTGTCCGGGGTCGCCCCGGTGGTCTGCAGGGCCGCGACGCCGTTGGTCTCGCGCCACAGCTGGAAGGTCGCCCCCGCCAGCGGCAGCGAGGTCGCCGAGTCCACCTTGGTCACGCTGGTGGACCCGGTCTCCTCGACCGGGCTCAGGGTGTCCCTGACGGTGATCGGGACGTTCTGCCCGGCCGTGTCGAGGACCACCGTCGTCACCGCGGGCTGCGGCAGGTCGTAGCCCGGAGGCGCCTGGGTCTCCTCCCAGTAATAGGTGCCCAGCGGGAGGTCGGCGGCGGAGCAGAGGCCGTTCCTCGCGGTGGTGCAGGGGGCGCCCACCTTGGTGTCCGGGGTGGTCCCCGAAGTCTGCAGGCCCGCGACGCCGTTGGTCTCGCGCCACAGCTGGAAGGTCGCGCCCGCCAGGGTCTGGCCCGTGGCGGAGTCGACCTTCGTGACGCTGGTCGAGCCGGTCGGGGCCGGCGGGTTGCAGTCCGGGAGGTCGCCGTCGAAGGGGTAGGCGTGGAACTCGGTCCCGGTCATGCCGCCGCCGGAGTTGTGCAGCAGCGTGCCGGTGGTGAAGAACCGTCCGTTCAGACCGGGCAGGCTCATCGAAGCGGTGCTGGCCGGGTTGCCGACGAGCACACTGCCCTGGAACTGCCCCGATCCCGTGAGGGTGACGGTCGTCGCGGTGGGGAAGTTCCACAGCAGGCGCTCGCGCAGCTGGTTCCAGGGATCGGTGTCCTGGAGGCTGCCGCTGTACGTGTTGATGGTGCGGGCGCCGCCCACCAGGTTGACCAGCACGGTCGCGTTCGCGGGGATCCCTGCGAACGCGATGCCCTGGGTGGAGCCACCGCGCCCGACGAGGTCGAAGTCGACGTTGAAGACCTGGAGTGCGGAGGTGCCGTCACCGGTGAACTGGGTCTGGAACCCCTGGTTGACGGCGGTTCCGGTGGCGGGGCGGGGCGCGCTGACCCCGGCGTAGCACTGGCTCGCGGTCTGCAGCTCCCCGCGCAGCGGCGTGTAGGCGGCCACGGCCCGGGCGTCGTGGATCTTCGTGCCCGTGATGGTGCCGGTGGCCGTGCCCGCGTAGCGGACGACGCCGCCCTCGGCCAGCAGCGACTGCCCCGGGGCCACGGTGACGTTGCCCCCGGCGGTGAGGAAGTCGGCCCCGTCCGGCGGGGGGACGCGCGAGCCGACGCCGACGATGCCGATGTTGTAGACGGAGCTGACTCCGGCGGCCTTGTTCACGTCGAAGTCGCCGAGGGTCACCACGTGCCCCTCGGCCTCCGCGGCCGATTCGCGCACGTGGAAGTCACCGCCGACGAAGATGTTCACGCCGGCGTCACGGCCCGCGAAGGGCCCGTTGTTGACGGGCGGGAAGGTCGCCGGGCAGTCGGCGCCCAGGCACGGCCCCAGGCCTCCCGGGAGGCCGGCCGCCTGCGCCGCCGTCGGTGAGACGAGGGACATTCCGAAGGGGACGAGTGTCAGGGCCAGGGCGGTGCCCACCGCCCTGCCGAATCGGCGTCTCCAGGTGAGCGTCGTCACCGGATCCTGACTGGGCTTCACCTCGGTCCTTTCATCGTTCGAGCACAATGTGGCCCTCGGAGTGTGATCATCCGGCTCGCCGGGGGCGTGCGACGCGCGCACGGTGTCCGCTGAACGCGGCGCCCGTTGCACCCGATCGGGTGTCCACACGATGCGGCGGCCGCGCGGCCGCGGGGTTCCCGGGCCCCGGATCGGGGTCCTCCGGCCCTGATGCGCCATCAGCGGCGGCCCCGTCCTGGACGCGCCGAGGCCCCGTCCCGCCGCCTCGCCCGGACGGCACCCCGAGTCCTGGAGTTTCCATGACCGAGTCAAGCCGCGTGGGTGACCGGCTGGGCGAGGGTGAGCTGCACGCCGCCGCCTCGGCCGGGGTCCGCCCGAGCAGGTGCACCGGGAACGCTTCCTGGCGACCTGACCGCCCGCACCGCTCCCCCGGCCTCACCTGCCCCGGCCGTCGCCGACCCGCTCGGCGGCGGCCCGGTCCGCTTCCGGGCTCCCGTCCGCGCCGGTGGCGGAGTCGTACTCGGCGAGGGTCTCGCGGGTGAAGCCGAAGAAGTAGGTGGCCAGGAAGCCCACCAGGTAGCCGGTCAGCAGCCCGCCACCGTAGACGGCGGCGGCCGCGAGCAGTCCGTGCGGACCGGCCAGCAGCGGGAAGAGGGCCCAGCCGGAGGGGCCGATGGCGGTGGAGCCGACGGCGCCGCCGAGCTGGCCGGCCACCCCGACGAAGGCGCCACCGGCCGCGCCGCCGACGCAGGCGGTGACGAAGGGGCGCCCCAGCGGCAGGGTGACGCCGTAGACCAGGGGCTCGCCGACACCGAGCAGGCCCGCCGGGAGCGCGGACCTGATCGTGGCCCGCAGCGAGGCGTTGTGGCGCAGCCTCAGGTAGACGGCCACGGCGCAGCCGACCTGCCCGGCACCGGCCATGGCGAGGATCGGCAGCAGGACGGTGGAGCCCTGCTGCTGGATCAGGGTGGTGTGGATCGGGATCAGCGCCTGGTGCAGGCCGAGCATGACCAGCGGCAGGAAGAGGCCGCCGAGCACGAGCCCGGCGAGCAGCCCGCCGTGGGCGAGCAGCCAGGTGGCGCCGTGGCCGATGGCGGTGGAGACCTCCCCGGCGACGAACATCAGACCGAACAGCGCGGCCAGCCCGCCGAGCAGGACGGTGACGGTGGGGGTGACCAGGACGTCCAGGGCGGCGGGCACCAGCCGGCGGGTCCAGCGCTCCAGGTGCACCGCGAGCAGCGCGGCGCCGAGCGCGCCGACCACGCCGCCCTGCCCGGGGGTGAGGTGGTGGCCGAAGGCCTCCACCTTGGCGACCCCGGCGTAGACGATCACGGCGGCCACGGCTCCGCCGAGCACGGGTGTCCCGCCGAACTCCTTCGCCGTGTTGTAGCCGACGAAGACGGCGATCAGGGACATGAATCCGGCGGAGACCGGTCCGAGGGCGGTGACCAGCGCCGGCGCCCAGCCGAGGTTGGCGAGGGCCCCGGAGAGGCCGGCGACGATCCCGCATCCGATCAGGGCGGGGATCAGCGGGACGAAGATGTTCGCGATCCGGCGCAGCGCCAGCTTCACCGGGGTCGCGTTGCGCACCCGGGCCCGTGTCCGGATGCGCTCGCCGCGAGCGGCGAGTTCCTCGGCGGTGGGGGCGGGCCCCGGTCGCTCCCGTGCGCCCGCCCGGGCCGCTCCGACCGCTCCGACCGCTCCGCCCGCCCCGGCCGGTGCGCCGGGGCGCTCCAGGAGTCGGTTCAGCTGGGCGGTGACCCCGGCGACGGCGGCGGGCCCGAGCACGATCTGGTAGGTGTCGTCCTCGACCGTGCCCAGGACCGCCGGCAGCGCCCGGAGCGCCTCGGTGTCGACCAGGGAGCGGTCCGCCAGGCCCAGCCGTAACCGGGTCATGCAGTGGGCGACCGAGCGGATGTTGGCGGCGCCACCGACCAGCGGGAGGATCGCCTCGGCCACGGCGCGGTTCTTCTCGTCCGACATGCCGGGTGACGTACCCGGGTGCTCCCCCGGCTCAACCGCCGTCGTACGCGGCGGTGCCGAGCCGGGCCGCCGGCCGGGGGGCGCCGGCGTCCGCCCGGTCCGGGAGCGGGTCGTCCTCGGTGAGGCCGATGCGCACCCGGTGCACGTACCGGTCGATCAGGTGGCGCAGCACCCTGACGGTGGCGGCGACGTCCGGCTCGGGAACCCCGTCCAGCACGTTGCCCAGGGAGGCGAGGTTGGCCTGTTTCAGACGGTCGATCAGTTCCCGTCCGTCGGCCGTGATCGCCACCCTGCGGGCCCGTCGGTCCTGGGTGTCCTGGGTGCGCTCCACCAGCCGCTGCCCCTGGAGGCGGTCGATCTGCCTGGTGACGTGGGAGGACTTGACCATCAGCCGGGCGGCGAGGTCGCTCACCCGGCTGGGCCCGTCGGTCTCGACGAGCGCGCGCAGCAGGTAGACGTCCGAGCGCGCGGCCGTGACACCGGCTCTCGCCATCCGGCGCTCGTGCTCCTGTGAGCGCGTCAGCAGGTAGGCCAGGGTGTCCAGGACGTCCTCCAGTCCGTCCAGGCCCCCCGGTTCGGTGGCGGCGGTCCGACCGTCCTCGGCGTCTTCTTCGTCCGACATGGGGGAACCTTAGCGATCCGGGACGGCCGTGGCAGCAACGGGGAGCCACGGCCGGATTTCGGACAGTTTCGGCCGGCGTCCGCGCGCCCCTTTCGCCACCACGGAACGCGAGTTAGCGTGACGTTCAGTTAGTTGCTTTGGGCACGTAAATATGGACCCGACTCAACTCCCGGAAGGGGATTCACCGATGGCCACCGCCGAGAAGACCCCGCGGTTCACCCACCCCGCCGCCCGCGGCGCCTGCCCGTTCGCCCCGCCGCCCGCCTACGACGAGGCCCGTCGGGAGGAGCCGGTCAGCCGCGTCACCCTGTGGGACGGCTCCACCAGCTGGCTGGTCACGCGCCACGAGGACATCAAGGCGGTCCTCTCCGACCCCCGGTTCAGCGCCGACTCCACCCGCCCCGGCTTCCCCTTCGTCAGCGAAGGCGCCCGGCAGCTGAACACCGGCCGGCCCACCATCATCCGGATGGACGACCCCGAGCACGCCCACTTCCGCCGGATGCTGACCGGCGAGTTCATGGTCAGGAAGGTCGAGGCGCTGCGCCCCGAGATCCAGCGGATCGCCGACGAGCTGCTGGACCGGATGACCGACGGACGCACCAGCGCCGACCTGGTCCGGGAGTTCGCGCTGCCGCTGCCCTCGCTGGTCATCTGCCTGCTGCTCGGCGTCCCCTACCAGGACCACGACTTCTTCCAGGGCTGCAGCCGCGTCCTGCTGCGCCGCGCCTCCACCGCCGAGGAGGTCTCCACCGCTCAGGCCGAGCTGGGCGCCTACCTGGTCGAGCTCACCGAGGCCAAGCGCGCCCGGCCCGACGACAGCATCCTCAGCCGCCTGGTGGAGCGCGGCGAGCTGAGCACCGAGGAGATCGCCGGCATGGGCCGGCTGCTGCTCGTCGCCGGACACGAGACGACGGCGAACATGACCTCGCTCTCCGTGCTCGCCCTGCTGCGCAACCCCGACCAGCTCGACCACCTGCGCAAGCACCCCGAGTCCGTGCCCGGCGCGGTCGAGGAGCTGCTGCGCTACCTGAGCATCGTGCACTCCGGCCTGACCCGGGTCGCCACCGAGGACGTCGACGTGGCCGGCGTGCGGATCACGGCGGGCGAGGGCGTGATCTGCATGGTCAACACCGCCAACCGGGACGAGCGGGAGTTCCCGGGCGGAGACGAGCTCGACCTCACCCGCGACGCGCGCCGCCACCTGGCCTTCGGCTTCGGCGTCCACCAGTGCCTGGGACAGCCGCTGGCCCGGCTGGAGCTGCAGATCGCGCTGACCAGCGTCCTGCGGCGGCTGCCCGAACTGCGCCTGGCCGTACCGTTCGAGGAGGTCCCCTTCCGCGGCGAGATGCTCGTCTACGGCCTCCACGAACTGCCCGTCTCCTGGTGACCGGGCTCCCCCGGGGGGCCGCCACGACCGCACCGACCCACCTGCCCCGCCGCGGAGTCCACCGCAACCGGGGCACCCGTTCCGAAGGGAAGACCATGCTCGTCCGGATCGACCAGGAAAAGTGCTGCGGCGCCGGGAGCTGCGTGCTCGCCGCCCCCGACGTCTTCGACCAGCGCGACGAGGACGGCATCGTCGTCCTGCTCGACGCCCGGCCGCCCGCCGGGCTCCACCAGGCCGTCCGGGACGCCGCCGCGGTCTGCCCGGCCGCGGCGATCCAGCTGGAGCAGGTGTGACCGCACTGCGGGAGGTGGCCGTGGTCGGCGCGGGCGCGGCCGGGCTGCACGCCGCCGAGGCGCTGCGCCGGTCCGGCTACGACGGCCGCCTCACCCTGATCGGGGCCGAGCCCGAACCGCCGTACGACCGGCCGCCGTTGTCCAAGCACGTGCTCGGCGGCGAGTGGCAGCCCGAGCGCCTGGCCCTGCGCGGCCCCGAGGCGCTGGACGAGCTGAGGCTCGACCTGCGCCTCGGGGCCAGGGCCGAGCGGCTGGACCGGCGGGAACGGACCGTACGGCTCTCCGACGGCCGGACGGTGCGCTGCGACGCCGTCATCCTGGCCACCGGGGTCCGCCCGCGCCGGCTGCCCGGCGCCGACGCGCCGCGGCCCGGGGCGCACGTGCTGCGCACCCTCGCCGACGCCCTCGCCCTGCGCGAGGAACTGCGCCCGGGCGTACGGCTGTTGGTGGTCGGCGGCGGGCTGCTCGGCGCCGAGGCGGCGGCCACCGCCGTCGGTCTCGGCGCCGAGGTCACCTGGCTGACCTCCACCGCCACGCCGCTGGCCGCCGTCCTGGGCACCGAGACGGCCGCGCTGCTGGCCGACCTGCACCGCGAGCACGGGGTGCGGCTCCACCGGGGCGTGGCCACCGCACTGCTCGAACGACGCGGCCGGGCCGCGGGCGTCCGGCTGGCCGACGGCTCCGAACTGGCGGCCGACGCCGTGCTGATGGCCGTCGGGTCCGAACCGGCCACCGAGTGGCTGGCCGGCAGCGGCGTCCCGCTGGACGACGGCGTGGTCTGCGACGCCTACTGCGCCGCCGGCCCCGGCGTCTGGGCGGCCGGGGACGCCGCCTCCTGGCCCGACCCGCGCACCGGCCGGCGCCGGCGCGTCGAACAGCGCACCAACGCCTCCGAGCAGGCCGTGCACGCGGCCCGGAACCTGCTGGCCGGCCCGGACGGCGCCCGCCAGGCCTACCGGCCGGTCCCGTACCTGTGGACCGACCAGTACGGGCTGCGGGTCCAGGTGTTCGGCCGGCCCGGCGGCGCCGAGCACTTCGAGGTGGTCGACGGCAGCCTGGCGGAACACCGCTTCGCCGCCGTCTGCGTCCGGGACGGCCTGGTCAGCGGAGCGGTGGGGATCGCCTCCGCCCGGGCGTTGCGCGGGCTGCGCGCCCAGGTGGCGGAGCACGGCCCGTGGCCGCCCGAACCGGTCCGGACGCCGGAACCGGTCGGGGCGCCCGAACCGGCCTGAGCGCCGGCTGTCCGCCCCCGGCCCGAGGGCCCGGGCCGGGGGGCGGTGCGCCCGCCGACCGGGCGGGGCGGCGGGCCGCTTCGCGTTACTCGGGCCAGGGCACCGAGGTCTCGACCCCGGCGGTGTAGTCGACGCCGGGGACGTCCCAGCCGTAGAGCTGCCGGAACTGGTTGTAGAACCAGGCCGATCCGGTCGGGTCGGCGGCCAGCGCGGCCGCCGGGTCGGCCCACAGCTCCCGCACCCGCTCCTGCACGGCGGCGTCGAGCTCCCAGCCGTCCAGGCGGATGCGGCCCTTCTCGTCCAGGGTGAGCTCCTTCGCGCCGGTCAGCTGCTCCCAGAGGTCCACGGCCTGGTCGTCGGTGGTGCGCCAGCCGTCCTCGCCGAGGACGTTGCGCAGCAGCGAGGTGTAGAGGGCGATGGAGGGGATGGCGGTGGACGCCTGGGTGACGGCCGCGCCGGCGACGACGGTGAACGCCCGGCCCCGGTCGGCGAGCAGCCCGGTCCGCAGCTGCCCGGCGGTGGCCTCCAGGTGCTCCTTGGCGGCGCCGATCGTGCCCTGCCGGTAGACCGGCGCGGTGAGCTCGGAGCCGACGTAGGACAGCGCCACGGTGGTGAAGTCGGGGCCGAGCAGGTCCGCCTCGGCCAGGGCCCGCACCCACAGCTGCCAGTCCTCGCCGCCCATCACCTTGACGGTCGCCGCCCGCTCGGCGTCGTCGGCCGGGGCGAGGGCGACGGTGCCGATCCGCGGGGCTCCGTCCTCGAAGAGCAGGGACGGCGAGGTGTACGGGGCGCCGATCGCCTTGAGCACCGAGTGGTGGACCTCGCCGGTGGCCGGGTCGGTGCGCCGGGGCGAGGCGAGCGAGTAGACGAGGTAGTCGACCGGGCCGTAGCGCTCTGTGAGGAGCTTGATCACCTCGGCACGGGTGGCGTCGGCGTAGGCGTCGGCGTTGACGAAGGTGAAGTCGCCCCCGTGGCGTTCGACCAGGGCGGAGGTCGCGGCGGTGCGGTACCAGCCCGCGGTGGCGGTGCGCCGCTCGGTGGCGGCGGCCTCGTAGGCGACGCCGATGCCGCGGATGCCCTGGCGGCGCAGCCCGGCGAGCAGGATCGCCTGGCCGTAGCCGGCGCTGGCGCCGAGGACCAGGGCGACCGGGGCCCGGCCGGCCGGCGCCGCGGGCTCGATGCGCCGCCACTGGCGGTCGACGGTGGCTTCGCTGCCGGCCGGGTGGGAGTTGACGATCAGGTAGCCCCGCTGCTTGGGGGTGATCTGCTGGTTGCTCACGCGCTTGGCGCCCTCTCCGATCCGGAGATCGTGATCATGGTGTCGGTCGTCCGGAGCCTATCCGCGCCGGCGGGCGCCGCCGCTGCCCTGCCGTCACGAAGATGCCGCCCGCGCTTGTCGGAGGTCGTCATTGCGGCGGGGGTCCGCGTCGGCTACCCCGGCGCTGCGCGGGGCCGGTCAGCCGGCGGCGCGCCCCGGGCGGTCCAGCCGCCAGACCACGGCGGTCCCGCTGCCGGCCGGGGCGACGGGCGGTGCCGCCGGCTCCTGCCGGAGTTCGGTGAAGCCCAGGCGGCGCGGGACGGCGGCGCTGGCGGTGTTGGCCCGGTCGTGTACGACCTCCAGGTACGCCACGTCCGGCAGGGCGAACATCTCCTCGGCCAGCGCGGCCACCGCCCGGGTGGCGAGGCCCCGGCCGGTGGCGGCCGGGTGCAGCCAGTAGCCGACGCGCCGGACGCCGGGCTGGTCCGCGCGGACGGTCTGGCACATGCCGACCGGGGTGCCGTCCTCGGTGATGGCGTAGGTGTACACCTCGCCGCTCGCCCACCAGGTGTCGCACCTGGCGAGCAGGGCCCGGGTGTGCTCCTCGTCGTGCCCGGCCACCCACGACTCCCAGGGGCGCAGGTGGTCCAGGGACTCCTCGATCAGCGTGCGGGCCGCCGTGAAGTCCCGTTGCCCCTGCCAGCGCCGCAGCGCGAAGGCCCCGCAGTCGATGACGTCCCTCGGTCGCACCCTGCCGACTCCTGTCCTCTCACGCGGACCGCCTCCGCCGCCCGTCGTCAACTTCCGCTCGCCGTAAGGGCTGTAGTTTCAGTGGCCGCCCTGCGGCTCGTCGCAGCCGCGGTGGTCCGGGTAGCCGTTGAAGGCCTCCACCCGGGTGGAGTCGGGGATCATCACCCCGCAGCCGGCACGGCGAGCGCCGCCAGTGCCGGTATGCCGAGGCGCCCCCGCCGGGTCCTGATCGTCGTCATCCCGCGATGATGCCCCGGCGGACCGGCCCGCGTCACTCCTTCACTCCTTGGCCGAACCGGCCGGACGGCCACGCGCACGGGCGAGTTGTGGAAGTTCGGTGCCCGTCGACTGCGCCGCGGCACACCGGGTAGGCGCCGGACCGGGTCGCCGGCCCGCCCGGGGCCGGCCTCACGGCCACAGGAGGGTCGTTCGATGCAGATGCCCGTCCACCCGATGCCCGTCACCTTCCCCGACAGTCCGCTGCCCGACGTCCCGGTCGTCGCGGAGCTGCGGTTCGACCCGAGCCTGCCGTACGCGGCCTGCCTGGCGTTCCCGCTGACGCCCTGCGCGTGCGTGCCGGTCGAGGCCCAGGTGTGCTGGTACTTCAGCCGCGAGCTGTTGAACGAGGGCCGGCACGCCCCGGTCGGGAGCGGCGACGTCCGGGTGAGCCCGGGGCACGAGGGCGAGGTCCTGATCACCCTGAGGGGGCCCGACGGCGCGCAGGCCGTGCTCAGCGCTCCGGAAGGGGAGGTCAGCGCCTTCCTCTCGGACTCCTTCCTGCTGGTGCCGGCCGGCGAGGAGTCCGAGCACCTCGACGTGGAAGCCGCGCTCGCCCGGCTGCTCGCGGCGGACTGACCGCCCGGACCGGCCCGCACCGCGCGCCCGCACCGCCCGGACGACCGCGCCCGTTCCGCCGTTGGAGTGCTCTGCCGACGCCCGGCGCGGCAACCGCAGCACTCGGCCGCCCCGTGCGCCGCGCGGCCCACTAGGTTCCTGCCGTGGACGAAACCAGGGCTTCGGACGGGCGCGAGCCGTCCACCGGCGAGCGCCTCACCGCCCGCCTGGACGGGCGGCTGCCGGTCACGGAGGCGGGCCGCGAGCTGCTGCGCAAGATCTTCCCGGACCACTGGTCCTTCCTGCTCGGCGAGCTCGCGCTGTACAGCTTCGTGGTGCTGCTGCTGACCGGCGTCTACCTGACGCTCTTCTTCCGGCCGAGCATGAACGAGGTGGTCTACCAGGGCGCCTACCTGCCGCTCAGCGGCGTACGGGTGTCCGAGGCGTACGCGTCCACCCTGCGGATCAGCTTCGAGGTGCGGGGCGGACTGCTGATCCGCCAGGTCCACCACTGGTCGGCGCTGCTGTTCACCTCGGCGATCGGGATGCACCTGCTGCGGGTGTTCTTCACCGGGGCGTTCCGCCGCCCGCGCGAGCTCAACTGGGTGATCGGGGTGACACTGTTCAGCCTCGCGCTGCTGGAGGGGTTCTCCGGCTACTCGCTGCCCGACGACACCCTCTCCGGCACCGGCCTGCGGATCGCCGAGGGCGTGCTGCTCTCGGTGCCGCTGGTCGGCAGCTACCTCACCCTGTTCGCGTTCGGCGGCCAGTTCCCCGGGGCCGAGATCATCCCCCGGCTGTTCACCGTGCACGTCCTGCTGGTCCCCGGCCTGCTCCTGGCCCTCGTCGGGGCGCACCTGACACTGGTGGTGGTGCTGAAGCACACCCACTGGGCCGCCCCCGGCCGCACCAACCGCAACGTGGTGGGGATGCCGTTCTTCCCCCAGTTCCTCACCCGTACGGTGGGCCTGATGTTCGCGGTGGGCGGTGTGATGGCGCTGTCGGCCTTCCTCGCCGAGATCAACCCGATCTGGCGGTACGGCTCCTACCGCCCCGACGTGGTCGGGACGGGTGCGCAGCCGGACTGGTACATCGGCTTCATCGAGGGGGCGCTGCGGCTGATGCCGGCCGCGGAGACCAGGGTGCTCGGGCACACCGTGTCCTGGAACGTCTTCCTGCCCGCCGTGGTGGTGCCCGCCCTGCTGTTCGCGACGCTGTACGCCTACCCCTTCGTCGAGCGGTGGCTCGACGCCGACACCGGCGAGCACCACCTGTGCGACCGCCCGCGCAACCGGCCCACCCGCACCGCGCTGGGCACCGCCGGGACCACCTTCTACGCGGTGCTGCTGGTCGCCGGCGGCAACGACGTGATCGCGTACGCCTTCGAGGTCTCCGTCAACGCGCTCACCGTGGCGCTGCGCACGGCGCTGATCGTACTGCCGCCGGTGGTCTTCCTGCTCACCCGGCGCCTCTGCCTGGCCCTGCAGGCCAGGGACCGCGCCCGGCTGCTGGACGGCGACGAGACCGGCCGGATCGACCAGTCGCCCGACGGAGGCTTCTCCGGCCACCACCGCCCGGTGCCCGAAGCCGAGCGGTACGTGCTGCTGGCGCGCGCCGCGGAGGAGCCGGTCACCGCCGCCGAGGGGGCGCCGCGGCACCAGCGGGTACGGGCCGCGGCGAGCTCCTGGTTCCACCGCGACCGGGTCGAACTCCCCTCCACGGAGCTGGAGTCGGAGCGGATGACGGCCGTCCTCACCGCCCCGGCCCACCCCGCTCCCCCGGCCGTCCGCGCGCCCGGGCCCGCCCCGGGCGGCCCGTTGCGACGGCTGCTGCGCCGGCTCAGCCCGCGCCGTGGTCGCGGTACTGGAAGATGAAGCCGGCGACGGCGAGCGCGAGCACCAGGGCGCCGACGACGATCAGCCACCGGGCGAAGACCAGCCCCAGGGCGAAGACCGTCACGCCGACCGCCGCGAGCACCGGGTAACCGCTGCGGGCCGGGAAGAACCCCACCGGCCCGGCGGTCTCCGCGATCTCGGCCTCCTTGCGGTCCTGCGCCCGGCCGCCGCCCAGCCGCTGGTGCTGGACGAACCAGAACAGCGCGACCAGGCCGGACATCAGGAACGCCACCGTCAGGATCGCCTTGCCGGCCGGCTCCCGGGCCCAGAAGCCGTAGACCAGTCCGGTCACCGCGAAGAACACCGTCATGACGGTGAACAGCCACCCCTCCGCCTTCACCGTCCGCTCCCCCGCTCGCCGCTGCGGCCCTGCGGCACGCCGGAGCCGCCGCCCGGGGCCTCCTCCGGCGGCACCTCCGGATGGTGCAGGTCGAAGGCCGGCGACTCGGAGCGGATCCGGGGCAGCGCGTGGAAGTTGTGCGACGGCGGTGGGCAGGAGGTGGCCCACTCCAGCGACCGGCCCCAGCCCCACGGGTCGTCCTCGGCGACTTTCTCGCCGTACCTGGTGGTCCGCCAGACGTTGTAGAAGAACGGCAGGTTGGAGACCCCGAGCAGGAACGAGCCGATCGAGGCGCAGACGTTCAGCGCGGTGAAGTCGTCCACCGGCAGGTAGCTCGCGTAGCGGCGCGGCATCCCCTGGGCGCCGAGCCAGTGCATCACCAGGAAGGTGGTCTGGAACCCCGTGAACAGGATCCAGAAGTGGATCTTGCCCAGCCTCTCGTCGAGCAGCTTCCCGGTGATCTTCGGCCACCAGAAGTAGAAGCCCCCGAAGGTGGCGAAGACGACCGTGCCGAACAGCACGTAGTGCAGGTGGGCCACCACGAAGTAGCTGTCGGTGACGTGGAAGTCGATCGGCGGCGCGGCCAGCAGCACCCCGCTCAGCCCGCCGAACAGGAAGGTCACCATGAAACCGATCGACCAGAGCATCGGGGTCTCGAAGGACAGCGAGCCGTTCCACATCGTCCCCACCCAGTTGAAGAACTTCACCCCGGTGGGCACCGCGATCAGGAAGGACATCATCGAGAAGAACGGCAGCAGCACCTGGCCGGTGGCGAACATGTGGTGCGCCCACACCGACATGGACAGCGCGGTGATGGCGATGGTCGCGCCGATCATCCCGTAGTAGCCGAACACCGGCTTGCGGCTGAACACCGGGATGATCTCGGTGACGATGCCGAAGAACGGGATCGCGACGATGTACACCTCCGGGTGGCCGAAGAACCAGAACAGGTGCTGCCACAGCAGCGCCCCGCCGTTCGCCGCGTCGAAGGCGTGGGCGCCGAACTTGCGGTCCGCCTCCAGGCAGAGCAGCGCGGCGGTCAGCACCGGGAAGGCCAGCAGCACCATGACGGAGGTGAACAGCACGTTCCAGGTGAAGATCGGCATCCGGAACAGCGTCATGCCCGGCGCCCGCAGGCAGGTGATGGTGGTGATGAAGTTGACCGAGCCCAGGATGGTGCCGAGGCCGGCCACCACCAGTCCGAACGCCCACAGGTCACCGCCCGCCCCGGGCGAGAACAGCGGACCGTTCAGCGGCGCGTACGCGAACCAGCCGAAGGAGGCCGCGCCCTGGGTGGTGAGGAAGCCGCTCAGCACCATCAGCCCGCCCAGCAGGAAGGCCCAGTAGGTGAAGGCGTTCAGCCGGGGGAAGGCGACGTCCGGCGAGCCGATCTGCAGGGGCATGATCGCGTTGGCGAACCCGGCGAAGGTCGGGGTGGCGAACAGCAGCAGCATGATCGTGCCGTGCATGGTGAACAGCTGGTTGTACTGCTCGTTCGACAGCAGCCCGGTGTCCGGCCCCATCAGCTGGGCCCGCATCAGCAGCGCGAGCACGCCCCCGACCAGGAAGAAGCCGAAGGCCGTCACCAGGTAGAGGTTCCCGATGACCTTGTGATCCGTGGTGAACAGCCAGCGCAACAGCGTGCTGCCCTGCCGGACCCGGGCCCGGGTGCGATCCTGCGCACGGGGCGGCGCAGTGGACGAAGCGCTCATGGAACCTCCGCTACGGAGCCGGTGACGCCCCCGGTCGCGGCGCCGACCCCCTCCCCGGAACGGCGGAGGGCCCGCCCTCGCACGCCATCGCCGACCCTAGCGGCGGCGGCCCCGGCGGCCGGGGCGCCACGCGGTACCTTCGACCGGGTGGCGCCGCCGTCCCCGGGGACGCGCCGGGCTCAGCGCTCCCGCAGGGCGGGGACCACCTCGCGCAGGCGCTCGGCGCCGATCGCACCCGCCCGCAGCAGGACCGGCACCTCGCCGGTGATGTCCACGATCGAGGAGGGCACGGCGGCCGCGGTCCGGCCCCCGTCGAGGTAGACGGCCACCGAGTCGCCGAGCATGCCCTGGGCGGCGTCGCAGTCCTGCGGCGAGTCCTGCCCGGTCAGGTTCGCGCTGGAGACGGCCAACGGCCCGGTGGCTTCGAGCAGTTCGATGGCGACCGGGTGCGCGGGCATCCGCACGGCGACCGTCCCGCCGGTCTCGCCGAGGTCCAGCTCGACCGACGCCAGGTGGCGGGCGACCACCGTCAGCCCGCCCGGCCAGAACTCCTTGACCAGCTCCCGCGCGCGCTCCGTCACCTCGACCAGCCCGTCCAGCGCCTCCGGGGAGCCGACCAGCACCGGCGAGGGCATGTTCCGCCCCCGGCCCTTGGCCCGCAGCAGGCGGTCGACCGCCTCCGGTGCGAAGGCGTCAGCGCCGACTCCGTACACGGTGTCCGTGGGCAGCACCACGAGCTCACCGCGGCGCACCGCGGCCACGGCCTCGCGCAGCCCGGCCGCGCGCTCGGACGGGTTCGAGCAGTCAAAACGACGAGTCATCAGGGGTCTCCACCAGCAGGCCGCGGGCCCGCACCGTTCCTCCGGCCCGGCCACCTCTCCGGCCGGACACGCCCTGGTCAGCCTACCCTTCCCGGGCCCGCGGCCCGGCGGCGGTGGGTGCCTCCCCCTCGGCCGCTCGGGTGGCGCGCGACGGCGGCGCCGCACCGGGCCGTCCTCCCCGGGGGCGGGTACCGGCGGCCGGACGTAGGTTGCCGACATGACCAGTGACGAGACGGTCCCGCCCGTGGGAGTGCGCCCGGTGGACGAGGTGTTCGCCGCGATCGACAAGGTCAACCGGCGACCCCGGCCCTGGAGCGGCTTCGAGCACGGCGTGCTCGGCGCCTACCGGTGGGCCGCCGGCGCCCAGATCGCGGCGCCGGTCACCGCCGCCGCCACGGCCGCGGCCACCGACGGCGCCACCGGCCCGTGCCACGCCCAGCTGCTGGCCGAGTGCCAGGCCGCCGCCGTGCACCTCCACCGGGTCCGCGCCCAGGGCTCGGACCACAGCTACGTGCTCGGCGTCCACCGGGCACTGGCCTGGCTCTGCGGACTGCACGAGGACCGCCCCTGAGAGGGGCGGAACCCGGGGCTCACGGCCCTGAACGGCACCCGGCGCTGAACAGCGGTCAGCCCCGGTCAGTAGTAGTGGCGGCGGCCACCGACGGCGTGTCCGAGCGCCCCGGCGACCCACAGGATCAGACCGATGGCGACCAGCACGATGCCGATCGTCCAGAGGATCGAGATGCCGGTGACGAAACCGACGATAAGCAGGATGACGCCGAGGATAATCACGAGGGTCTCCCGGGTTGACGAGTGGCTGGTGACGGGGGCGGTCCTCGTCGGCTCGATCCGGTCGGGCCGTCCCCGGGAACCGGACCGGTCTCGCCCGGCCCGTCTCCACACACGCGTGTACCGCGGTACGGCTCGGGCAAACCGAGCGGCCACTCCCCTCAGCGCCGGTGGCGGCCGCCCCGGCGGCGGGGCGGCGCGGCCACCCGGGGTGCGGGCAGGAAGAGCCGGGCCAGCTCGCGGCCCAGGTTGACGCCGATGGCGAGGGCCATCGCCATCGCACCGGCCCGGCCGATGAGGCTCAGCCCGGCCTCGGGCTCGCCCCGGACGAAGGAGAGCATCCCGAAGTACAGCACCGAGCCCGGCAACAGCGGGCCCAGTGCCGCGGTGATGTGCGGCAGCGCCGAGCTGCCCCGGCAGCGCGCCATGAGCTGGCCGGAGAGGCCCACCAGCCCGGCGGCCAGGCCGGTGGCCAGGATCGGCTGGCCGCCCGCGTTCACCAGCACCCCGTACGTGGTCCAGCCGGCCGCGCTGTTCAGCAGGACCGCCGGCAGCGTGGCCGGCTCGGTGTTCAGCAGGACGGCGAACGCCAGGGTGAGCAGCACCGCGGCGGCGAGCTGCAGCGGCGGGTTCACCGCCCCGGGCGGGACGTCCTGGGCGGCGAGGTCGGCGCCGTTGTTGACGCCGACGTAGAGCACCGTCATCACCCCGATGACCACGCCGGCCATCAGGTACAGCGCCTCGAGCAGCCGGGCGGCGGCGGTGAGGTAGAAGCCCGCCAGGCCGTCCTGGGCCGCGGCCACCATGGGCCACCCGGGCAGCAGCGCGTACAGCCCTCCGGTGATCACCACCGAACCGCGCAGGTGCAGCCCGTTGAACGAGAGCAGGATGCCGATCACGGCGGCGGGCACCGCCGCCACCACGAACTGGTAGAACGCCGGGAGGTCGTGGCGTGCCACCAGCGCCGAGCACCGCTCGCCCGTCAGCGCGGCGACGACGGCGCTGGCGAACACCAGCCAGGCCCGGGCGTCGGCCCGGCCGCCGATCAGCAGGGTGGCGGCCCCGGCCATCCCCCCGCAGGAGAGCACGAACAGCCGCCCGGAGTAGCGGCGGCTGTTCCGGCGGGCCGCCAGCAGCTGTCGGTGCGCCTCGGGGACGGTCATCCCGCCCACGGCGATCCCGGTGACCAGCCGGAACACGGCGGCCAGCCGTGCGTAGTCGACGGACGGGCGGCGGACGGAGCACTCGGCCGTCAGCGAGGGCTCCGACGGCCCGGGCTGGTACGAGATCGCCACCCGGGTGAAGGTGACCTGCGGGTCGCACGGGTGGAGCCGGTAGGCGTGGGCGACGGCCAGCATGGCGGCCTCGACGTCTTCCGCCGCCTCGCCGCTGGCCAGCAGCAGCTCGCCGACCAGCAGCGCGAGGTCCAGCACCTGAGCCGGCTCGACACCCGCCGGCGGATCCGCGCCGGCGCCCTCCGGCGCGGGCCGCCGGTCGGCCGTCGGGGTGCGCAGCAGCGGCAGCATCATGTCGGGCCAGGGTGCCGCGGCGGTGTCACCCTCGGGGCCCGGACGGGCTCCCGGCTCGCGCCGTCCGGGCGCGGGGGCCTGAGGCGGCACCCGTTCGGGCCGGGTGGGGTGTCCTTCCGGGCCGGCGGGCGCGCCGAGCTGCTCGTGTTCCGTCATCGCGACTCCCTGACCCCACCCCCTCCGTCACCATCGTGCAGCCCTTCCACTACCCGGAGTGACGGTGCGGCGAACGCGCCACACCCGGCACACCCGTCCGAACCGGAGCACGACCGGCCGTACACGCCCCGTCGCCCCGCGCGTGCCGACCTCGGCGGCCGCGGGGCGGGCCGGTCGGCGGTCCCCGGGCGGGCCTCCGGAGGGCCTCGGTCGGATTCGCGACGGCTGCGGCGGGTACACGCGGCTGCGCGACGACCCGAACGCCGCTCGAAGACGAACAAGCGCCGGCCGGCCCGCGCGCTCGGCCGCTGAGCGGCGCGTGCCACCCGAGGAGGTGCCCCGATGACCGTCCCGATGCCCCCCGATCCGGACACCCGGCCGATACCCGGCCCCGACCCGACGCCGGGGCCGGGCGGGCCCGATCCGGCGCCGCCGCCGATCCCGCCCTTCCCGCCGCCGGAGCCGATTCCGGACCCCGATCCGGCACCGCCTCCGCAGCCGCACCCCGGGCAGGCCTGACGGCGCCGCCCCTGCCCGGCGCCGGCGAGCGGCCCGGCCGGGCCCGCGGCGGCCGTCAGAACCCAGGCGCCAGCAGGCCGTCCAGTTCGGCTTCGAAGAGCAGCGCGGGGCGGAAGCCCGTGCCGGTGAAGTGCCCGGCGAGCTCCAGTGACAGCACCCCGTGCAGGCGGGTCCAGAAGACCGGGAAGCGGTGCAGCACCTCGGGCGGCGCCGGTTCCTCGCCGGCCCAGTCCCGGTGGCCCGGCAGGTGGGTGGTGAACGCCGCATCCTGGACGTCCGGGGCCCGCGGCCCGGTCGGGGCGAGCGCAGCGCAGGCGTCGACCAGCGTCCGCATCACCTCGTCGGCGATCGCGGTGGTGTCCTCGGGCGCGTGGTAGCCGGGCACGGGGGTGCCGTAGACCAGGAAGTACCGCTGGGGATCGGCCAGGGCGCAGCCGCGCAGGGCGTGGGGGAGCCCGGCCAGGTCGGCGCCCTCGGCGGCGGCCGTGGCGAGGGTGTCGGCGAGGCTGCGGTGCGCGTCCCGGACGCGTTCGGTGATCAGCTCGTCACGGCCGGCGAAGTAGCGGTAGAGCGCGGGGCCGCTCATGCCCCCCGCCCTGGAGATCACCTCCACCGTCCGGCAGCTGCGGCCGGGCTCCCGCCTCCGCTGGACCGGCCCGGCGTCGCGACCGGGCTGCGGATCGACGGCGTGCACGTGTGGAACTTCACCGAGCTGCCCGGCGGTGTCCTGGTGCGCACCGAGGAGACCCACACCGGCCCCCAGGTCGACGCGAACGTCCCCGCCGCCACCGGGATCCTCCGCCAGGGCCTCGAGGGCTGACTGCACGATCCGAGGACCGCCGCCGAGTCCGGCGCGTAGAGGAGCCGCCGGACCGGACCGGTGGGTCGGCGGGTCGGCGGGCCCGGCGCATGGAAGCCCGCGGCCCGGGCAGACGCCGCACCGGGCCCGCTGTGGGACTCCCGTCGACGCGAGGAGGCGGACGCCATGAGCGACCAGCACGCACCCGTCCCGCGGGACCCTCCGGTTCCGGTCGAGACCCCCGAGTCCCGGATGACCGGCGAGGGCTCGCCACCGCCCGCGCACGAGGAGGAGAAGGGGCCCCGGGACGGCCCCGAGTTCGAGATCACCGAACCGGCCCACGACCCGGGCCGGCACGAGCCGCCGGACTGAGCGACTGCCGTACCCGGCAGCCCTGGTGGCCGCCCGGTCCGCCCCCGGCCGGGCGCCCGCTCAGGGGGCGAGCAGTCCCTGTCGGCCCGCGTAGGCCGCGAGGCCGTCCGCCGTCGCGCCGGCCCAGCCGACGTACCCGTCCGGCCGGACCAGGAACACGCCGGTGCCGTACGCCTCGTAGGCCGGGATGCGGACCACCGGGGCGGTGAGGGCGGGCAGCGGGGCGTCCGTGCCGACGGTGAGCAGCGTCCAGTGCGGCCCGCGGAAGGCGTCGAACAGCCGGGTTCCGCCCCGACGGCCGTCCGGCGCGCGGTCGCCGGCCCGCAGCGCGTCCGCCGGGAGGACCGGTCGGGTCTCCACGGAGAGCGCGGACTCCCGGTAGCCGACGCCGAGTTGCTGGGTCGCCCGGCCGCGGCGCTGCTCGCCGCGGTGCACCCGGGTGGACAGCGCCAACATCTGCGCCGCGTTGGCGCGGCGTTCCTCCTGGTAGGTGTCCAGCAGTTCCCCGCCCGCTCGGCCGGCCAGCACCGCGGCCAGCTTCCAGCCCAGGTTGTAGGCGTCCTGGACGCTGGTGTTCAGCCCCTGCCCGCCGGCCGGCGAGTGGACGTGGGCGGCGTCGCCCGCGAGGAACACCCGGCCTGCGCGGAAGCGGTCGGCGAGCGCCGCGCGCGGGCGGAACTCGGAGATCCAGCGCACTTCGGTGACCTGCTCGGCGGTCAGGTGGGAGCGGGCCGCGACCAGCTCGCGCAGCCCGTCGAGGGTGTGGTCGACGACCGTCCCCTCGGGGAACCCGGCGACCAGCTGGAAGTCCTCGGTGCCGCCGAGCGGGCAGATCGCCAGCAGTCCCTCCTCGGCCGGGAACACGTGCCAGTGGTCGCGGCCCAGCCCGTCGACCCGGACGTCCGCGACCAGCATCGGGGCGGGGTCGACGGTCTCGCCGGTCATCCCGATGCCGAGCAGCCGCCGCACCGTCGAGCGCCCGCCGTCCGCCGCGACGAGGTACCGCGCCCGGACCGGGCCGCCGGTGGCGAACTCGGCGGTCACGCCCTCCTCGTCCTGCGCCAGGCCGACCAGCTCGCGCCCGAACGCGACCTCGCCGCCCAGCTCGCGCAGCCGCCCGTACAGCACCTGCTGGGTGCGCCACTGGGGCAGCATCAGCGTCTCGGTGTACGGCTCGGCCTCGGAGGGCTCGGTCGGGTCGTACATCGACTGCTCGCCCTGCGGTTCTCCGTCCTGCCAGAACAGGGTGGGCGGGTAGGGGCCGGCCAGCGCGCGGACCCGGTCGAGCACGCCGAGGTCGTCGAGCACCTCCAGGGTGCGCGGCTGCAGGCCCTTGCCGCGCGAGCCGGGGAAGAGTTCCGTGCCTCGCTCGGCCGGCAAGGCGGTGACGCCGTGCCGGGCGAGGTCCACCGCCAGGGCGAGTCCGGTGGGGCCGGCGCCGATGACCAGGACGTCCGTGTGCATGCCGCGAGAAGTCACGGCAACCTCCTTAACGTTGTTAAGTAGCCGTTGCCGACAGCCTGCACTTAACAGCGTTAAGCTGTCAACCGTGACCTCGCAGAGAACGCAGAGAACCCCCAAGCTCGACCGCGGCCAGGTCGTCGACGCCGCCCTGGACCTCTTGAACGAGGCCGGTCTGGACGGCCTGACGCTGCGCGCCATCGCCGCCCGGCTCGACGTCAAGGCGCCCGCGCTGTACTGGCACTTCAAGGACAAGCAGGCGCTGCTGGACGAGATGGCGACGGAGATGATGCGCCGGATGACGAGCCGGGTGGGGGAAGGCCCGCGGGGCGACTGGCGGGAGGCCTGCCTGACGACCATGCGCACCCTGCGCGCCGAGCTGCTGCGCTACCGCGACGGCGCGAAGGTCTACAGCGGCGCCCGGTTCACCGACACGAGTTACGCGGCGGGCCTGGACGCCTCGCTGCGCGTGCTGGTCGAGGTCGGCTTCACCCCGGCCGCCGCCGCCCGGGCCTGGCAGACCGCCTACAGCTACACCATCGGCTACGTCATCGAGGAGCAGGCGATGGGCCCCAACCCCTTCGACGGCGAGGAGGGCTACGACGTGGACGCCCGCGCCGAGCGCCTGGCCGCCCACCCGCTGGCCGCCGAGTCGGGCCGGGTGATGTTCCAGGACTTCGACGAGGGCTTCGAACAGGGCCTGGCGGCGGTGCTCGCCGGGGTCGAGGCCACCCTGCTCGGCTGAGAACGGAACCGCCGGACCCCTACGGGGCGCGGCGGTGTCCGCACCGCGCAGGAACGGTCAGGCGGTCATGAACTCGCCCCCCCCGCGGCGCCCGCCGCACGACCGGTCGATCACCGGCTGGGCCCCGCCCCGCTGACCAGCGGCCGAATCCGACGGACGACGCCGGGGCGGCGCCCCCATCCCGGCCGGTGCGCCCGGAGTGCGCGCCCCCAAGGACCGGCCGTAGAACGGAAGGGGAGGACACCCGCCGGCGAGTGCCGCCGGGGCGGAGGAGGTGGCTGCGATGGGACTGCCCCTGGCGGCCGGACACGTGCTGGTACGGCTCGGCGAGGGCCCCCAGGACGCGGCCGAGGCGGTGCTCGACGCGCTGGAGGCCGCCTTCCCGACCCACACCGGGCGCGGCCGGACCCTGATCGGCAACGCCTGGGAGGATCCCCCCACGGTGACCTCGGAGGGCGTCAGGGTGGTCGCCGAACCCCGGATCCACCGCACCCCCACCACCCCCGGGCCGAGCCCGCCGGCGAGCCTCTCCCAGTCCTTCGACGCCCACCGGGCGGGCTCGCCGGGGCCGCCGGTCGCGCTGTCCGGCGGGCTCGCCGCCGACCTGCTCGGCGGTCCCGAGGACGTCGAGCGGGTGCTGCGCGCACTCACCGCCCTCTGCGGGACGCGCGAGGAGGGCCGCGAGCGGCAGGGGCCCCAGCTGGCGGTCCGGCTGCGGCTCGACCCGCGCGATCGGCGCGACCGGCGCGGCTGAGCGCCCACCGACGTGTGCCGGCGCGACTGGGCGCCCATCCGCGTGTGCCGACGCCGGGCCCGGGTAGGCGCGCTGACGGAACACAACCGGCTGACTCCGTTCGGGGGCCGTCATGGCCGTACAGCGCAGACCAGGCAAGCAGCACGGGAAAGGGGCGCACCGCCCGAGCGGCGAGCGCCACGACTTCCCGCACACCTCACAGGGCCCCGGCCGGACGACGCCACAACTCCGCCCCCAGAAGACGGTGCGCCCGGGCACCGAGCCGGTGACCGCCCGCTCCGACCTGGAGCTGCGGCGGCTGCTGTCCCGGATCTTCCTGGTGCTGTTCGCCGCCGGGGCGGTGGCCTTCGCCGTACTGGCCGCACTGGCCGCCCCGGGCCCCGTGCCCAACCAGGGCACCTACGCCTTCTTCGCCGCCCTGTGCGGCGGGTTCGCCGGCCTCGCCGGGCTCGACCTGGTGGTGATCAGGCGCCGCCTGGCCGCCGGGCAGGGCCGCGACCGGGGCGGTGCCCCGGGTGCGAGGTCAGGGCTCGGCAGTGCGGCGCGGCCGGATGCCGACCGGCGGAGGTGACCGGGTGCGGCTTTCCCCGGATCTGGGGTTTTCCCGGATCTGGGGTTTTCCCGGGCCTGGGGTTTTCCCGGCCGGGGTTTTCCCGGGTCGGGGTTTCCTGAGCGCAGGGTTCCGACCCGCCGCGACGGGCAGGCGCGGCCCCGCAGGAGACCCCGTCCCAGCGCCGAGGAGGGCACCATGCCCCGGAAGATCAAGGAGATCATGACCCCCGCCCCGGTCACCGTCCCCCGGCTCGCCTCGGTGCGTGACACGGCCCGCTGGATGCGCGACGCCGCGATCGGCGACGTCCTGGTGGCGGGCGACGACGACCAGGTGTGCGGGCTGGTGACCGACCGCGACCTGGTGGTGCGGGTCCTGGCCGCGGGCAGGGACCCGGACAGCACCCGGGCCGGTGACGTGTGCAGCTCCGAGCTCGTCGGCGTCGGCCCGGACGACGACGTCGGGCACGCCGTGGACCTGATGCGACGCCACGCCCTGCGCCGGCTCCCGGTGCTCGAGGACGGCCGGGCGGTGGGCGTCGTCTCGCTCGGCGACCTCGCGACGGACCGGGAGGTGGGGGCGGAGAGCCTGGGCTCCACGCTCGCCGACATCAGCACCGCCGCACCGGACACCTGACCGCGCCGGACCTCGGAGCCCGCACCACCGCACCGCCCGGCCGCCCGTGCCCTCGGTGCCTTGGGTTCCCGGGCAGATCGGGTGGCCGCGCGTCCTAACCGCTTCCGGCCCACAATCATCCCACCGGGTCTGGCCCGGTGGCCGTTCGGCAGACCCCGGGTTTGCATGGACTCACCGAGCCCCCAGCGATCCGGAGGTAACGCCGTGTACGAGATGTGGGCCGAACATGACCCGGCGGTGACCCCGCCCGCCGTGGTGTGGCACGTGGTGGCGAAGGACGACGCGTCGTCCTCGCTCTGCGGACGGTTCCTGGAACCCTCCCAGCGCGTCGTCCCGGCAGCCGACGGCACCGGTTCGGCCGCCGGGCCGGACCGGTACTGCGACCCCTGCCTGGTCACCGTGCGCGAGGCCCTGGCAGCCAGCGCGCGATGACCCCCTCGCGACGCCCGCCTCGTCGCCTGCTTCCTTCACCGCATGCTCAGGTTCACCGCGTGCTCAGGGCAGCGGCACCGCCGTCAGGCACGGGTGCCGGCTGCCGGTCCGGGAGGCAGCCAGGACGGTGGCCACCCCGCCGGTGATCTCGACGCGGAGGCCGCCGTCCGCGCTTTCCCAGACCAGGCCCCCGTCGGGCCCCACGGTCTGCGTCTCGTGCACGACGACCACACTCAGGGGGGCGTGCCCGCCGATCGGGCCGGGGAGCGTCACCGCGTAGCGGCGCGTGAGGCTTCTCATCTCGGCCTCCTTCTCTCCCACCCTGTGTCATCGATTCTCCCTACGTCCAACCGCTTGTACACGGAGGACCTTGGTCCGCCCGGGGAGACCGATGCCGATCGATGCGTATACCCCGGTCCGGCGATTTCACACACGGGATGCCGGGAATCCCGGTGACCGGATGGGCGGATCGGGTCGCGCCGCAGAGCGAACCGTCGCGGCATGGGTCATCGTGACTGAAAGGAAACCCGGCCGAGCCCGAGGGGAGACCGCCCGTGGGAGACAACGGCGCCGGACCCGACCGGCGGCCCGCCCCGCTGGGCAGCCGCCGTCCCCGGGTGTCCGCCGGCCGGAGCCGACCGAAGGCGGCGGGCCCCGGCCCGTCCGACCGCGTCCCCTCCGGGCTGCGGACGACGGCCGGGTACACCTGGCGGCTGGCGCTGCTCGGACTCGCCGCCTACCTGGTCGTCTACGTCCTCGCCCGCCTCCAGCTGCCGGTCATCGCCGTGTTCGTGGCACTGGTCATCACCTCCGTGCTGCGCCCGCCGGTCGACCTGCTGGCCCGGGTGACGCCGCGCCCACTGGCCGTCCTGCTCTCCTTCCTCGGCACCGTCGCGCTCGTCGGCGGGGTGCTGGCGCTGGTCGGTACGACGGTCGTCGACGAATGGACCCGGTTGGGCAACGAGCTGCGCGGCGGCCTCTCCCGGATCGACCACTGGCTCACCGGCGCCCCCTTCCACCTGCGCCCCGGCACCGTCACCGATCTGCGCTCGAAGATCGGCGACTTCATCTCGGCCCACCGCTCCGCCCTGCTCAGCACCGCGCTCAGCGGCGCCGGCCGGGTCGTCGAGCTGGTCACCGGGCTGGCGCTCGCGGTGTTCTGCTCGGTGTTCTTCGTGCACTCCGGTGACCGGATGTGGTCCTGGGCGCAGGAGCAGCTGCCGCCCCGCAGCCGGTCGGCGTGCGGCCGCGCCGGTCGCGCCGCCTGGCACACCTTCGCGGGCTACACCCGGGGGGTGCTGATCGTGGCGGCCTCCAACGCCGTGCTCGTGGGCATCGCGCTGGCGATCCTGGGGGTTCCGCTGGTCCTGCCCCTGATGGTGCTGGAGTTCGCGGCGACCCTCGTCCCGCTGATCGGCTCCCCGATCGCGCTGGCGATCGCCGCCGTGGTCGCGCTCGCCGCCCGCGGCCCGTTGATCGCGCTGCTGGTGCTCGCGCTGATCGTGGTCATCGGCCAGATCGAGGGCCACCTGCTGCATCCGCTGGTGCTCAGCTGGTCCGTCCGCATCCACCCGGTGGTCATCGCCGTCTCGGTGGCCGGCGGCGCCGTGCTGGCCGGGGTCCTGGGCGCGGTGGTGGCGGTGCCGGTGGTGGCGGTCGGCTGGTCGGTGCTCACCGAGCTGCGCTCCCGGGGCGGACCCGGCCGCTCACGGGCGCAGCCCCCTGCGGCGGGCGACCTGTCGGGCCACCGCGAGGACGAAGGGCAGCGCCCAGACCAGGGCGAAGCCCAACAGCACGGCGGCTGAGTGCGCGTCGGCGCCGACCAGCAGCAGGCCGGCCGACAGCGCCAGCAACACCGCCGGCACGGCGGACGGCACCCGCGCGGCGACGCCCAGGGCCCGGTCCAGCAGTGGCCCGGGCCGGCGCCGCATGGTGCGCATCGCGCGGTCGAGCCGTTCGTCCGCCCGCAGGTCGTCCTCGATCTCCAACAGGAGCCTCAGCTCCTGTTGGAGAGCCCGGGCCCGTCCATGGCCGTCACCTCCGGTCCCCCGGCAGGTGGGCGGCTGCCCGGCCGGGGCGCTCCGCATACACCGGCCAGGGCGCTCCGTAACACCGGCCGGGCGGCCTCGGGCCGGGATGGCCCGAGGCCCGGTGACCTGGCAGGATTCCCGCTGAACGGTGCCGAAGGAGCCATTCACCGCTCCTGCGGCACGCCCCGCGACCGAAAGGCCACCCCGTGTCCACTCCCAGCACCATCGCCGTCGAACGGGCGGACGACCGGAACCGGTACGAGATCTCCGTCGACGGCGAGCTCGCCGGCTTCACCGAGTACCGGGACCACGAGGAGCAGCGCGTCTTCTACCACACGGAGATCGACGAGGCCTTCGCCGGCCGGGGCCTCGCCTCGCACCTGGTCCAGGAGGCGCTGACGGACGTGCGCGCGGCCGGGAAGCGGATCGTGCCGATCTGCCCGTACGTCGCCAAGTTCCTGCTGAAGCACGAGGAGTTCGCCGACGTCACCGACCCCGTCACCCCGGAGGTCAAGGGCTGGCTGCGCACCCAGCTGTACTGATCCGGCTCCCCCGGCCCGCGGCTGGTCCGGGCGGCCCACCGAGGTGGGGCCGTTGGGCCCTGGCCGCGTGGTCGGGTGGCCCGGGATCCTGGTCGCCGGTATGCGCCGACTGGGAGTGGAAGGGCCTGGAATGGGCGAGTTGGTCACGGTGAGGGCGTTCGAGGGGCTGACCGGCGAGGTCCTGGCCGAGGCGCGGGCCCGGGTGGCCGCCGCGGCGGCGGCTCCGGGGGTGGGGACGCTGGTCGAGGCCCTGCGGGTCCGGTTCGCGGCCGTGGCCGGGGGCGTGCTGGCGCAGGTGAACGCCGAGGTCGACGGCCGGCGGATCCGCGTCCAGGAGGCCGCCTCCGGGCTGGCCGACTCGCTGGACCGGGTGAGCGAGGCGCTGCGCGGCAGGATTCGGGCCGTCACCGGAGCCTGGGCACCGCGCCCCTGGTCGGGCATCCGTACCGCACCGTCCACCGGCTCGGGCGGCGTGGGCGTCCCCGAGCTCCGGGTGGTCCGGCGCAAGGAGCCCTCGTTGGTCTGGTGCTCGCCGGAGGCCGCCGCCCGGACGATGGACGCGATGGACTACGACATCCACCTGTTCACCGATCCGGCGACCGAGACCGACGCCGTGGTCTACCGGGTCGGGCCGACCGGCTACCGCCTCGCCCGGACCGTCCCCGCCGGGCCGGCGGGCCGCCGCACCTCGCCGATCACCCTCAGCCCGTACGGCGCACCCCGGCTGACGGAGGCCCAGGCCGTCGACCGGCTGGCGGGCGCGGAGCTGCCGTTCCTGTTCTTCGCACACCCGGACAGCGGCCGGGGCCGGGTGCTCTACCGCCGCTTCGACGGCCGGCTCGGCCTGATCGCCGGGCGCGCCTGACGGCCGCCGGAACCGCGTCGCGGGCCCCCCCCCCCCCCCCCCGCCGGGGGGGGGGGGGGGCGCCCCCGGCCCCCCCCCGCCCCCGGTGGTGAGGTGGGCCCCCCGGCCCGGGGGGGGCGCCCCTGAC